>DWZZ01000027.1 GCA_019117305.1 Candidatus Mediterraneibacter merdigallinarum | reverse complement strand
CAGAGCTGACAGAACAGAGATAAAAGCGCTTGCCAGAAAACAGCAGCGTTCAATGGCCCGTACGCGGGAAAATTTACGGGCGCCCCAGTTATAGCCTACAGCAGGCTGCAGAGAATCGCACATGCCATAGAGGAGGGGCTGGATGAATCCGTCTGCAAACATCAGGATCCCATATACAGAGACTGCCATAGTGCCGCCCAGCCGCACCAGGATGGCGTTCATCAGTATAGATGTAATCCTTCCCGCGATATTGTTAAGAAAATTGGGGCTGCCGCAGCTCAGTATCTGGCGGAACATCTGCAGGTGAAAACGGGGCCGGCAGAAGCGCAGCAGCGCTTTTCCGCGGAAAAACGGTATAAGAGCAATCAGCGCGCAGATAAACATGCCGGTACATCCTGCAAGTGCCGCTGCCCACACGCCCCAGCCAAATGCGTCCAGAAACAGAATTTCCAGCAGTCCGCACAGAAGGGACATGAGAATATTGAGGAACATGCTGCCCCGGATGTAGCCGCAGATCCTCAGATAGTTGTCCAGAGCAAAGACTATGGTGGTGCCTGGGGAGCAGACCGCATAGACCCGCAGATACTGGACGGCCCGGCCGGCAAATGTGCCTTCCGCACCCATAAGGCGGATCAGAAGAGGTGCTGCCAGATACATGGCGGCTCCGATCAGGATGCCGGTCAGCACAATGAGCAGACAGGCGCAGGTGAAAATATTGTCGGCCCGTTCCTTTTTCTTCTCCCCTAGGCTGATGGCAATGGGGACAGAAGAACCTACGCCGATCAGATCTGCCAGCGAGAAATTGATGATAACAAAAGGCATGGCAAGGTTTATGGCGGCAAAAGCAGTCGGACCGATAAACTGCCCCACAAAAACTCCGTCCAGTGTCTGATAAAGGGAAGATGCCAGCATGCTGACGGCGCCCGGAATGGACGCGGTAAAGAAAAGTTTTACCGGATGCGTTTGAGTAAAAAGCTTTGTTGAATCCATATAATACCTCTTGTGCTTTGATTAGTGAATTTCTTTCTGCAGACAGGCGGAGTATTTCCCGGTTAATTCAAGAAGAGCGCGCTGCTCCTCCCCCGTCAGGTTCTGCAGCGCTCTGTTTTCTGCCAGAATCAGGGGAGAGATAACATCGTCCATGAGTTTCTGCCCCTGTCTTGTCAGAAGGATAACTTTGGTTTTCTGACTGCCGCTGGCAGGAGCCAGAACCAGATATCCCTGCCGTTCCATTTTTTTCAGCAGCGAATTAATGGTCTGGGGCGGATAGTGCCAGGCAGCGCAGAGCGCAGTCTGAGTGAGAGGCTCGCTGCTTTCATACAGGGAATAAAAAAGCCACAGGGCCGAGTCGGACAGGTTACATTTTTTTGCGTAAATATGATAGATTTTAATCCGATTTCGGATAAAAGTCAATGCGCAAGAATAGAAGTCTGATGCGGCGGGGGAAATTGCCGGAGCGCTGTTTGAAAAGTTCCCGTATAAAATTTCAGTAATATACATATTCTGATTCTGGCTTATAATTTTTATTATGTATTCAGCGGGGGACGCTATGAAAACAGAGATCAGCAGAAATACAAAAAGAGCCGGGCGGATTGCGGCGGATATTCTTTATGATATTGCCGGCAGTATTCTGTATGCTGCCGGTATCTGGACTTTTGCGAAAAACGCGGATTTCGCGCCGGGCGGGATCTCCGGTCTGTCTTTGATCCTGAATCACCTCTGGGGATTTCCTCTGGGGCTTACAACCCTTCTTCTGAATGTTCCTCTTGCAGTGATCAGCTACAGGGTAATCGGGAGGGGATTTCTGCTGAAAACCGCTGTCAGTATGCTTATTTCCACATTATTTCTGGACATTATATTCCCTGCGTTTCCCATTTACCGGGGGCACCGGATTCTGGCGGCTGTGTATTCCGGCGCGTGTCTCGGGGCAGGAATGGCTTTGTTTTATATGCACGGTTCTTCATCCGGGGGGATTGACTTTATAGCAATGGTAGTGAAAAAAAAGAAGCCCTATTTTTCCCTGGGGGTAATTACCATGATTATAGATGTTGTAATTATCGCGCTCGGCTGGCCGGCTTTCGGAGACGTGGACTCCGTGCTCTATGGAGTGGCATCGACAGCCGTTTCTACTATCGTTGTAGATAAGATTCTGTATGGAATTGCGGCGGGAACGCTGGCAATTATAATAACAGGCAGAGGAAAAGCGGCGGCGCGTCAGATCAGTGAAGTAACAGAGCGGGGAGTGACGATTGTCAGGGGAACGGGAAGTTATACAGGAGAGAGCAGGGAGGTGCTTCTGTGCGCCTGCTCCAAGTCGGAGGCATATCGGGTAAAAAATGCAGTGCTTGAGGTGGACGAAAGCGCATTTCTTATGTTTACCGAGACAAGTGAGGTGTTCGGAGAAGGGTTTATGGGGAAGAAAATATAGAAAAGAAAGCAGAAGTGTCTGAAAAAGATGCTTTTGCTTTTTAATTTATGAGGCTCTATATCCGGGGTTGAAAAATGCTGTCTCATGCCGTAAAATAAAATGCAATGGACTGCAGTCAGCCATATCGAACAGCCGGCAGGTGTCAGTCAGATAGAACGGAGGTCGGATAAACCGATGGAAATGATACATTCCGAAAATCTCATATATGAATATGACAAGCGTGATGAGGAAGGCAACATCATAGGGACAAACCGCGCTATTGACGGTGTGAATATTGATGTGCCCCAGGGCTCTTTCGTGGCCATACTGGGACACAACGGCTCAGGGAAATCTACCCTGGCCAAGCACATGAATGCGATTCTTGTTCCTACAGGCGGAACTATGTGGGTGGACGGCCGGGACACGAAAGATCCGGCAGAGCTGTGGAATGTAAGACAGACCGCCGGCATGGTTTTCCAGAACCCGGACAACCAGATTATCGGAACTGTAGTAGAAGAAGATGTGGGATTCGGCCCGGAAAATCTGGGCGTGCCTGCAGACGAGATCTGGAAGCGGGTGGAGGACAGTCTGCGTGCGGTAGGAATGCTGGAGTACCGTACTCATTCTCCGAACAAACTGTCCGGCGGACAGAAGCAGAGGGTTGCCATAGCCGGAGTCATTGCCATGGAACCAAAGTGCATTGTCCTGGATGAACCTACTGCAATGCTGGATCCAAATGGACGGCGGGAGGTTATTGATGCGGTAGAAAAGCTGCAGAAGAAAAAAAATGTTACAGTTATTCTGATTACCCATTATATGGAAGAAGTGACTGACGCGGATCAGGTGTTTGTCATGGACGACGGGCATATTGTTATGCACGGTACACCCCGGGAAATCTTCAGTCGGGTGGACGAGCTGAAGCGGTACCGGATGGATGTGCCCCAGGTTACCATGCTGGCAGAGGAACTGAGAAACCGGGGGCTTGACCTGCCCCGGGGCATCCTGAGAAGGGAAGAATTGGTGGAAGCATTATGTCAATTAAGTTAGAGCATGTGAATTATGTATACAGTCAGGGGACGGCTTATGAGAAGCGCGCGCTGAAAGATGTAAATCTTGAGATCCCCCAGGGACAGTTTGTGGGAATTATCGGACATACCGGTTCCGGAAAATCCACCCTGATTCAGCATCTGAACGGACTGATTAAAGCTACGTCGGGAACGGTGTACTATGACGGACGCAGCATATATGAAGAGGGCTATGATATGCGAAAGCTGAGAGGGCAGGTGGGGCTTGTGTTTCAGTATCCGGAGTATCAGCTTTTTGAAGTGGATGTTATTACCGATGTATGTTTCGGACCGAAAAATCAGGGCCTGTCCCAGGAAGAATGCGAGCGGAATGCCCGATGGGCTCTGGATCTGGTAGGATTTCCGGAAAAATATTATAAACAGTCTCCCTTTGAGCTGTCCGGTGGACAGAAACGCCGGGTGGCCATAGCGGGAATCCTTGCCATGCACCCGAAGGTGCTGGTGCTGGACGAGCCTACGGCAGGGCTGGATCCGAAGGGCCGGGACGAGATACTGGATCAGGTGGAACATCTCCACAAAGAGACCGGAATGACAGTAATCCTTGTGTCACACAGTATGGAAGATATCGCCCGGTATGTGGAGCGGATCATTGTGATGAATCATGGAGAAATGATGCTGGACGGGACGCCCCGGGAAGTATTTTCCCACTATAAAGAACTGGAAAAAGTGGGGCTTGCGGCGCCCCAGGTAACCTATGTGATGCACGACCTGAAGGAGAGAGGTTTTTCGGTATCTCCGGATGCAACTACGATTCAGGAGGCGGCAGATGAGATAATGAGGAGTTTACATGGTTAGAGATATTACAATCGGACAGTATTATCCGGCAGAAAGCCGGATCCACAGACTGGATCCCAGGGTGAAGATTGTCTGTACCCTGCTTTTTCTGATATCCTTATTTATACAGAACAGCCTTCCGGGATATGTTGTTGCCACAGCCTTTCTGGGGACAGTCATACATCTGTCAAAAGTGCCGCTGAAGTACATTGTCAAAGGGCTGAAACCTGTTGTAATTCTGCTTCTTTTTACAGTGGTCATGAATCTGTTGCTTACAAGAGGCGGGGAGACTCTGGTTCATTTCTGGATAATCACAATTACGGAAGGCGGTCTGCGGACATCGGTTTTCATGGCAGTGAGGCTGATGTATCTGGTTGCAGGATCTTCCATCATGACATTTACCACTACACCGAACGGTCTGACAGACGGAATCGAGAAGCTGCTTCATCCGCTGAACAAGATCCGTGTTCCGGTCCATGAGGTGGCCATGATGATGTCCATCGCCCTGCGGTTTATTCCGATTCTTCTGGAGGAAACGGATAAGATTATGAAGGCCCAGATGGCCAGGGGAGCGGATTTTGAGTCAGGCAATCTGATCCAGAGAGCCAGGGCCATGATTCCCATCCTGGTGCCTTTGTTTGTGTCTGCGTTCCGTCGGGCAAATGATCTGGCAATGGCAATGGAGGCCCGCTGCTATCACGGCGGTGAGGGACGGACCAAGATGAAACCGCTGAAATATCATGGAAGAGACCGGGCAGCTTATGCTGCGACGATCCTTTATATGGTAGTTATTTTTGTTGTGGGCAGATTTGTTCCATTTAAGCTGTGGATTTTCTGACGGGCCGGTACAGATGTGTATCTGTGGAGACGGGGAGAGCAAAGATTATGAAGAGAATCAGACTGACAGTTGCCTATGACGGTACAGGCTACTGCGGATGGCAGGTGCAGCCAAACGGTATAACTGTGGAAGAAGTATTAAACGCGGCTCTGTCGCAGCTGACAGGCGAGGAGATTAAAGTAATCGGCGCCAGCCGGACAGATGCAGGGGTACATGCAGAAGGGAATGTGGCAGTGTTTGATACAAAAACCGGCATCCCTCCGGAGCGGATTGCATATGCGGTAAACCGGCTCCTTCCGGAGGACATTGTAGTTGTAAAATCGGAGGAAGTGCCGGAAAACTGGCATCCCCGTTACCAGGATTCGGTAAAGACTTATGAGTACCGGATTCTCAACCGTGAGATGCCGGATCCGGTGCGCAGATTTACGACATTTCACGTGTCTTATCCGCTGAATCCGGAGGCAATGAGAGAGGCGGCGGGCTATCTTCGGGGAGAACATGATTTTAAAAGTTTCTGCAGTATTCACACGGATGTAAAAAGTACGGTGCGTACGATCTATGATATTACGATTGAAAGAGACGGCGATATTATTACGCTTCGGATCAGCGGGAACGGGTTCCTCTACAATATGGTGCGCATTATAGCGGGAACTCTGATCAATGTGGGGAGAGGCGCATGGCCGCCGGAAAGAATAAAAGAAATTCTGGAGTCGGCAGACCGTGGAAAAGCGGCTGCAACGGCTCCGGCCAGAGGACTTATATTAAAGGATATCCGGTATGAGGAATAAAAGCATATTATCCCATGCCGGATATTTCCGGTTGGGGCGGATTTGCCCTTCTTTTTCTTGCTATTTGTTCATAATATTGTTAGTATAAATTTAGTTGGATGCAGTCTTCAGGCAGGGCGGATCAGACACAGATACAGATACAGGGACCGGGGAACTTTGAACGTAAGCGGGGACGGGCAGAAGCCGGCGCCGGCGCTGTGCGGACAGCGGTACATGCTGACAGGCTGCAGAATGCACGAATATGTAATTTGAGGAGGAAAAAGATATGAGAATCTATGAGGCAAATGATTATCAGGACATGAGCAGAAAAGCGGCCAATATCCTGGCGGCACAGATTATTCTGAAACCGGACTGCGTACTGGGGCTTGCAACCGGTTCTTCGCCCATCGGTACATATGATCAGCTTGTGGAAGGATACAACAGAGGAGACCTGAATTTTGCTGAGGTAAAAACAGTTAATCTGGATGAGTATATCGGGCTGGATCATGAGAATGACCAGAGCTATTATTATTTTATGCACAGCCATCTTTTTGACCGTGTCAATATTGATCCGGCAAATACAAATGTGCCGGACGGCATGGCGGAAGATATTGACGCAGAGTGCGAAAGATATGAGAAACTGATCCGTTCACTGGGAGGTGTGGATATTCAGCTTCTGGGAATCGGGCGCAACGGACATATCGGTTTTAATGAACCGTCAGATATTTTTGATAAGATGACGCACTGCGTTGATCTGACAGAGAGCACTATTGAGGCGAACAAGAGATTCTTTGCATCCGCGGATGATGTGCCCAAACAGGCAGTTTCCATGGGAATCGGAACGATTATGAAGGCAAAAAAGATCCTTTTGATTGCCAGCGGAGAAGATAAAGCAGACGCGGTTGCACAAGCGTTCTTTGGCCCGGTGACGCCGGAAATGCCGGCTTCCATTCTTCAGTTCCACAGTGATGTTGTTGTAATCGCAGACAGCGCCGCACTGTCAAAGTGCCCTAAATAGAAAGAATGTCCGGAACAGGGAAGTAAAGAAACGGGCCGGCACAGTAAAGATATAAAAAGCCTGAAACAGGAGAAGGGAACGGATGGAGACGACAGAAAAAGGCAGGTATGAGAATCATCGCTGTGTGCTGGAAGTGTGCGCAGACAGTGTAGAGTCTGCAATTGCGGCACAGACAGGAGGAGCAGACCGGATAGAATTGTGCTCTGATTTGATTATCGGAGGCACATCGCCGGGCGCGGCTCTTTTCCGCCTGGTTCGGAGATATACAGATCTTGAGGTACGTGTTCTTCTGCGTTCCAGATTTGGCGATTTCTGTTACAGCAGATATGAACAGGATGTGCTGAAGGAGGAAGTGCAGATGTTTCGGGAACTGGGAGCTGACGGAGTTGTAATCGGCAGCCTTAATCCTGACGGAACGCTGAATATGGAGCAGATGGATGAGATGGTACATCTGGCCCAAGGCATGAAGATAACCATGCACCGGGCTTTTGACGTGTGCCGGGATCCTTTTGAAGCGCTGGAGCAGTGCAGAAAACTGGGGATTAATACAATCCTGACCAGCGGACAGAGAGCGTCCGCATGGGAGGGGAGATTTCTGCTGGCAGAGCTGATAAAAAAGGCGGAAGGGAAAATCGAGATACTGGCCGGCGCGGGAATCGGACCGGAGACGATTCCGGATCTTGCGGCATTTACCGGAGTGAGATCTTTTCATATGTCAGGAAAAACCGTGAAAGAGAGCAGAATGCTCTTTCGCAGAGAAGGGGTGCCCATGGGGCTGCCGGGATTTGATGAATATAAAATCTGGCAGACTGATGAGGCAAATGTCAGAGCTGCGTCCCATATCCTCAGTCATCTGACAGAATCCGGCTGAATTTATCCGGCGGTATGGGTCTGAAACAAAAATAAAATCAGACGAAAAGAACGGTAAAAGAAAGAACAGACAAAGAGAAAACAGGCTTGACAAACGGCGGGGGATAGTCTAATATCTCTCTGTAAGAACAGAAATATAAAACAAACGCTGTGAAGGGAAGAAGTAGCAGAATACCGCGAAAACAGAAAGCAGCCGGCTGATGAGAGGCGCATGATACGGTTTTGTGAATACATCCCGGAGCTTCACACCGAAAATCAGTTTATTGACCAGTAGGCTGTGACGTGAGTGCACGTTACCGCACAGAGTGCTGATTCAGGCACTTACAGAGCCGGACAGTGTGAGCTGCCCGGAAAACAAGGTGGTACCGCGGTTATATCCGTCCTTATTGTCAGACAGTAAGGACGGATTTTTTGTTGCGTCAGACGACTTCGGCGAAAGGGGACAGACCCCTTTCAGCGAAATTGTCTGACATTTTGGAAAATCACAAACGGGAAAACAAGAAAAGGAGAGAAAGAAGATGGGAATTTACGAAGAACTTCAGGCGAGAGGGCTGATCGCCCAGGTTACGGATGAGGAGGAAATCCGGGAGCTTGTTAATAATGGAAAGGCTGTTTTTTATATCGGCTTTGACCCTACGGCGGACAGCCTTCATGTAGGCCATTTTATGGCTCTGTGTCTGATGAAGCGTCTGCAGGAGGCGGGCAATAAGCCGATCGCGCTGATCGGCGGCGGCACAGGATATATCGGAGACCCTTCCGGAAGAACAGACATGAGAAGCATGATGACGCCGGAGCAGATTCAGCACAACTGTGACTGCTTTAAAAAACAGATGAGCAGGTTTATCGACTTTTCCGAGGGCAAAGCGCTGATGGTAAACAACGCGGACTGGCTGCTGGATCTGAATTATATTGAACTGCTCAGAGAAGTGGGCCCACATTTTTCTGTCAACCGAATGCTTACGGCAGAGTGCTACAAGCAGAGGATGGAGAGAGGATTGAGCTTTCTTGAGTTCAACTATATGATCATGCAGGCATACGATTTCTACGCACTGTTCCAGAAATATGGCTGCAACCTGCAGTTCGGCGGAGACGATCAGTGGAGCAACATGCTTGCCGGAACAGAACTGATCCGCAGAAAACTGGGCAAGGATGCAGGCGCTATGACGATAACCCTGCTTCTCAATTCAGAAGGAAAGAAGATGGGAAAAACCCAGTCCGGCGCTGTATGGCTTGACCCGGAGAAGACTTCTCCTTTCGACTTCTACCAGTACTGGAGAAATGTGGCTGACGCCGATGTGTTGAAATGTATCCGCATGCTTACCTTCCTTCCGCTTGAAGAGATCGATAAGATGGATTCCTGGGAAGGAGCGCAGCTGAATACGGCAAAAGAAATCCTGGCATTTGAGCTGACCAAGCTGGTACACGGTGAGGAAGAAGCGAAGAAAGCACGGGAAAGCGCGCGTGCGCTGTTCAGCCAGGGAAATGCGGCAGAGATGCCAACAGCAGAGCTGACAGAGGAAGATTTCAAAGATGGCAGCATTGATATTTTATCCATGCTTTCCAGGAGCGGTCTGGTGCCGTCAAGATCAGAGGCAAGACGTGCCGTACAGCAGGGCGGCGTTACCGTGGACGGTGAGAAGGTAACCGATATCGGAACCTTCTACACAAAAGACGCTCTTTCAGGAGACGGAGTCATTCTCAAAAAAGGAAAGAAAAACTTCCGCAGAGTTATAGCAAAATAATAGCGTTTCAGCGCCGGCATACAGGGACAGACGCCCGGTGCCGGCGCCAACGTAAAAAGCAGAGACATAAAATGCACAGACAGGAGGAGAGATTATGGCATTTCGTGAAATCAAAGCAGAGGAGCTTCAGTTCAATCCCTTTACAAAAATCGGAAAAGAATGGATGCTGGTCACAGCCGGCGACGAGAAAAAGCACAATACCATGACTGCAAGCTGGGGCGCCATGGGCGTTATGTGGGGCAAAAATGTAGTAAGCGTATACCTCCGTCCCCAGAGATATACAAAAGAGTTTGTGGATGCGGGTGAACTGTTTACAGTGTCTTTTTATTCCGCGGATCACCGCGGCGCTCTGAATATATGCGGCACAAAATCAGGCCGGGACTGCGATAAGGAAAAAGAAGCCGGACTGACTCCGTATTATACAGATGGAACAACAGCATTTGAAGAGGCAGATATGATCTTTGTCTGCAGAAAAATGTATGCTCAGCCAATGGGATCGGAGTATTTTACCGAGGACTGGATTGACGGAAAATGGTATCCGGATAAGGATTATCATGTGATGTACATGGCGTCCATCGAGAAAGTTCTGGTGAAAGAGGACGCCGGGAAATAAGAATTGTCCGGAGAAACACAGGGCAGAAGACCCGGGATCCGGGAAAATGGAAAAAAGGAAGCGGCTTTTCAGGAGAAAGCCGGCTTCCTTTTTCTGGTGTATAGTCTTTTTTCTGGTATATAGTCTGCTTATACAGATTTTCCCGGTTATACAGAAATCTATTTCCGGTACGCAAATTTCGGAAGGCCGTTTTCTTCGGGAACTTTTACGCTGCCCTGTACCAGGGGAAGCGCGTAGTCGATAAATGCCTGCCCGATATCGGAGCCGTTGTTTGTGATCCAGTCCAGAGGAACTGTTTTTTCCTGGTTGCAGATCCGGTTCACGTCTTCAGTAGTATATTCCATCTTGTATGTATCGCCGTCGATCCGCTTAAAGGAAATCATCTTTCCGGTCTCACCTGCAAGCGCGGCCTGTACGCCGTAAGCGCCTGCTCCGATGGCCTCCTGATGGTCCGCGGCGGAAAGCATGGAGGAAGAGCAGCGCTGGCAGACATTGAGCTCAATGGAGCGAACCTTAACGCCCAGGCGTGCTTTTACAAGGTTCTCCAGATATTTGCCGGAGCCGGTGAGCATCTTGTGACCGAAGTTGTCCACACCTACGTCGCTGGCAAGCTCGCAGACGAAAGTTCCCTTGCCGTCGTTGATTCCCTCGGAGATGCAGACAACCAGGTTGGACACTTTTTCCAGAGCGTCCTGTACCTGGGAGATAAATGTCTCCTGGTCAAAGGCGGTTTCCGGAAGATAGATCAGCACCGGATTGTCTCCTTCAAATTTGCGTGCCAGGACGCTGGCTGCGGTGAGCCATCCTGCGTGGCGTCCCATGATTTCCACGATGGTAACTGACTTTTTGTTGTCATATACAGATGCGTCCACTGCCACTTCGCGAACGGTGGAAGCCACATATTTTGCCGCGCTTCCGAATCCCGGTGTGTGGTCGGTGAGCACCAGATCATTGTCGATGGTTTTCGGAACGCCGATAAAGCGGATATCGCTCTGAATGCCTTCTGCGTAGCGGGAAAGCTTGCTTACTGTATCCATGGAGTCATTGCCTCCGATGTAGAAGAAATAGCCGATACCGTACTCTTCAAATCTGCTGAAAAGGGCCGGATACACTTCATCGCTCAGATCTTCGGGAAGTTTGTAGCGGCAGGAACCCAGATAGGAGCCGGGAGTTGTCTTTACCAGTTCCAGTTCTCCGCTTTCTTCCAGTGGTTTCATATCCATGATATGGCCGTTCAGGAAGCCTTCAATTCCGTTTACCATGCCATATACTTTGTCAAAGGAATCGCTTCTCTTAAGCGCTTCGGAGACAACTCCGTACAGGCTTGCGTTGATCACTGCTGTTGGTCCGCCGGACTGTCCGACGATTACATTTTTCTTCATGTGTTACCTCCTGTTTTCCGGGCAGAAACGATCCCGCCCGGGATGTATTTTCTAGTATCTACTATATCGGAAAAAAATAAAATTTACAATACACATGGAATAACATTTAAAATAATGGTATACTATCCGTAAACTCATACTAGGAGGAAAAGAGTTATGAAATATATTTCATTCGCCATTCCGTGCTATAATTCGGAAGCCTATATGGAAAAAGCCATTAATTCCATACTGGAAGGCGGAGAAGATGTGGAGATTATCGTAGTAAACGACGGATCAAAAGACGGGACACAGAAAATTGCGGAGCGCTATGCCGCGAAGTATCCGACAATTGTCAAAGCAGTCAATAAAGAAAACGGCGGGCACGGAGATGCAGTCAACTGCGGACTTGCCCATGCCACGGGACACTATTTTAAAGTTGTGGACAGCGATGACTGGGTGGACAAAGATTCTCTGATGAAGATTCTGGAAGCAGTAAAAGGGTTTGTAGATACTGATACCCAGGTTGATATGGTGATTGCAAATTACGTATATGAGAAGGTAGGTATGACAAAGAAAAAAGTTATCCGGTATGATAACGTGCTTCCGGAGAACCAGATCTTCCGTTGGGATGATATCGGCAGATTCCACCTGGATCAGTATATCCTGATGCATTCAGTGATTTACCGGACAGAGATGCTCCGGCTGTGTCAGCTGGAACTTCCGAAGCATACCTTCTATGTGGACAACATTTATGTGTATTATCCGCTGCCGCATGTGCGCACCCTGTACTATCTGAATGTGGATTTCTACAGATATTTTATCGGGCGCGAGGATCAGTCGGTTAATGAAAAAGTCATGATCAGCCGGATTGACCAGCAGCTGTTTGTTACCAGGACCATGATCGCGATGTATGAGCTGAAAATGATTACGAGCAAAAAGCTCAGAAAATATATGATTAATTACCTCGCGATTATGATGACCGTATCTTCCATTCTGTGCATACGTTCAAAGAAGCCGGAAAACCTTGTAAAGAAAAAGGAACTCTGGGCTTATCTGAAGAAGAAAGATTATAAAACTTATTTAAAAATCCGATATGGTATTCTGGGTCAGACCATGAACCTGCCGGGACGCCCGGGACGGAAAGTATCTTCTCTGGCATACAGTGTCGCGAGAAGGCTGATCGGATTTAATTAAAATTTCCATAATTTGAATAATTTTTCAGCCATGGCGCATATTACTATTTAAAAAGTAAAGGAGTAATATGTATCATGGCTGTTAATTTTTCAGAGAGCATGACAAAAGAAAATCTGATGCGGGCGTTTGCCGGGGAGAGTCAGGCCCGGAACCGGTATACTATCGCGGCGGAACGCGCGGACAAAGAAGGAATGTACACCATTGCGGAAATCTTCAGATATACGGCCGACCAGGAACGGGCCCACGCGGAACGGTATTATGATCTGCTGAAATCGCTGGCGGGAGAATCAGTCCATATTGACGGCACATATCCGGTGGATCCCCGGGAATGCCTGGAGGCGGTTCTGCGGGCTGCTGAGCACAACGAGCATGAAGAATACGCGGATGTATACCAGGCTTTTGGCGACACAGCCCGGGAGGAAGGATTCCTGGAAGCTGCTTCTGCATTTTACCAGATTGCGGAAATTGAGCATACCCATGAGCAGCGTTTCGGGAAACTGGCTCAGATGCTGGAGAATGATACATGGTATAAAGGAACAGAAGTGCGGAAATGGATGTGTACCAACTGCGGCTATATACATGAAGGAAAACTGGCCCCCGAACTTTGCCCGGTATGCCGCCATGAGAAAGGATATTTTATTCCTTATGAGCTGGCAGGATATAAAGTGGAGACGCCGGGGAAATAGCACAGAAACAGAAGCAGGCATAAAAACGGACGGCATAGATGAGGGAATAAAGTGCATTTGTATAATGGAGAGGAGACAGATATTGAGCCAGAAAATGGAAAACCTGCTGAATCTGGCGCTGGACGCGACGCCGGAGGAACTTCGGAAATCGCAGGAACTGGATGTGGGGTATATAACAGAAGCAAATGAATGGGAGCTGATCATAAAATATTCCGGCTCCCTGGACCGGGTAAGAGAAGTGTCTGTTTCTGTTACAGAGCTGCTGAACGGGTATGCAGTAGTAATTGTAAGGGAACCTCAGATCGAAGTGCTGGCGGGACTGCCGGAGGTGGACTTTATTGAAAAACCGAAAAGTCTGTTTTTTGAGGCGGAAAACGGAAGGCGGACATCCTGTATCGATGCGGTACAGGCTCCGCCTTTTTCACTGTCCGGGCAGGGTGTGCTGGTAGGAATTGTAGACAGCGGTATTGATTATGCCAATCCGGATTTCAGAAACGAGGACGGAACCACCCGGATTGCAGCGCTCTGGGATCAGTCGGCTCCCGGAAATCCGCCGGAGGGATATAATCTGGGCCGTGAATTTACCGGCGAACAGATCAACCGGGCGCTGCAGGAAACGGATCCCGCGGCCCGGCTGGATCTGCTCCCCAGCCGGGATCTGAGCGGACACGGAACAGCGGTGGCGGGCATTGCCGCGGGAAACGGCCGGGGCAGCGAAAGCAGAAGGTACCGGGGAGCAGCACCCGGCGCGGAACTGATTGTAGTGAAAATGAATTCGCCCAGGCAGGATGGTTTTCCCAGAACCACAGAACTGATGCAGGGAGTGGATTATATTGTACGCACTGCTCTGAGGCTGGGTAAACCGGTGGCGGTGAATATCAGTTTCGGAAATACATACGGCTCCCATGATGGAACGTCCCTTATGGAGCGATTTCTCAATGATATTTCACAGACATGGAAGAATGTAATCTGTGTGGGAACCGGAAATGAAGGCAGCAGCGGCGGGCATACCGGCGGGCAGGTATCTGATGAGGAAGAGGAAAAAGTGGAGATTGCTGTCCAGCCAAGAGAGACCGGTCTGAACGTACAGATCTGGAAATCCTATGTGGATGAGATGGATATTTCCGTAATCAGCCCGTCAGGCATGAGGGCAGGCCCCATTCAGGAAATTCTGGGGCCTCAGCGGCTGTTTCTGGGAGGGACGGAACTTCTTCTGTATTATGGGGAGCCAAAGCCATACAGCGTAAAGCAGGAGATTTACATTTCTTTGCTTCCGGAGTCATCCTATATTGAAAGCGGAGTATGGCAGATTGTCCTGACTCCCCGGCACATTGTGGACGGCTCCTATGAGATGTGGCTGCCCAGCCAGAATGTGCTCAATGTGGGAACCGCTTTCCTGCGGCCCTCTCCTGACACCACGCTGACGATTCCATCCACAGCGTCTCTGGTCATTACCGTGGCTGCCTATGACGCTCTGACTTTTTCCTATGCGGACTTTTCCGGAAGGGGGCCGGCTTCCCTTTATGAAGGGGAAGGGACAAAACCGGATCTGGCGGCGCCGGGAGTGCGGATAACTGCTCCGGTGCCCGGCGGAGGCTACCGGGAGAATACAGGAACATCTTTTGCCGCGCCTTTCGTCACCGGCAGCGCGGCCCTTCTGATGGAATGGGGAATCGTGCAGGGCAACGACCCATATCTGTACGGGGAGAAGGTAAAGGCGTATCTCAGGCGGGGCGCCCGGGAAGTGCCGGGGTATGACCGGTGGCCGAACGCGCAGCTTGGGTACGGGGTACTGTGTGTCAGGGACAGCCTGCCGAACAGCTGAGAAGCCCCTGGGGATTATCGGCTGAACAGATGTACTGTGACAGGCATAATTTATCAGTATAATGATAAGCGGATAAAAAAGCACTTGCAGTAATTGCGGGTGTTTTTTATTGAAGGCAGAGGGGATATTGACACATGAGGAAATAAATTTTCAGCAGAATGTTGACGCTGTGTCAGAATAATGGTATATTGCAATTAATGACACTATGTCAGAATAAAAATATAGAAACAAAATGAACAGGAGGATCAGTCTGTGATTATGCCAAGGCAGTTTCTGTATCCGTTAACTGCGGGGAAGACCCGTGGGAGAAGTATTATATACGTTTTGAAGAGCCGTCCTGTGAGACGCTGCCGGTGGGCTGCGTGCTGACCATGGTTGGGACCGGATCAGAGATGAATGCAGGGGCGGTGATCACGAACCCGCATACTCATCAGAAGATCGGTCAGTCTGTGGGCGCTTATACCAATGCGACTCACGGTATGACGCTTGCCGCTGTATCTCTGCCTTATTATCGGTATATTCTGCCTTACGGCGTACAGAAGTTCAAACGCTTTGCCGTGAATGTATGGGATATCGATCCGGCAGGAAAGACCGATGAACAGACCGCGCAGGAAGGACTTGACGCAATGGAGGCGTGGATGAATGAACTGGGGCTGGTCATGAATATTTCTGATCTGGGAGCCACAGAAGAAATGCTGGAGGGAATCGCCGGCGGCACGATTATCCTGCCGGGCGGATACAAGGTACTGGAGCATGACGAGATTGTTGAGATATTAAAGGAGAGTATGAAATGAAAAAAACATTAGTTGCATATTTTTCCGGGAAGACGTTGATCCCGTTCGCTACTTCCGGAGGCAGCGGTATCGGCGGGGCACAGAAGAGTATGCGGGAACACTGTCCGGAAGCAGAGTGGAAACAGGGGAAACTGGTAAACAGCGGAGCGGCTGCATGGGCGAAGTCCGTCATGGGAAAGTGAGGACTCTATGCCAAAAGGTTCAGAAGAATTGACGAATGCGAGAAAAGAAGAGATCATAGGCGCCTGCGCGGCGCTCTATGAGACAATGAGCTTTAAGGATATTACCATTCGGGATATCGGGGCAAAGACTTCATTTACGAGAACGTCGATCTATAATTATTTTCAGACAAAGGAAGAAATCTTTCTCGCCCTGCTTCAGAAAGAACATGAGGCGTGGATACTCGATCTGGAAGAAATGATGAAACAGAATGATTCCATGAGCGCGGAGATGTTCGCCGGGACTATGGCGCGGATACTGGAGAAACGGCGTACGATGCTCAAACTGCTGTCCATGAATATTTATGACATGGAAGTAAACAGCCGTCTGGAAAATCTGGTGGAATTTAAGAAAGTCTACGCAGTTGCTTTTGATGCTGTGGGCAGATGCCTTGAAAAATTTTTCCTTTCAATGACGAAAGAGAGTATACAGCAGTTTTTATATGCTTTCTTTCCGTTCTTATTCGGCGTGCATCCCTATACTTGTCACACGGAAAAGCAGCTGGAGGCGATGCGGATTGCCGGAGTGGAAATCGCAGAAGGTTCTATTTATGAGCTGACAGAGGCTTTTGTGTTCCGGATGCTGAAATCCTTTGGGCAGTAATGACCGATCGGGATTGAAAATTGTAATTAAACTGTAATTTATGGAGGAAATCAGATGGAATACCGCCTGTCCTTCCCGTAAGAAATGTGTTAAGATAGACAAAGAAATGAAAGGGGAAATGATATGCGTTCACTTCTTGTCTATCTGAAACAATACAGAAAAGAATCCATACTGGCGCCTCTCTTTAAGATGTTGGAGGCGTCTTTTGAATTGCTTGTGCCGCTTGTAATGGCTGCTGTGATTGATGTGGGCATTGCAGAAAAAGACAGCGGCTATATTATACGGATGTGTCTTCTGCTGATTGCCCTGGGTCTGATCGGGCTGGTCTGCTCCATTACGGCCCAGTATTTCTCGGCCAAGGCGGCGGCAGGCTTCGGAGCGGGGGTAAGGCACGCTCTGTTTGCCCATATTCAGAGTTTTTCCTTTACGGAGATGGACACCATCGGTACCTCCACCCTCATTACAAGAATGACAAGTGATATCAATCAGGTGCAGTCCGGCGTCAATCTGGTGCTGCGCCTGTTTCTGCGCTCGCCGTTTATCGTGTTCGGCGCGATGGTTATGGCCTTTACCGTGGATGGGAAGGCTGCCCTTGTGTTTGTGGCGGCCATACCGCTGCTGTCCGTTATTGTGTTCGGGGTTATGCTGATCACCATGCCCCTCTACCGGAAAGTACAGGCAAGACTGGACCGGGTCCTGCTGGCTACCAGGGAAAATCTGACCGGCGCCAGAGTAATCCGTGCCTTTAATCAGGAGAATGAGGAGAGAGAGCGGTTTTATACAGCCAATCAGCTGCTGACCGACGCCCAGAAGTTTGCCGGGCGGATCTCAGGGCTTATGAATCCGCTGACCTATGTAATCGTAAACGGCGCCATTGTTGTGCTGATCTATGTCGGGGCGGCGCGGGTAAATATCGGCGACCTGACCCAGGGAGAAGTTGTGGCCCTCTTAAATTATATGTCTCAGATTCTGGTGGAACTTGTAAAGCTGGCCAACCTGATTATTACAGTGACAAAGGCGGTGGCCTGCGCCAACCGGATCGAGAAAGTGCTGCTGGAGAAGCCGGATATGAAGGATGGAAGCCTGCAGTGGAATGCCGCGGATCAGGCAGCAGCCGGAAGAGAAACCGGAAGAGAAGCCGGAAAATCAGACCGGAAGGCGGAGAGAGAAGAAAAGCAGGAGAATGGGAAAAATCAGGGAAAACCGTTCCTGGAATTTTCTCACGTCTCTCTTACGTATAAAGGAGCGGCAGGGGAGGCCCTGACCGATATTTCCTTCCGGGCGGAGCGGGGCCAGACCATCGGTGTCATCGGCGGAACCGGATCGGGGAAATCTTCCCTTGTAAATCTGATTCCCCGTTTCTACGATGCCACAGAAGGAACGGTCCGCCTGGATGGAAGAGATGTGAAAGAATATCAGACAGACAGCCTGCGGGCCCATATCGGAGTCGTGCCCCAGAAGACGGTGCTGTTCCGGGGGACGATCGGGGACAATCTGCGCTGGGGAAATCAGCAGGCTTCAGATGAGGAACTGCAGGAAGCGCTTCAGATCTCCCAGGCGGCAGAGTTTGTAGGAAAGAAAGAAGGCGGACTGGACGCGCAGGTGGAACAGGGCGGACGGAATCTGTCCGGCGGACAGAAGCAGCGTCTTACTATTGCAAGGGCGCTGGTGAGAAAGCCTGAGATCCTTATTCTGGACGACAGCGCTTCCGCTCTGGATTTTGCCACGGACGCGGCGCTCCGGAAAGCTATCGCGGGGATGAAGGAGCAGCCTCTTGTATTTATTGTCTCCCAGCGGGCGGCGTCCATCTGGCATGCAGATCAGATTCTTGTGCTGGACGACGGCAGGCTGGCGGGGCGGGGCACCCACGAAGAGCTGCTTGAAAACTGCCCGGTTTATCGGGAGATTTACTATTCCCAGTTCCCGAAGGAGGCAGTGTCAAATGGCTGATAAGAAGAAAAAGAACAAACAGATTAAGAAAGCAAATCAGATAAAAACAATAAAAAAAGTGCTGCAGTATCTTGGAAAGTACCGGATTTTCCTTATCTTTTCCATTCTGCTGGCGGCTCTGAGTGTGGCGCTGACTCTTTATATTCCGAAACTGACCGGACAGGCGGTGGACTATATTGTGTCAGAGGGACAGGTGGATTTTCCGGCGGTGTTCCGGGTAATGATTCAGATCGGCGTGTGTACGCTGATCACAGCCCTTGCCCAGTGGCTTATGAATGTGTGCAACAATAAAATGACCTATCAGGTTGTGCGGGATATCCGGAACGAGGCCTTCCGCAGGATTGAGATTCTGCCGCTGAAATACATTGACGGGCATCCGGCGGGAGATGTGGTCAGCCGCGTGATCGCGGACGTGGATCAGTTCGCGGACGGGCTTCTGATGGGATTTACTCAGTTTTTTACCGGGGTGGCTACCATTGTGGGAACTTTCGGATTTATGCTGTCGGTAAATGTGGGCATTACTTTTGTGGTAGTTCTCATTACGCCGGTTTCCTTCCTTGTGGCAGGATTTATTGCAAAAAAGACCTTTGATATGTTCCGGCTCCAGTCTGAGATCCGGGGAGAACAGACGGAGCTGATTGAAGAAATGGTGGAAAATCAGAAGATCGTCCGGATGTTCGGAAAAGGAAAAGACGTAACAGAGCGGTTTGACGAGATAAACGAGCGGCTCAGAAGCAGTTCTCTGCGGGCTACATTTTTCTCTTCAATTACAAATCCGTCCACGAGATTTGTAAACAGTCTGGTTTATACGGGAGTCGGTATCGCGGGAGCTTTCGGTGTTATCCATCAGGCTCTTACTGTGGGGCAGCTGTCCAGTTTTCTAAGCTACGCCAACCAGTATACCAAACCTTTTAACGAGATCTCGGGAGTGGTGACGGAGCTTCAGAACGCCATTGCCTGCGCTGCCCGGATCTTTGAGCTGATCGAGGAGGAACCCCAGACGCCGGAGCCGGAGAATGCAGTGGAGCTGAAGGATGTAAAAGGATATGTGTCGGCAAAGGACGTGTCTTTCTCCTATCTGCCGGGGCGGAAGCTGATTGAGCATTTCAATCTGGATGTAAAGCCGGGACAGAGGATTGCCATCGTAGGTCCCACCGGCTGCGGCAAGACCACGCTGATCAATCTGCTGATGCGTTTCTATGATGTGGATAAGGGAAAGATCGAAGTAGACGGCGCGGCGGTGGATCAGATGACCCGGCACAGCCTCCGGGCGGCCTACGGCATGGTGCTGCAGGATACCTGGCTGAAGACCGGTACGATCCGGGACAATATTGCCATGGGACGGCCGAACGCGGGGATGGATGAGATTATCGAGGCCGCGAAGGCTTCCTATATTCACAGTTTTATCATGCGTCTGCCGGAGGGCTATGATACCTGGATCACCGAAGAGGGAGGCGGCATTTCCCAGGGACAGAAACAGCTTCTGTGCATTGCCCGGGTTATGCTGTGCAGGCCGCCGATGCTGATTCTGGATGAAGCTACGTCCTCTATAGATACCAGGACAGAACTTAAGATCCAGAATGCATTTGCACGGCTTATGGAGGGAAGGACCACGTTCATTGTGGCCCACAGGCTGTCCACCATCCGGGAGGCAGACCGGATTCTTGTTATGAAGGACGGAAAGATCATCGAGCAGGGGAAACACGAAGAACTGCTCAGACAGGGCGGATTTTATAAGAAACTCTATATGAGTCAGTTCGCGGAAACAAGCGAGGCGTCATAAGAGGAAGCGCAAAGTTTCAGACATAAGAAAGAAGGAACGGATACAATGACAAAAGAAAGCACACTCTGTTATATCGAAAAAGACGGAAAATATCTGATGCTTCACCGCACAGTGAAGGAGAATGATGTAAATAAGGATAAATGGATCGGCGTGGGAGGACATTTTGAACACGGGGAAAGTCCGGAGGAATGTCTTCTGCGGGAAGTGAAGGAAGAGACGGGATATACGCTGACAAGCTGGAAATACAGGGGAATTGTAACCTTTGTGTACGGAGAGGATACGGTGGAATACATGTCCCTGTACACGGCAGACGGGTTTGAAGGGGAGCCCATTGCCTGTGATGAAGGAGACCTGGAATGGGTGGAGAAGGACCGGCTGTATGATCTGGAACTCTGGGAGGGAGACAAGATCTTCTTCCGCTTGCTGGATGAAGGGAGGGAATTCTTTTCACTTAAGCTTGTTTATGACACAGAGGATGTTCTGAAATATGCGGCTCTGGACGGGACGCCCCTTGATCTGGAGGAGGAGCGCGGAAAGAACCGGAAGAGCAGCGGAAAATATGCGGTAGTCTTTGCAAGCGCTACAGGAAATACGGCTCTTCTGGCGGAAGAAATCCGAAAGGCAAAAGGTGAGGAGAACTGTGTATACTTCGGAGCGCCTTCAGAAGACATATCCGGCCGTCTGGACGGCGCGGAAATAATATACGCGGGATTCTGGACGGACAAGGGGAGCTGCAGCGCTGAGATGGAGCAGTTTCTGGGAACTCTGAGCGGCAGGACGGTATTCCTTTTCGGAACGGCCGGATTCGGCGGGGCTCAGGAATATTTTGACCGGATCCTGGACCGGGCGGCGGCTTTCCTTCCTGCTGACAGCACGGTGGCCGGACGCTACATGTGTCAGGGCAAGATGCCTTTCAGCGTGCGGAAACGCTACGAAGCCATGCTGGAGCAGAATCCGGAAGATGAGAGGGTGAAGGGCATGATCCGGAATTTTGATAACGCCCTGTCTCATCCGGATGAGGCGGATCTGGGACGGCTTGGGGATGCGGTTGCACAGCTGCGGCAGTGAGAAGAGCGCAGAAAGACATGTCCGGGAACCGGGAGTCAGAATCTTCCGTCTGACCTGGAAACCAGAAGAAAAACAAAGACATTTTCAGAAAGGGACTTTGCTGTATGATGCAGGAAAGTCCCTTTTTACTTTACAGAACTGTATCAAAGATTTTACATAATGATGATATTTCCATCGGAACCGGTATGCTAAAATTACTCCGGCACAATTAGAAATATGAACTGGATGAAGGAGGAGAAAGGATGAAAAAGAGACGTGTGCGGGAATGGGCCAGAAGATTTCTCGCAGCAGGAATCTGCACGGCAGTTGCGGCAGGCACAGTTCCGGCAGGCCTTGTACATGCCGAAGAAAATCAGACAGAAACTTCTCAGGCTGAAAGCGCGCCGGAGGTAGTAGCAGACTGGAAATTCAGCGAAAGCGGGGTGGAAAGCGGAACTATTGCCGACGGAAATCTTGTCATTGCCGATCAGAGCGGGAATGACAATGATCTGAGAATGCAGCTGTATACCGGCAAACAGCCTACAGAAGATACATCAGCAGCCGACTGGACACAGTACCTGTCATTTTCTGATGACAGTATGACCGGAGACGGCAGTATGGTATTTAACGGCGACAGCAGCAACGCGGGAGCCGATTTTATCACCGTAGACGACGCGGCGATTAATTCAGAAACTTTTGAAAACGGATATACGATGGAGTTTATTTACTACTTTCCAACAGACTGGACTACAGCAGACTCCTGGATGAGTCTGATTGCCAGACAGGGAAGAGCGGATTCTGTATCCGAATGGCAGCAGGGAACAATGTTTACCTCTGTCTCAAACTGTAAAGAGATACAGTTTATTGCGGCAAACAAGGACGACAGCCACATGATGTCCAACGCGGCATGGTCCGTAACAATGGATAAAGGCGGTGTATGGTATCACATTGCCGTTACTTCCGACGGACATGAGATCAGTACATATGTAAACGGATGCGAGGCATTCCGTGATTATGTTTCCGATGATATGAAAGGTCTGTACGCAGATCCGGAAGACGGCCGTTTCCGTATTGGATCCAGCTGGTGGCAGGAAGGCGGACAGACGCTGGACAAGTTCCTTCAGGGCAATCTTCAGGAAGTAAGAATCTCCGAAGGATGCCTGGATAAAAGCCAGTGGCTTGTGGAGAATCCGGAGCGGTATCTGGGAGAGTACGGAAGCAATGAAAGCTACACTCTGAAAAATGAGGACAATTATAATATCGTTCTGATTCCGGATACACAGAATACGGTAGAATACTGCGGAGACGTTATGGACGCTGCAGTTGACGGTCTGATTGATACAGCGGATGAACTGAATGTCAAAGGCGTAATCCACCTGGGAGATGTAGTTGACGACAACAATGACGACGCGCAGTATGTTACCGCGCGGAATGTCTTTTATCAGCTTCCGGACGCCGGTATCAAGTTCCTTGTACAGATGGGAAATCATGACGGATGGTCGAGCGGAACCCATAACTACTACAACAGCTTTTCCGGAAAGAGTACCAGCTTTTTAAGAAGAGCGTCCTGGTATCTGACAAATTCACCCAACGGGGACGGCAACAGCTCTTACATGTTCGTACAGGGCGGCAGCTATAATTACCTTGTGATTTCTCTGTCATGCACAGGAAGCGGCTCCGGGCAGAATAATAATACATCATGGGATTCGAGAGATGAAGCGTGGCTCAGAAGCGTTCTGGAAGAATATCCGGACTGCCCGACCATTGTAACAACTCACGACCTTCAGAACTGTTCTGAGACAGAGCCAAGTTCCATTACGCTCAGTTCACAGGGAACAAGACTCTGGAATATTGTAAAAGACTATGATCAGGTATTTATGATGGTAGGCGGACACAGCCACGGTTCGGGCGTGGAGATGCTGGAGAATACAAACGGAAAGCCTGTAGTCAGCATTCTGACGGATTACCAGTTCGCGTACAATGGTGGAAACGGATTTTTCCGTTATCTGGAATTCGATGAAAGCGCGGACAAGATTTACTACTCAACCTATTCTCCGTATGCGGCGTCACTTCCGGAGAATGAGAAGAGCTTCTTTGATGTAAACTTCATGACCGGCGACGGAAATGAAGGAGAGATCAGCCTTGATTTTGACTCCCGTTTCCCTGGAATGGAGATCGCGGACAATACGGCAGATGACGACGGCAGATATATGAAGGGTGAGTATCATACCCATACCGGACAGTCAAAAGACGCTACTTCGACCTATATGTCTCTTGAAAATGTGCTGGGCGCAGCCTTCCGTAACGAAGCTGTAATCGGCGAGGCGGATCCGGCGGCAAAGTTATCCGCTCTTACAGATGACGGAGAATTTGATTTCCTGGCTCTTGCCGATCACCTTCGCGCATCCTATAACGGCACGGACGGAAACGGTAACGGACAGTATAATACTGCATTTTATGTCGCTCTCCAGACGCAGATGAGAGAGATTGAGAAACTGAAAGTAAAAGGTCTTTATACAGACAAAATCATTTCCAACGGATTTGAGTGGGATATGCCCGGACTGGATCACGCATCCGTAGGTATTCTGGATGAATACGGAGATGTATCCATTAACGGAGTACACGAATTTGAGTGGAAATATGCAAGTACATCCGACGATCCGGAGTCTCTTTTCACTCTGGACGATAAAGCAGATGACATGGACGAGCAGAGTGTATGGGGCGAACGTCAGGGCGGCAGCGGAGATCCGCAGACTGCATATGACGCGGCGGCATGGCTTCAGGAGAACTATCCGGACAGCTACCTTCTGCCGAACCACCCGTCCCGTCATAACGGCGGCAGCGGCCAGGTAACTATCGAAAATCTGAGACGTCTCAATGACGCGGCGCCGGATGTTGTATTCGGATTTGAAGGAATGCCCGGCAACCAGATGTCAGGAAGCGGACGTGCGGAACTGCCGGCGGGAGATATCAGAAACGGCGCGGATGAGATGATTGCCGTAACCGGAGGCGTGTGGGATTCTCTTCTGTCAGAGGGCAGAAAGATCTACAACTTCGCAAACTCTGACTTCCACTTTAAGGTGAGTGCGGACGAGCAGTACTCCAGCGGATACTGGGCAAGTGAATACTCTTCAAACAATGTATATGTACAGCCGGGTGAAGACGGAGTGTACGACTACAGCGACGTGGTAGACGGGCTTCGTTCCGGAAACAGCTACTCTACATACGGAAATCTGATTTCCGATCTGAGCTTTACGGCAGCGGCCGGAGACAGCAGTGCTACAATGGGCGGCGAGCTCAATGCCACAGAAGGCGACAAAATTACAGTAACCGTCAAATTTAAAGTTCCGGAAAAGAACAATTATGAGACACTTTACGGAACAGATACCGGAATCTCCGCGGACAACACACCGGAGCTTGATCATGTGGATCTGATCGCGGGCAGCGTGACCGGAAAAGTAAGCGAAGATCAGTACGGCGAGATCAGCAGTGACGCGAAGATTGTAAAGACATTTACAAAAGAAGAACTGGCAGAGGCAAAAGGCGATGATGGTTACTACACTCTGACATTTACGGCAGACGCGGACCAGAACTGCTATTACCGCCTCCGTGGAACAACAGTAACTGAGGTAGACGAAAACGGAGATCCTCTTCCGGATCCGGACTACTCCGGCATTACAGATAACAAGACAAGATTTGACACAATCAATGATTACAATTACAGTAGCATGTGCTTCTACGCAAATCCGATCTGGGTCAATGTCAGTGAAAAGACTGTAACCGTTGATACGCAGGTGCTGGAGAAGACCCTGGAACTTGCGGAGGCAGCAGATACAGAGGGTACAGTACCTTCCGTTGTCGAGCGGTTTAATCAGATCAAGGCGGAAGCGCAGAGTATTCTTGAGAGAGCACAGGCAGGTGATTCGGAAGTGACACAGGAAATGGTGGACCAGAGCTGGATGAACCTGATTGATATTATGCAGTATCTCTCCTTTAAGCAGGGAGACAAGACCAACCTGCAAAAGGTAATTGATGTGGCAGAAGGAATTGACCTGGAGAAATACTTAAGCGAAGGCCAGGAAGAATTTACCGCAGCGCTTGACGCGGCAAAAGCAGTTATGGACGATGCGGACGCCATGCAGAAGGAAGTGGACAGTGCATGGAATGAGCTTCTGACGGCAATGAGCCAGCTGCGTCTCAAACCGAGCAAAGAACTGCTGGAAGCGATGATTCAGACGGCAGAAGGAATGGATCTGACCGGCGTGGACAAAGAAGTGGCAGATACATTCAACATCGCGCTGGAAGAAGCTAAGAACGTATATGACGACAGTGAAGCGGACGAAGAAGAAGTATCACTGGCAGTGACCAACCTTCAGGATGCAATCGCCGCAGTGGAGGAAAATCTGGCAAACCAGGGCGGAAATGATAACCCGGGCGGCAACGGCGGTCAGGACGGAGATACAGAAAATCCGGATGGAGACGGCGGCCAGGGAGGCAGCGAGAATCCGGATGGAGATGGCAGCCAGGACGGAAATACAGACGATTCGAATAACCAGGGCGGACAGGATGATCAGAACGGCCAGAACGGAAATAATACATCAGGATCATCCGGCGGCTCCGGAAGTCAGGATGATGATCAGCAGAAAGCAGTACAGACAGGAGACGACAGCCCGATTCTGCTGTGGGCAGCAGTTCTGGCAGCATCAGCGGCAGCAGTTGTTATATTTGAGAAAAAGAGAAGAAAACAGCTGTAATACAGCGTAAAACAAAAGAAGAGAACAGCCGGGGCATCCCGGCTGTTCTTTACTTTTCAGCTGTTTGGGTTCCTACTTGATATTAATTTGGTGGGAGTACGGTTGAGAACGGGGAGGGGGATGGTTTGAACCGTAGGAATGGGGGAGAAAGTACGGTTGAGAAGGAGGAAACTTGAATTGAACCGTAAGAATACAGACGGGCCTACGGTTAAGAAGGAGAGGAGCTTGAATTGAACCGTAAGAATACAGGCGGGCCTACGGTTAAAAATGAGTAAGACTTAATTTCAACCGTATGAATGCAGATGATACTACGGTTAAAAACAGGCAGAGCTTGATTCTGACCGTAGAAATGGATGAGATAATACGGTTAAAAGCAAGAAGAATTGATGTTTAACCGTATCAGTCAGATTAAAGTCACTTAGAAAAGGTTTGTGACAGGAGAGGGATGATATATCCGGGGACAGTGGTACATGGTTTTTAGGCGATAGTGGCTGGCCCGGACCGGGAATTAAGGATTGGAACTGATCGGAAATTTTGTTGTGATGGAAATGCGAAATGCGGCGTTTTGAAAAACAAGGGACAGACAAATTCTGAAAGCAGGAAATCAGGATACAAAACAGGATTATATTGATTTTTCCATGAAGATGAAACCCTATCTCAGGCCAAGAGTAAACGGAGTGAATAAGCTCTGGATGTTTACAGAAGGATTCGGCAGCTATCTGTCCGATATGGGGGAGCACTCTCTGAGGATGGAAGAATTTCCGGGAACGGAGGACTATCGCGGTGCGGAGACATTTATCAGGAGACAGATCGACAGCGGCTATCCTGTGCCTTATCTTATGCTGCGGCATAAAAAGGCATATTATAAGGACTTTGTATGGCACTGGTTTCTGTGTTACGGGTATGAGGAGAGAAGAGACGGCATGTGGATTACCGTCGCCACATACGGAAAAGCATCCATATTTCGACTGAAAGACCTGTGGGATACCGGATATGAGGAAAAAGGAGGTCTGATCGGACTGGGTATTGACCCGGAGAAAAGAAAGCAGTAAGATAGGCAGGGCGAAAAGTGAATAGAAAATGAGTGGAGGGGTTTTTGTGAAAACAAGTAAATATGAGATTGACATGTGCAACGGATCAATCATGGATAAACTGATTTCTTTTTCTCTGCCCCTGATGCTTTCCAGTATCCTTCAGCTGATGTTCAATGCGGTGGATATCATTGTTGTGGGAAGGTTCAGCAGCAGTCAGGCGCTGGCGGCGGTGGGATCGACGACGGCGCTGATCAATATATTTACGAATCTGTTTATCGGGATTTCTCTCGGGGCAAATGTGCTGGCGGCAAGATATTTCGCGGCAGGCCGGGACAAAGAGATGTCAGAAGCAGTACATACGGCCATTACTCTGGCGCTGATCAGCGGCGTTATCATGGCGTTTGTGGGAGTGGGAATGTCCAGAACAGCTCTGGCTCTGATGGCTACGCCGCCGGATGTAATTGATCTGTCTGCAGTTTATATGAGAATTTATTTTATGGGAATGCCGTTTTTCATGCTGTACAATTACGGCGCGGCGATCCTGAGAGCGGTGGGCGATACAAAACGCCCCCTTGTATTCCTTATTGCCGCAGGGCTGACCAATGTGGTACTGGATCTGCTGCTGGTGATTGTGATTCCTCTGGGTGTTGCAGGCGTGGCCATCGGTACGGTGGCTTCCCAGATGATATCCTGTATTCTGGTTCTGCGCTGCCTGTATAAATCCGAAGGAAGTTATCAGCTCCGGTTCTCCAGACTTATGATTCGCTGGGTTTATCTGAAACGGATTTTTCAGGTGGGCATACCGGCCGGGATTCAGAGCACGGTAATCAATTTCTCCAATGCACTGCTGCAGTCGTCTGTGAACTCCTTCGGTTCCACGGCAATGGCAGGCTATACGGCGGCAAATAATATCCTGGGATTTCTGTATGCGGCCGTAAATGCAGTGACACAGGCGTGCATGAGCTTTACCAGCCAGAATTACAGTGTGGGAAAACAGAAACGTATGGACCGGGTGCTTCTGGACTGCATGCTGCTGTCCGCGGGAGTATCTGTCGTACTGGGCGTGGGAGCATATGTATTCGGTTCTCAGATCCTGCGGATCTATACGACAGAGACAGAAGTAATTCAGTGCGGTCTGGAAATACTGTCTATTACTACAGTGCCGTATTTCCTGTGCGGCATTATGGATCTGATACCGGGCGCTCTGCGGGGAATGGGACATTCCGCGGTGCCTATGATTCTGTCTGTGATCGGTACGGTAGGAACGAGGATTGTGTGGATCTACGGATTCTTTCCGCAGCACAGATCCCTGCATTTCCTGTTTATCTCATATCCGGGGTCCTGGATTATTACAATTGCAATGCAGGCGGTGTGCTTCTGGTTTGTAAGGAAGAAATGTATGAAGCAGCTGCAGAGTGTGCGAGAATAAGATATGGGATTCAGACAAATGCATAGAAGCGTAAATCGCAAGAAAGTCAGGGGGCGCTGTTGACAGTGCCTCCGTTTTTTCACTTATTTATGGGAAAAAGTGGTATAATACTGGACATATAGGATATATTCATCTTGTAGAAGGAGTATATTTCGAATGAAAAGGAGAAAGAAGAAAACGGTTTTAATTATAATCCTCAGTATAATAATTATTTTTGCGGCATATATCCTCATCAGTCTCTGGATATCTGTCAATTTTATTGTGACAAGAGAATATTCCATTGATACAGGCAAGAACGGGACTCCCTTCCGTGCGGTGGTTATATCAGATCTGCATGACCATGAATTCGGAAAAGAAAATGAGAAACTTGCAGAAAAGATCCGCCAGGCAGATCCGGATCTTATCCTGATGGATGGAGATATGCTGAATGCAGAGTCAGAGGATGCGTCCGTACCGCTGGAGCTGATCCGGCAGCTGACAGATACAGTACCGGTGTACTATGCGCTGGGCAATCATGAGATCTCTTATATGGAAAACGGACATGCCGACCTGACGGAAGAGCTAGAAGAAGCGGGCGCAGTAGTTCTGGATAAAGAGTACAGAGATATTGAAGTAAATGGCACACCGGTCCGCCTGGGCGGTCTCTATGACTATGCTTTCGGATTGAATGGAAATAATGATGCGGATGCGGCGCCGGAGGATACTAAAGATTTCCTGACAGATTTTCAGGACACAGACCGGCTGAAGATTATGCTTTCCCACAGACCGGACAGCTTCATATTCGGCGATGCAAGCGAAGTATGGAATGTGGATCTGGTGATCAGCGGACATAACCACGGAGGTCAGGTGGTTATTCCGTTTAAAGGAGGACTCTACGGCGGCGATCAGGGCTGGTTTCCGGAATACGTACATGGAATATATAAAGTAGGAAATATGCAGATGTTTATTACCAGCGGGCTGGGAAGCGACAGGCAGAAACTGCCCAGATTTAATAATCCGCCGGAGATTGCTGTAGTGACGGTAAAATAACGTAAAGCGCCGGATAAATCCACAAAAGCAGAAAGGCGGGAGGCCGGAAAATGTAATTATTTGCCGCTTGACTGTAATGATTAGTTATTGCATACTTATTCATGTCAGCGTATAATATACATGTATATTTTTGGTTTGAATAAGGAAAAAATAATGAAAATACAGAAAGAGTTTGTCCTGCGGGAGATCGCGGGAGATTATGTAATAATTCCGACCGGGAAGACGGCATTGACATTTAACGGGCTGATAACGGTAAATGAAGTGGGATCAGAATTGTGGAAGATGCTGCAGTCAGATGTAACATTTGAAGATCTGACGAAGGGAATTCTTGAGATTTATGATGTGGATGAGGAAACGGCAAAAGAGGATATCCGGGAATTTCTGGATACACTGGAAAAGGGCGGAGTGCTGGAAAAAGAAGAAGTGTAAATAATTGTATATAGAAGATTAAAGGGACGGATCATCCGGATGAGAGATGGCCGTTCTTTTTTTGTGCGCAGAGAAGTAAGAGAAAATACATGCTCTTATATTTGGTTTCTGTGCTGTTTATGAAACGCTGACGAAAAAATGGATAAAATGTAATACTTTTGTATGAGGCGATGAAAAGGAACAGTAGGTATAATAAGTAAGATTTCAAAAGTATGCCATAAATTGTAAACCGGGTCAGATAAAGGACACTTTATCTGACTGATTATATTCATTTTAAAAAAGGGAATACCATGATAATGAGAAAGAAAAAAGATAAAAGAAAAAAGCAGATTTTTATTCTAATTCTTATAGCAGTTATCGCAGTATTTGCAGCGGCTGTTATATATAACCGCTATTTACAGAATAAAACTGAAGGTGGGGAGGCGACAGACAGTGGAATTGATTTCCCGTACACTTCAGAAGACGGCAATTTACAGATCACGGCCCTTATCCAGTTTACAGGACCGAATGTGGATGCCGAAAATGCGGATGGCGAGGATATAGCAGGGCTTCAGGTCAGAAACATATCTGATCAGTATTTAGATGAAGCAGAAGTAAAAGTAAGGATAGACGATGAGACGGAATACAGTTTTCTGGTGAGAGATCTTCCGACAGGAAGTGAGACGGTAGCGTTTGAACTTGCCGGTCAGAGTTATGACGGACAGGCAGTCTGCCGGGAAATTGAATGTACGACACAGATGAGCGACATTTCGATGAGGGAGGATGCTGTACAGATCACTGCAGACGGATCCAAACTTATCATTACAAATATTACGGAACAGCAGATTGACAATGCAGTGGTCATTTACCGCTGTACGACAGGGGATTCCTATATCGGAGGATTATCCTATGAAATTCCGGTTTCAGGACTGGCTGGCGGAGAGAGTTTTGAGTATGAAGACAGTAAATGTCTGCTCGGAACTCCGGAGGCGGTCGGTGTTGAAATAGATTAAGACAAGGAGGGCAAAGATGAAAAAGGTATACCAAAAACCGCTGGCAGTCATTGAGAACTTTGAACTGAGCCAGCATATTGCCGCCTGCCAGAACCTTATGGTGAGTAATCAGGCTATACGTAACGGATGTGATGCAGATCCTAAACCAGGTTCTTCATCGATAGCGCCGCCGGATTTATTCTATACCGATCTGGCAGGTGCTTGTAGCGTTGACGGCGAAGATATGTACTGTTACACCGAGGGCGGGTCAAATACATTTGTCTTCATATCCTGATAAATCATGAAAAGACAGTATTACATAGCAGGACGGATCCTGGAAATATCTGCAGATTTTGAGCCTGAAATATCGGATAAGATCGAGCAGTTCAAAACAGAAGGGAATAAACCTGATTTTACAATATGTTTTGAAAAGACAGATCATCTGTCACATCCACAGACGCCGAATATTTCGAATGACTATGACAGCAGGATCTCGGCGCATGAAGAGTCAGATGGGATTGTTCAGGTATTCCATGAGGGACTGTGCGGCGAGATGTTCGCAAAAGCATATCTGGACTATGAAGGCTGCCGGGAGACGATCTGTTATCTGGAACGTGGCCTGCGGCAGTTTCAGAAGATGGAACAGCTGTTTGGATGGATTGGCATAGATAATATATATGCCGGACTGGAAACCGTGATTCTGCACGCGGCCCTGATTGATGTATCGGGCGAAGGAATTCTGTTTATGGGACCGTCAGGCGCGGGAAAATCTACACGAGCCGATCTCTGGCGGCAATACGCCGGGGCAGAGATTATAAACGGTGACAGAGCTTTTGTAAACAGAGATTCCTGCGGTATCTGGAAAGCGTATGGATCGCCCTATGCCGGCTCATCCGGATATTATGTAAATAAAAATGTCCCGATCCGGGCTGTGATGTCTGTAAAACGCGGCGGAGAAGATGAGATAAGTATACAGAGAATGGCAGGGACAAAAGCGTTTCGTGAAGTATACAGAAATGTGACCGTCCATCAGTGGAATGCCTATGCGGTAAATACCGTGTCGTCCGTGATTAAGGATATGATTTCGGCAATTCCGATATATGAGATGATATGTCCGCCGGATATCCGTGCCGTAGAAAATGTCAGGAAAGAGCTGGGAATGGACAGATGAAAGGGACTTACGTAGAACCTCAGGTAACTTCATATTTATTTGCAAAAGCGGCCAGAGAGCACACACCGATCAACGGGACTTTTGAATTGTCGCCTCTTTGCAATTTTAACTGCCGGATGTGTTACGTGCATATGACGGCACAGCAGGTCAGGGAATCCGGGCTTATTATGATGAGCAATGACGAGTGGCTGAAGCTTGCAGAAGAAGCGAAGGGGCAGGGAATGCTCTATCTGCTGCTGACAGGCGGCGAGCCGTTTCTCCATCCGGGATTCCGTGAGCTGTATGAGAAACTGGCAGGCATGGGATTTATACTCTCGATCAACACCAACGGGACATTGATCGATGATGATGTGATCCGCTGGCTGAAGGACAGGCCTCCATGCAGGATAAATATTACTCTGTACGGGGCTTCAGGGGATACTTATGAAAAACTGTGCGGAAGGGCAGACAGTTATGAGCGGGTGAAACATGCGATTGAAGGCCTGCAGAAAGCGGGAATTTCCGTAAAGCTGAACTGCAGTCTGACTCCATATAATGTATGCGATCTGGAAGAAATGATCCGGTTTGCAGATGAGCGGGGACTGATTCTGGAAATCGCATCCTATATGTTTCCGGCTATACGCCGGGGTGAGGAAAATATCGGGAAAAATAACCGCTTTACACCGGAAGAGACCGCGCATTATATGTTTGAGATCCGCAGGCTCCAGTATGGAGAGGATGCGGTGAAACCATTTGCCCGTCAGATACTGCAGGGCAGTATGCCTGTGAGTCTGGAGGAATGTCAGGAGGCAGTTCCCGACGGGACTGTCAGATGCCGGGCAGGAAGGGCAACATTCTGGGTGACCTGGCACGGTGAGATGCGTCCCTGCGGGATGATGGAGCGGCCGGGCGTATCGGTGCGGAAAAGAAATTTCAGTGAAGCATGGAAAGAATTAACCGAATTGACGGGACAGATCAGACTGTCGGGAACATGCTCCCGGTGTGAAAGCCAGAAGATCTGTCATGCATGCGCCGCAATGGCGTTTGCGGAAACGGGAGAATTTGAAAAGACTCCCGGATATTTATGCCGGATAGTGAATGCACTTCGGAAGGAGGCGTCTTTCCGGTTGAACCTGTAAAAGTGTAGATAATACTACCTTTTATATAAAACTATTTCAAGTAAGGAGGAACAAACAGAGATGAAGAAGACGAAAAAGCGTTTTCTCGCGCTGCTGCTGACTCTGACGATGGTTCTGAGTATGGGCATGCAGACATTTGCTGTGGGAACAGACTCTGAGAGTGACATCCAGACTCAGGATATCCAGACAGAGACTGAGACGGGCACAGAAGACAACACGGCTGATGTTCCTGACAGCAGTGAGGGACAGGATACAGAAGAAGCTGCTACTTCGGAGGACGATGGCGCGGCTGTTCAAAGCGATGAGTCTGAGCCGGCGGTCCGCAGTAATGTGTCAGACAAGCCGGCTGACGGAACAACAAGCGGACAGCCCTTTGCAGCAGGGACAGGAGGAAGCCAGAACTTCCGCATCCCCGCAATAGTAACGCTGGATGACGGCACTATCATTGCGGCAGCGGATGCAAGATGGAATACTTCAGCAGATGCGGGCGGACTGGATACGATAGTTTCCCGTTCATCTGATAATGGAGCAAACTGGAACTATACATTTGCCAATTATCTGGGAGATAATGGAAATGCCTATGTAAAAGAATCTGCAACATTTATTGACCCGGCTTTGGCTACAGACGGCAGTACAATCTATATGCTGGCAGATCTGTTCCCGGGCGGTGTGGCGCTGAACTCATCCAATCAGAAGCCTGAGGCGGCAGCGGCATTTGATGAGCAGGGACAGCTGAAACTGGCCCAGTCCGGCAGCAGCGATTACAGCTATTATCTGGGCGAATTTGAGAATGGCCGTGCACAGATCTTTGGCGCTGATGGAAATGCTGTAGAAGACTACACGGTGGATGAGTATTTCAACCTGTACCAGGGAGATGTAGAAGTCAGCAATCTGTTCTTTTCAGATTCTCCTTATCAGGTAGTGAAGACTTCCTATCTGTATCTGACAAAATCCACAGATAAGGGTGCGACATGGTCAGCTCCGACTCTGATCAATGTGAAGGCAGACGATGAGCAGTTTTACGGTGTGGGACCGGGAACCGGTATTGTGACCAGTGATGGTACGATTCTATTTTCTGCTTACGAATGGAATGGAACTGATAGCTCCCAGAGGAGCAGCTTTATCTATTCCACAGACGGCGGCGAGACATGGGAAAGAACAGAAAATGCTACAGGAGGCACCTGGTCCAGTGAGAACCAGCTGGTAGAGCTGAATGATGGTACAATCCGTATGTTTTTCCGAAACGGCAGTAACCAGATCTGCTATGTGGATGCCACAGGAAATGCTGATGAGGGATATATCTGGGGAAGCATTATGCAGACGGAAGTCAGCAATAACTCCAATTGCCAGATTTCAGCATTAAAATATTCCCAGACAATCAATGGCAAGGAAGCGATTCTTCTTTCCTGCCCGACTGATAGTAGCTGGGGAAGCAGAAGTGCAGGGAAAATTTTTGTGGGACTTGTGAATGATGATGGAACCATGGACTTCAACAGTTTTTCTGCAACCGCTGTTACGAATGGAACATTCCAGTATTCCTGCCTGACGGAGCTGAGTGATGGTTCTGTGGGACTCCTGTATGAAAACGGCAGCGCAAGTATCCAGTATACGAATTTCCAGATTGAGAATCTGGCAAAAGACGCGCAGATCGGCGATCCGGATCCGGGATTTGTATCGGAGGACGGAACGCTTATCAACAGCCTGAATTTTGCTGCTACAGACAGAGAAAAGACTGTGGAATTCCGCGGCTTATCTGATAGCCAGTATCTTACAGTCACGACAAGCAGTGAGACTGTAGCGACGGCAAAAGCTGACGGCAGCAGTGTTACTGTTACACCGGTTGGTGCAGGAACAGCGACAATCACAGCGACTGTGCAGACAAACAGCCGCAGCGTGGAAGACGGAAGCCAATATGAACTGACGGTAACTGTGAGTGGTGTGGATGAAGCATATACCGGATCGATCACCCAGAATCCCGGCGGAACGAGCTATGTGCTTGATACGGATGGAATTGATAATGGAGGACAATACCTGATCGTTTATGACGGGCATGCTCTGGAGAATACGGACGGAGAGACTTCTACAGGCGACCGAGATGTAACAGTCAGCGGAAATGAAGTCACAAATGTAAACGAAAGCAATGATGACCATCTTCTCTGGACATTCGAGGGTTCAGGTGATCGGTTTACTATCAGAAATACAAATGCATATATTTATTTACATTATGAAAGAAGCGGATGGAGTGTAGAATCAAAAACACTGGATACAACGGAACAAATCTGTTTGTTGGACGGTAGTAATGGAAGATATACTATTTATGGATCTAATAGATATTTACATTATAATAGTGGTTTTATGGGAATGGGAGAAGGGTTTGAACCATCCAATACTGCATCCACAGTCTCCCTCTACCGTAAAACCACCGAAGATCCCTCCTGGTCTACCGACCTCAGCAAGCTGCAGGAACAGATCAATGCTGCAAATGATTTGACAGCAGATAACTATACAACAGATTCCTGGAACGTCTTACAGGATGCGGTAGAAGCTGCAGAGAGCTTATCTTCTTCTGAGTATTCTTCTGAGAGTGAAGCGCAGGCAGCACAGAATACTATTGACCAGGCAGCACAGAGAATTGCAGAAGCAATTGCCGCATTGCAGAGAAAACCGTTTACGGAAGAGCTTTCTGTAGCAGTGGGACAGAGTATATCAGTCACAGTAGACGGAACAATGACTCAGGGACCGGATGAAACTTTTGCGACAGCAGTGATTGACGGTAATACTATGACGATCACAGGTGTGGCGGCAGGAACAACTACTGTTGTTGTAGGAGCAGGAACGTATAATATTACAGTTACAGAAATTCCGGATGGAGATTTCAGTAATATTGGAGATCTGAGTTTTGTATCCAATACTGGAGATACAACATACAGCAGGGGAAAAACGGTTTCCCATCTGATTTTAACACCAGGTATATCTTATGATCTGAATCTCAATGGTGCAGATGGTTATAATGTGACATGGAAAAGTGAGAATGCTAGTATTGCCACAGTAGGTCAGAATGGTACAGTAACCGGAGTAACCCCGGGAGAAACTGTGGTTATCGCAGAGATTACAGATGAAGAAGGAAATATTGTAGGACGTCATTCTGCGACAGTTACGGTTCTGGATATCGAACCTATATATGAAAATTCTAGACCTTCGGATAATGGGGAACGAATTGTAGAAATTTATGTTAATGAGATCCAAGACTCCAGATTGTACTATGTACAGAATGATGAAGGCGAATATAAAGAGGTTTTTGCAGATACCGCTATTTACATCAGTACAGAAGCGGCTTGGGCTATGACATTTTTTGGCGCACCGGTGGACGAAAATTATGCATTAACCTATATGAGTGCGGCTAATAATTTGGATCAGACGAATTGGTATGCAATTCAGGATTACAGCAATATGCGTCAGACGACGTTCTTCCAAAATAAAGGATCGTTGAATAACGAGGATACTCATCTTTATACAGATAACGAAATCATTGCTATGCTGCAGGGCGCTAAAGAGTTAGGCGCTGATGGCGGTTTCTGGTTTACCAGAGGTACTGATGCAACAAATAGCTGTCAGGCAATTATCAATGTTATTTCAGAGAGACTGCCCAGCCTGGAAAAATCTATTAAGTCAGTTATCCATAGTGGAGAGACTGTAGATTATACAGAAGGTATGCAGATTTACCCAGGCGATACACTTGTTTATGACATTACCGTACACCGCTATGAGACGGAATACGGCATAGTGTATAGTAATGCTCAGTTGCGAGAGTTGCTGAGCGGAGCGGAATTTTCAGATGGAACGACATCGAAGAACATTACCAGTGATCTGGGAACGAGCGGGGATCCGGCACCTGCGAGAGATTTTCTGTATGAAGCCGAGTATACCGTCCGGGATTCTGATCTGGATAGTATGATCACGAATACAGTAAGTCTTTCTTATGGATATCGGGCGGCTTACAGTACCGGTGAACTGACGGCAGAGGCTGAGGCGGTTGCCGAGGTATCCGTCCTTACCTTCGATCCGGACGACTATATCATCGACTTCGGTTCACCGATCACAGTCGACTTTACAGGAAAAACAAGTTATAATTTTGTGAGCGGCAGCGCAAACTTCGGAACCGTTCAGACAAACGGAATGGAAGTAACATATACACCGAACGCTGTACTTACAGAAGCGGATACCGTCCGAATCACAAATGAGCGGGGCGCTGTTTATACATTCACAGTCTACCCGGCATCAAGCGTATACTATGAGGAAGGATTTGCCTCCTATGACGGCAGCTGGTCACCTGGTTCAGCCGTAACCGAAAACCAGACAGTAAGCGTCGCAGATGATGAGACAGTTGATCTGTATGGTTATGACGATCTGTATGCTTCTGCAAATGGAAACAGCAACAATACTGCTGCGGTAAGCAGTACAAAGAATGGCACAGCAACATTTACATTCAACGGTACAGGTCTGGATATCTACGCACTGACGACACAGTCATCCGGCAGCATGAGCCTGTGGCTGTACGAGGGCGAGGGAACCGACGGAACTCTTCTCAAACTGGGATATGTAGACACCGCAAATAACTGGCTGGAAGAAAATAATGGAAATTACTACAACACGCCGGTATTCAGCTATAAGGATCTTACAGCCGGAACGTACACAGTGAAGATTATTGTGAACAGCGGTGAGATCTCACTGGACGGCTTCCGCGTATATCATACGCAGGGCGATGCATATGAGAGCGTTTATGCTGCTGATCAGGAAGACCAGGCTCTTACAGCGGAAGTCCGTGATATTACGATTGCAGGAAGCACCTACGATCTGGCAGATATTGACGACTGGTACAAGTACGGTGAAAATATTATCAGCGCGGTCTATGATGCTTCGAATAACGGCTCGGGAGCGGTGATTCTCGGGGCTGGAAACGAGGTTACGGCAGACGCGGATATGATCAATAACGGTCCGAAGAACGAGATTTATCTCAAATCGGGACAGACGATTGCCATGAGACTGACGGCGTCAGCATATGATAAAGTGGCAGTCGGAATGAGAAGCCTGAACAGCGGTACGGTGAGCTATCAGATTAATGATCAGCCAGAAAGTACGTTGTCCTCTACAGTAGATATGTACTATGAAGTAGAGCCGAATGATGGCATGATTGTTATCGAAAATAGAGGCGAGAACGTACTTGCCCTTACAAAGATCAAGGTGACAAATCCTGTATATGAAGCAGGCGGTGCGTCACTGTTTACAATCGACGCTGATACGATGGCGTTTGCGCTTCAGTGTATTGCCGACGAGACAGAGACTGTTGAGACGGCGGACGCCGCGCTGACAGTAAACGTAGTCGATGCCAACGGCAATGCTGTGGCAGAGACAGTCCTTACGGCAAACGGTACAGTGGGCGAGACTCACACATTTGCCGCAGCAGATATACAGACAGTGGCAGAGGGAATCCTGCCGGAAGGCTATGAACTGACCGATGCAGAGTACAGTGATGTGGAAGTGGCATACGGTGAGTCGGAAAGCGTAGAATTTAGCGCTTCTGAAGCAGAGGCTGAGGAACCGGAAGGAAGCAATGATGAAGGCTTCTTTACAAAACTGGGCAATGCGATTAAGTCAGTGGTAAATACGGTTACTGATTTCTTCAAATCATTATTCAGCTGGTAAATTAGCAGCTGATAAAAATGCCGGATGAGTATAGTATAGAATACTGTACTTTTCAGACGGGTTATATCTCCCTTTCAAATGCGCAAAATAAATATGCATTTGGAAGGGAGATATTTTATTAGATTGGCATATTCTTAACTTGTTTGTAATCGGCAGACAATGATAAAATATAAATAAAATTATATGGAAAAGGGGGCTTTTTATGAAAAACATCAAAAAGAAAATCATGGCAGCTGTTTTGGGACTTTGTCTTCTGATCACCGGCATGTGTATAACGCCTGTATCACAGGTCAGGGCAGCCTCAGACGATGGCTGGGTCGGAGCCTGGAGCACCAGTCCGGTGGAATTCAATCTGAAGAAAATGCTGGAAATGGACTGGATTAAATGTGACGCGGGCCTGAGAAATCTTACGTTCCGCACCCGGATTCAGCCGACGATATCCGGTGAGGATGTAAGGATCACTTTGTCAAACGAATTCGGAACAGGACCATTGACTGTGGATACCATAAGTATCGCAAAGGGATATGAACGGCTCCCTCAGGCGATTAAGACGTGGACAAGAAAAAATGTGACTTTCAACGGCAAATCCTCTGTAACCATTCCGGCCGGAGAAACAGTGACGTCAGACCCTGCAGGCATGTCCGTAGATGCTCTGGAGTATCTGACGGTATCTGTGTTTATGAAGAAAACCGAGACAATGAAAACTTACGGACTGATCGGCGGGGATACCTATATTATGTCGGGAAATTTCGCGAAATCAGCGACAACGATCGGTGTTCCCATGAAAATGGAGGCGGATTTCGGCGAGTATTCAGTTATTCCGGCTCTGACAGGTGTAGAGGTATATGCTCCCGGGGCTTCATCTGCAGTTGTAATCGGGGATTCTACACTGGCGAACGATATTCCGATTCTTCTGGCGGAAAAACTGCAGAACGCGGGAATCACAGATGTGGGCATCCTGCAGCAGGCAATCAAAGGAAACCGTCTGCTGGATGACGGGGCCGGATTCCTTGGCATGGCATATGGAGAAGCCATGGTGGACCGGTTTGAACGGGATGCGCTGAACCAGCCGGGGGTGGAGAAGATCTTTCTTAAAGTCGGAGTTAACGATGTGGTGCATCCGAACTGTGAAAGTCTGAAAGATGATGCGCGGGCAGTTACCGCGGAAGAGATGATCGCGGGATATGAACAGCTGATTGACCGGGCGCATGAGAAGGGAATCGAAGTGTACCTTTTTACGAGAACCGCATGGAAAGGATATACCAGAAATGTTCTGGGAAGTGATGACGTTCAGTGGTCTCAGGAGATTGATCAGATGCGCCAGGATATTAATACATGGATAAGGAGCGACGCTAATCCGGCAGACGGATATATTGACCTGGATTTTATGTGCACAGACGAAACGGCGGCAGAGCTGAAGAAGGAGTATACAACAGACGGGGCTCACTTTACGGAACTGGGGCAGCAGACGGCAGTTGACGCGATACCTCTGGAGTATTTTCAATAAAATATAAAACGTCAGGGAAGAAGTTTCATATCTCCCTTTCGAATGCAGTATATAAATAAGCATTTGAAAGGGAGATATTTTTATTTATAAGCAAAAAATGAAAAAAATCTAAGACTTTGGTATGAGGCGGTGAAAAAGGCGACTGGGTATAATTACTTACGGACATTACTCATTTTTGAGCAGTATGGCAGAATCGTTCATGTATAGAGTTCTGTTTCAGATACAGCAATGATTTTATAAAGAATGGAAGTAAGGGCAGACATATGAAAAAGATTAAGATTTTCAGCATCATCCTGTTTCTCTTTTCTGCCGCGGTTTATGCGGGGTGCAGAGTATATGACGGTGCTGTGACGGATCACACGCCTCCGGTAATTACCGGAGAAGGACTGATTCAGGCGAGTGTGGCCGATCCCGAAGAAAAGCTGCTGGAAGGGATGCGTGCGGAAGACGACAGGGGCGGAGATGTGACGGAGTCTCTGGTAGTGCAGTCAATCTCAGGATTTGATGAAGAAGGAAGACGCATTGTGAATTATGCTGCGGCGGACAGCAGCGGAAATGTGGGATATTACAGCAGACAGCTGGAGTATACGGATTATCAGATGCCGACATTTTCTCTGAGTGCGCCGCTCCGTTTCCCTATGGGCACATCTTTTAATATTTGTTCCGGAATATCCGCAGAGAGCAGTCTGGACGGAAATCTTTCCAATAATATTAAATATAATCTGGACAGAACGGTATCGGCATCTGCTCCGGGAACGTATCAGATTGAATTCCGGGTGACAGACAGCGCGGGAAATACATCTTATCTTCCGACAGAACTGGAAGTGTATGATCCGAGAGACGAGCAGCTGGAAGTAACGCTGACTTCTTATCTTGTCTACCTGAATGTGAATGACTCTTTCCGTGCTTCCGACTATTTTCAGGAGTCTGAAGCAGGAGGGGAACCTGATATCGAATCAAATGTGGATACGTCCCAGGCGGGGACATACTATGTGGATTATACAGTAACGGAAGACGGTCTTATGGGGAAGAGCAGACTGATTGTGATTGTAAGATAACTGAGGAAGGAAAGTAATGAATGATGGAACAGCGGGGAGAAAGCGTGAAAGAGAATAACAGGACAGAAGAGAATGCCGGCAGAACTGTGACAGCTGATTTTTCTGCAATATTCCACGATATTCTGAAAAATATCTGGGTGGCGGTACTTGTGGGACTGTCTGTGTCATTTCTCGCGTATACAGCTGCCTGGATTACCTATAATCCGGAATATATGTCCCAGACAACATTTGTAGTTTCAGCCCGGGAGAGCAGCACCGGCGCCTATGCCAATCTGAGCCAGACCCAGCGGCTTGCCGAGTCGTTTAAGACGGTGCTGGACAGTCAGGTGCTGAAGAAAAAAGTGGCAGATCAGCTTGGCATGGATACGTTTGCGGGCGAGGTGTCCGTATCAATTGTACCGGAAACAAATCTTCTGACCGTGTCTGTGACGGCGGGATCTCCGACCGATGCTTTCCGGCTTCTGAACGGTATGCTGGAGCAGTATTCATCTGTCACTGCAAGCGTTCTGGGACAGGTTGTTCTGGAGGTTTTTGAGGAACCGAATTATCCGTCATATCCGTCTGCCTTTTTTCAGGGAAATGATGTGATGAAAAAAGGCTTTATGGCCGGAACAGCGGTTATGATTGCCCTTTTCGGGCTGCTTTCTTATTTCAAAGATACAGTAAAAAACGAAAAAGAAGTTGAAACGAAACTGGATACTACACTTTTTGCGGCAGTTCCCCACGAACGGAAGTACAAAAACATAAAAGCAGCTGTAAGACGGGACAGAAAAAAACTGTGGATAACGGAACCTTCAGTCAGCTTCGGCTTTGGAGAGACGATGAAAAAGATCCGTACAAAGCTGATTTATCAGCAGCGAAAAACAGGGGCAAAGGTACTGGTAATCAGCAGCGCGGCGCCGGGGGAGGGGAAAACAACCCTTGCGGTAAACCTTGCGCTTATGTTCGCGGAATACCCCCGGAAAGTACTTCTTATCGAAGGAAATTTAAGAGAAAGTTCTCTCGCGGCATATCTGGGCATCAATATGAAAGAAGCAAAGAGCTGGGGCGCATGCGCCGCCGCAAAAGGTGATCCGGAGAATACGGTTTATTACAGTGAGAAGCTGGGATTTCATATTATGCTGAACGGAGAATATACCCCGCGTTCCGCTGAGATTCTTTCCTCGTCACGTATTACCGGTTTTATTGAGAAAATGAAAGAAGAGATGGACCTGATCATTGTAGATGCGCCTCCGGTAAAGGGAAGGGCGGATACAGAGGCGTGGGTGCGCAGAGCAGATTTCTGTCTGCTTGTTACGAGACAGAACAGAGTCCTTTCCAAATATATCAATGACTCTGTCGATGTGCTGGAAGGACACAGCCATAAGCTGCTGGGCTGTGTATTCAATGACGTGCCGGGAAGGCTCGGCCTGCTGTCGTATGGTTATGGCTACGGTTACGGATACGGCTATGGATACGGCAGATACGGGAAGTACGGACGGTACGGAAAATATGGCAGATACGGGAAATACTATCCGCATAAACACAGGGAAGACCATGAAAAAGATTAAGAGGGCTATGAAACGGATATGAATACACAAAACGAGGAAAAGAACCGGGAAGAGGGATTAATTGATATTGTCGGTATACTAACAGATTATCTGAGGACGCTACGCCGTATGTGGATATGGGTTCTGATTCTGGCAGCCGCCGGGGGCATATTCTCCTATGCCAGAAGCTGGATGGCATATACGCCGGTTTATACGGCTTCTGCCACTTTTACGATTACCGCAAGTCAGGACGGCATGTCACAGACAGAAGGGTCCTACAGCTTTTACGACAATTCAACGACTGAGCAGATGGTAAATACGTTCCCATATATTCTGACCAGCGGCGTGCTGTCGCGGCGCGCTGCCGAGACGATGGGGAGACCTGCAGTAAGCGGACAGATTGCGGCGTCTTCTGAAGAAAACACTAATCTGTTCACTTTGTCCGTGACAGATACGGACGCCGAGCTGGCCTACAGGACGCTCCAGGCGGTAATTGAATGTTACCCTGAAGTGTCAGAAGTGATTCTGGGGAGGACGAATATGGAACTGCTGGATGAGACCGGAATCCCGGCATATCCGGACAATCCGAGAAACAGTTCCCGGGATGCGGTAAAAGGCGCCGCGGCGGGCTGCGCGCTTGGCCTGATCTGGACGGGCGCAGTGATGCTGAGCAGAAATACTATAAAAAGAAAAGAAGATTTCCAGAAGCGGGCAAATATGAAATGCCTCGGGGAGATTCCCCAGATTGCCATGAAAAGGAGAAGCCGGGACAACGGGCATATTATTAACATTCTGAATGAAAAAACAGATCCCGGATTTGAGGAAGCGCTGCAGATGATTCGAAGTAAAGTCGAATACAGCGTATGGAGACATCATTCAAAGACCATACTGGTAACAAGCGCTCTTGCAGGAGAAGGGAAAAGTACGCTGGCAGTGAATCTGGCGCTCTCGTTTGCCCGGAACGGAAAGCGCGCCGCGTTAATTGACTGTGATCTGCGCAACCCTTCAAACCGCCGGATATTCGGCATGGAGGAAGGACCGGGATTATATGAAGTTCTGTCGGGTGAGGCAAAGCTTCATGATGTACTGATAACGGGAAGAGCCCTGGGGATGGATGATGAATTCAGATTTTATTTTCTTCCCGGCGGCAGGGCGGTGGAAGACGGCTCCAGACTTCTCGGCAGAGAGAGAATGTGGAAGATCATTGAGGTACTTGAGAAAAAAGTGGACATTGTGATACTGGACAGCGCTCCGGCCGGCATGCTGACAGATGCAGGCGTACTCGCGCAGTATGCAGACAGTGCATTATTCGTTATCAAAAAGGATTATGCAGGCACATCTCATATTATGGACGGTCTGGAAGAACTGGCAGAGAGCCGTGTCCACCTGATCGGAGGAATTCTGAACGGAGTATAACAGGATATGAATTTTAGAAATGTGACCATCGACAAGACTGCGCGAATAGAAGAGCTGCTGAAAGAGCATCTTGCAGTCTGCCTGATCGGCCTGCCCGGAACGGGGAAAAAAACAGCGGTACGGATTCTGCTTGAAAAGCATCCGGAAATAAATCCGGTGTATTGTTCTGTAGAAGAGATAGAAAATCTGAGCGCTCTGGAAAAAAGAAAACAGGACAGTAAAAACTGGTATCTGATCCGGAAGCCGCAGGAGAACCGGTATCCCGATTCGGGCCAGGGCTTCTGGAGATTCATACAAAGGATGCCCGGAGAGGATCGGATTTTTCTCGCTGCAGATGGAATGATGCCTGAGAGTTTCCTGGAATTTGTCTGGAACGGCATCATGGCGGCGGTCCTGCCTGAGAGCTTCTGGTTTACGGAAGCAGAGACCTACCGGTATCTGAAAGAATGCCGGAGCAGCCTGCATTACCGGGAAGTACAGTATCTGACAGGGGGATGGGCCGGCTGTATCGCCATGCTGGTGCGTCTGGAGAAGCAGCTGGGAACCCATTGGACAGCGTGGGAGCTTTGCAGCAGATATGAGATCCGAAGGTATATACGGGAAAAGATTCTGAAGAGCATGCCGGCTGAGGAACTGCGTGTACTGAAGGAGCGGGCGGCATTTTCATATCTGAACAGAGAACTGTCTGAAGTACTCTGGGAAGATCCGGAGAGAGAGCTGGAAGAACGGCTGTTCGCGCGCGGGGCGATGGTTTATGTCCCCGGCAGGGAGTCCTGGCATGTACAGCCTGCGCTTCGCATAGCGGTTGACAGATATACATCTCAGGAACTGTGCGGGAAAGCAGTGGCGTGGTATGAGGAACACGGGCGTATTCAGGACGCGCTGGCGTGCTGCTGGTACCGCCAGGATAAAGAGGAATATCGGGACTGCCTGATAAGAAATTATGACAAAATATCATTTCTGAATTATGACGATCCGGGCAGGCCGGAAGAAGACAGAGAGATACCGGAACTGTTTTATATCAGGTGGATGGATGCAGTTCTGCGGCAGGATACTGTACAGATGAAACGGCTGAGACAGCGCCTGCCGGATATCATGGAACATCCGCCGCAGGATGAAGCCGCCGGGCGCAGAATGACGGAGATCTGCCTGAATATAGCATATACTGATCCGGAGATTACCGCAAAGGAGTGGATGGAACTGCTACGGGAAAAGACCGATCCGGAGCATCCTGTGCGGCTGTATTATATGCTGGGAGAATCGGTATCTTATCTGAGCGGAATAAGAGATCTCTCGGAATTGTTTGCCTGTGAAAAAAAGGAAAGGGAAAAATATCAGAGGCTGTGGGAGGAACGTCTGGATCAGGAAAACCATATTCCGTACCGGCTGGCAAGGATGGAATATGATTATCAGACAGACGCGGCCCGTGTCCGCAGCGGGAAATGGCTGGAAGATATGCCGGAAACGGCAGAGGACACACTGTGGCAGATCCGGCTGGGCGTTATGTATCTCGCCTACCTGTTCGCGGACGGGGAGGCGCCCCAGGACCATGTGCGGAAATATATCCGTGAAATGGCGACCTCTCTGGCAAATGAAGAATCACAGATCTGCCGGTGGAACGCCAGGGCGCTTTACTATCTGGCGGAAGCAAGGTGGGGAGAAAAGGAAGATCTGATGAGGTGGATCCGGGAGACCGGAGGAGACATTGGAAACGACGCGGGAAAGACAAGGTTTTATCTGACTGCCGAAGTGAAGATCAATATGTATCTGGGAAATTACAGCCAGGCCGAAAGTATTCTCCAGACGCTGATCCCTTATTTTGAAAAAAACAAGAACAGGCGGTGGCTGGCAGAGACCCTTTTTCAGAGAGCAATTGCGGAGCGGGAGCGGGGAGAAAACGGACAGGCTCTGAAAACAACAGCCGAATCCCTGGCGGCAGCCAATCCGTGCCGCTATGTAAGACTCTATACGGGATACGGCAAGAGAGGCGCGGAGCTTTTGGAGGAGCACAGAAAATGGATAGAGAGTTCGGATATTCTGTATCATCAGAAAAAGAAAAAATATAAATACGGAAGCGTCCTGAAAATGCCCCTGGAAGACTGGATTGACTATATTATCAGAAAGGCAGGGCGGCAGAAGAAACATTATCTGGATCTTACAGAGGATCAGCAGAATATATACCGGGTGGAAAAACTGACAGTGACAGAGCTGATGGTGCTGCGATATCTTGAAAAAGGATACAGCAACGCGGCAATCGGAGAAACAATGAACATCCGGCTTTCTACTGTGAAGAGTCACATTTATAATATTTATAAAAAACTGGGAGTTACTACCCGGATACAGGCCGTGCAGAAAGCGCGGGAAACAGGGATTCTTCAGGATTAGAAAACGATGAAAAAAGGGAGGATTATCTCATGCTCAGGTATGAGGTTTCCTCCTTTTTTTGGTGATAAAATAGTTCTACTTCGAAGATGAAATGAAAATCAGTGACTGTTCAAAAAAATATTCAGACAGTTCCTCTGGAAATTTCTGGAAGAAAATACTGGAAAAATATAACAATACTAGTATAAAATACCATTGAGGGCAGCGATGCCCGGACTCATGCATGCATATTACCAGAATCAGTAAAAAACAGAACAAAGAAGGTACATATAAAGATGAGTGCGATTAGTAATAAAATGCTGGAAGCGTTTCGCTGCTTCCTGAATGGTGAAAAAGTATTGTGGGAGGACAGTATGTCTGAGGAAGACTGGTCAGATCTGTTCCGGCTCAGCCAGCATCATCAGATTCTCCCGATGATATATGAAACTGTATATACCTGTCCGGCGTTCGCGTCGTGTCCGCCGGAAATGGTGCAGATGCTCAAGGGGCAGGTGATCCGCCAGGTGATGACGCAGAGCAGAAAGACAGAAGAATTCCTGGAACTGTACAGCAGGCTGACAGAAAAAGGTCTTACTCCGCTGGTAGTCAAAGGGTTGGTCTGCCGGGAACTTTATCCGGAACCGGATTACCGCTGCTCCGGAGATGAAGACGTATTGATACCGGAAGAGCAGTTTAAGCTGTGCGATCAGGTGTTCCGGCAGAACGGCATGGATATGCTGGTGCCGGATCTGGATCCGGAGGCGGAAGGAGAAGTTCCCTATTACAAAGTGGGAGGCATGCTTCATATCGAACTGCACAAGGAACTGTTTTCTTCTGAGTCAGAGGCTTACGGCGGCCTGAACGCAATGTTCGCGGAGGTATTTGACAGGAAAATACAGACCGAAATCAAAGGCGTGCCGGTTTATACAATGTGCCATACGGATCATCTCCTCTACCTGATCCTTCATGCGTTTAAACATTTTCTGCACAGCGGCTTCGGTATCCGGCAGGTATGCGACATTGTGAGATATGCGGAGGCTCACGGCGCTGAGACCGACTGGCAGTATATCCTGGAAAAGTGCAGAGAGATCCATGCAGATGTATTTGCCGCGGCTCTTTTCGATATCGGGAAGAAAGAACTGCTGTTTGACGAGACAAAAGCATGTTATCCGGAAAGCTGGGCCGCGTTGGAAGAGGACAGCGCGGATATGCTGGAAGATCTGATTGACGGAGGCGTATTCGGAGATTCCAGTATGAGCAGAAAGCACAGCAGCAATATTACCCTGCAGGCAGTCAGTGAAGACAGGAAGGGAAAGAAAGCGGGCGCGCATGTATTAAGCTCCATTTTCCCGGACAGAAAATATATGGAACGTACATATCCCCGGCTGAAGAAATATCCGTTCCTCCTTCCCGCAGCCTGGGTATCCCGGATCTGGAAATATCTGCGGGAGAGCGGCAAGCAGGGGAATAATGACGCCAGAGAAAGTATAGAGATCGGTAGTCACAGAGTTGATCTGATGAAAAAATATAAAATTATACAGTGAATAAATATGCAAAAATGCAAAAATACACCCGATGTACAGTCAGATGTAACCTGAAATTCGGGATGGAAAGAAAAAGTTTATTGAAATACTTGAATTTCAGATTTTTTTGGCGTAAAATAATTCCGTGAAGGTTTTTTGAGTTCAGGCAATAAAGCGGATGTTGTTATGAGAATGCACCATTGATCTGACAGCTCGCAGGGATTAATAATGACGATGTACGTCGCTTTGTCATAGAATTATCAAATGGACAGTGAATTATAGTTGGGAGGTACATTGATTATGAAAAGATGGGTAAAACCGAGAACGGAAGTACAGGTATTTGAGGCGAATGAGTATGTAGCGGCTTGCTGGGGTGTGAAATGTGATGTGGGCTGGTCAAATAGATATGAATGGCAGGAGGGAGATTATCATAACGGAGTAACGCATGATATCGCACACTGTGGTAATTCCTCTAATCAGGTGATTTTTGATGATAATAATGATACAATTGCGGATCGAATGATTGAAACAGGTACAGACGGACTGGGAGATTTGAGTTGTACCATTTATTGGGATGAACGTTATAATTCTACAAGAGACGTGTCTACGGTTGATATTGGAGATACAATTTACTGGACCACAAGTGCTTCCGACGGAAGAACCTGGAATCATAAAGGAACAGTATTTGCCACAGCGGAAGGCCATCCGAACCGCTCATAATTTTTAGTTACATAGAGAGGAATAAAAGAAATACAAGGAGTGTCACATACAGGATTATTTCCTGGCGGGGCGCTCTTTTTTTGGAGGAATAGCAAATATGGATCCAATGCAGATGGAACCGAATACAATGGAAAAGAGGATGCTGCGCCGGGCGTCGGCAGCACAGCGGCCTATTAATGGAAGTCTGGAGCTTCTGCCCCTCTGCAATATGAACTGTGATATGTGTTATGTGCGGCTCAGCGCCAGGGAGACAGAGGCAAAAGGCGGGCTGCATACGGCAGATGAATGGATCGGTCTCGGAAGGGAGATGCAGAAGGCCGGAGTGCTGTTCCTGCTCCTGACCGGCGGGGAACCGCTGCTTTTTCCTGATTTCCAGAAGCTATATGTAGAGCTCAGGCAGATGGGAATGATCCTGACTGTCAATACCAACGGTACACTTCTGGACGAAGGATGGGCAGATTTTTTCGGCAGATACAAACCCCGGCGGATTAACATCACCCTTTACGGGGCAGACGACAGCGCCTATGAGAAACTCTGTCATTATCCCGGAGGATTTGAGAAAGCGAAAAACGCCATCCGGCTGCTGAAAGATCGGGGCGTGGATGTGAAAATCAACGGCAGTGTAACCAGAACCAACCGCAGCGATATGGAGAAAATATATGCCATCGGCCGGGAGCTTGAGGCGCCGGTACATATGGATACATATATGCTGCCCGGCCTTCATGAGAGAAGGCGGCCCTTTGAAGAACAGGCCAGACTGATGCCGGAGGAAGCGGCCGCGGCGGAACTGGAGACAATACGGGCTGAGATGGATCCGGAGCTGTTCCCGGTGTATGTAAAACAGAAACTGGAACAGACAGAACAGCCTGTAACCGGATATCCGTCCGGCATCACCTGTATGGCAGGAAACTGTTCTTTTGCCGTGAACTGGCAGGGGGAAATGCGGCCGTGCGTTACGCTGGAAGAGCCGACCGTGTCTGTATTTAAAACCGGATTTGAGGCTGCCTGGCAGGAAATATCCGAAAAGGCGAAGAAATTCAGGATTAATGATAAATGCACAGAATGCCCGCTTCGCCCCATATGTAAAACATGTGCTGCCAGCGCCTGGCTGGAGACAGGCAACTACGACGGCCTGCCGGAATATTTGTGCAGATATGCGGGAGAGTATAAAAAACTGCTTTTGAAAGAAATAGAAAAGATGACTGAAATGTAATGGTTTCCTGATTTGGATGCAAATGTAATAAAATGTCAATTATATGTAATAAAGTGTAAAAACATTCAAAAATGCCCATAAATTGTGAATTTTTTATAAAAAAACTGTGTTTTTCATCATTGACAATCAAATAAGTTGTGCTATAGTAATGAGATAGATATGATAGGTAAACAGGGGAGGAATATATTGGAGAGAAAAGAAAAGTCATCCGAGATGCTCTCCGGTTCCGGTTCTCAGGAGCATCTTCCGGAAAATACAAAAGAGGAAGGCGTCAGGATGTTTAAAGCAAACCCCGATTTCCTGCTGAGAAATGTGGCAGGAGAAGCCGTACTGGTGCCTGTCGGCGAAGCGGGGATATTTGAGAACAGCGTGATATCGCTGAATGAAACCTGCCGCTTTCTGTGGCAGCTGTTCCAACAGCCGAGGACGATGGAAGATGTGATTGCTGAAGCGAAGAAAGAATATTCCGATCCCGATGGTGAAATGGAACAGGGAATTAAAGATTTCATAAGAGAATATTTACAGTATGGTCTATTAAAGGAGGAGTAAAAATGGAAGGAAGAGTTTGGAAGAGACCTCTTACTGAGGTGCAGAAGTTTGAGGCTAATGAGTATGTAGCGGCTTGTCATGACTGGAATACAGTTTATAAGTTTAAATGTGATGCTGGTGGTGGTGCAAAAGGCGATGTATACACTGATGATGGAACAAATTTAACAAAAGGTAGAGCTCGTTATTATCATGCTTGTGATGCAACACATGAAGCTTCAACTCAGGATGATTTTATCAGAGGTTATTATATCCAGAATGGCGGAACTGATGAGACAGGATATTGGACATTGTTTGGTGGATGGAAAGAGTATCCTAAAACGTCTGTTATCATCTGGACTGATGGTGGCACCGATGTTCATTGTACTACAAATCTTGATCAGGATTCTTGGGAAACAGCAAAATCATAATATTTATCTACATAATTACAATAGACCGGAACAGCCCTCCGGTCTATTTTCATTTACCCCGAAAGGAGATCATCCTATGGAACAATTAGAAGGCGCGACCACAGTTGAACGCATGATTCTCGATCAGGCGAAGCGTACCCGCACCCCGGCCAATGGAAGTATAGAACTCCTTCCTCTTTGCAACATGAACTGTGATATGTGTTATGTCCGGCTCAGCAGAGAGGAGATGGAGCGGCAGGGACGGCTTCGCACCGCAGATGAGTGGCTGGAGATCGGCAGGCAGATGAAGGAAGCCGGCGTCCTGTTCCTCCTGCTGACCGGAGGAGAGCCTTTCCTGTATCCGGATTTCAGAAGGCTCTACCTTGGCCTGAGAGAGATGGGCATGATTCTGACGATCAACACAAATGGTACGCTGATTGACGAAGATCTGGCTGAGTTTTTTGGAAAACATAAACCTCGCAGGGTGAATATTACTCTGTACGGGACGGACGAAGAGACTTATGCGGATCTGTGCCATTATCCCGGGGGATTTGAGAAGACACTGCAGGGTATCCGTCTGCTTCGGGAGAACGGCGTGGACGTGAAGGTGGGCGGCAGTCTTACCCGCGCGAACAGGGATGATCTTGATAAGCTGCTGGATATAGGCGAAGAACTGGATATTCCTGTCCGGGTGGACACCTACATGATGCCTGCCACAAGAGAACGGGATCTGCCCTATAATCTGCAGGCCCGGCTGGGTCCGGAAGAAGCGGCACAGGCCAGAATTCATGCTTTGAAGAGAGAGATGGGGCCGGAACTTTTTCCGGCATATGTCTGTCAGTCAATAGAAAAAGCAGAGCATCCGGAACCGGCGGAAGAGAAGCCGGGGCATATGGCCTGTATGGCCGGCCGGTGTTCATTTACGATTAACTGGCAGGGGCAGATGCGTCCCTGCGTGGTTATGAGCGAACCGGAAGTTTCTGTGTTTGAAGCAGGATTTGAGGCTGCCTGGAAATATATTACAGAGGAGACATGGAAGATCCTGCTGAACGCAAAGTGCAGTACCTGCCGGGTGAGGCATCTGTGCCGTACCTGCGCGGCCAGCGCTCTGCTGGAGACAGGAAGCTATGCCGGAGTTCCTGACTACATGTGCCGGTATGCGAAGGAGTCTCTGCGGTTGCTTGAGGAAGAGGAAAAAGAGATACAGGAGAACAGAGAGAATGGATAAATTATTTCGGATCGGAGAGTTTGTATTCCGTCTCTGCTGTCCGGAGGAAGTAACGCCGCCGGAGAACTTTATGAAGTTTGAATGTACGTCAGGCAGTCCGGAGTACACTTATCGTATAGAAGTTTCAGATGCGCTTCCCCGGCCGGATGGAACCGTATCTGCCCGGCGGCCTGACCTGACGGTGTTCTGTCATAAGACAGATGAGGGCACTTTCGAAAGCCGTCTGATCGGCGTAAAAGGGCGAAAGGATCCCTATGCCTGTTACCGGGAAGTGGCAGAGGACAGGGCGGAGATTGTGCTTGTAAGAGATGAGATCAAAGAACTGCATATTGATCCTGTATTTACGTCTCTGCTTGCGCTGGAGCGGCGGCTGGTGAAGAAGGACAGTATGGTGCTTCACTGTGCTTATGTGGAATATAAAGGGGAGGCTGTTCTTTTTTCCGCGCCATCGGAGACCGGGAAGACGACCCAGGCAAATCTGTGGGAAAAATACCGGGGAAGCAGGACAGTAAACGGAGACCGCGCGCTTCTTGGAAAGATGGACGGCAGATGGACGGCCCGGGGCTGGCCGGTATGCGGTACGTCAGAAGTGTGTTTTAACGAGGATGTTCCGATCCGGGCGGTAGTTATGCTGAGCCAGGCAGAGGAGAATCATGCGGAAAGACTGTCTCCCGGCCGGGCTTTTCCGCTGCTGTACAGCCAGATTACAGTAAATAAATGGAACAGGGAGGCTCATATCCATATAATGGATCTGATGGAAGATTTCCTGGGAAATGTACCGGTCTTTCATCTGGGATGTACGATTTCCAGAGAAGCGGTAGAGTGTCTGGAGAAAGTTCTGGCAATTTAACCGATTGCTTTTTTAATCAGAAATAGTATAATTGTTCGCAGAACGGGCGCGGCGCGCCTGTACGGGCAGGATTCGCCGCGGCAGATCCTGCCGGGGAAGCGTGTTAAAGTCTGAAAAAGAGGTGAATTATGGACGAAGAGAATCAGCAGAATGAAAATAAAAATCCGGCCTTCGAATCTCTGGATATACTTATTTCCAGATGGAAGGACGGAACTTTCGCAGAGATTATAGACGACTGGAAGTGGATTTTCAGCTACAGTGTCAGATACAAAGGCGCCATTGCGTTTTATCTGATCCTGGGTATTTTCAGCACCTCCATGGGACTGGTCAGCAGTGTGGCGAGCAAATACATGATTGATATTATTACCGGGCATGATTCCAGCAGGCTGTGGGTCATGGTTTCTATCATGGTAGGAAGCACAGTGTTCAGTCTTGTGTTCAGCAGCATTATCAGCCGGATCACCGCAAAACTGAGCATTGATATTAACAATGATATTCAGGCGGATATTTTTGACAAGATTGTGGATGCGGACTGGCTCTCTCTGAATCAGTATTCCAATGGAGATATTCTGAACCGTTTTAACGGAGATATCGGTACGGTCAGCAGCAATGCCATCAGCTGGCTTCCTACTATCATAATAGCAATTTACAATTTTATAGCCACGTTTTTTGTGATTCTGCATTATGACTGGATCATGGCTGTGATCGCTCTGGGAAGCGCGCCGTTTATGCTGCTTATGTCCCGGTTTATGATTAAAAAACAGAGGGACTACAGCAAGAAAGTCCGTGAGATGAGTTCGGATCTGATGACATTTGAAGTAGAGGCCATCTATAATTTTGATACGATCAAGTCTTTTGGCATCGCGCCTCACTACAGTAAGAAAATGCGCTGGTGGCAGGGAAAGTTCCGGGATATCAGTCTGAAGTACAACATGTTCAGCATCAAGACCAGTATTCTCATGTCTGTCATGGGAACTCTGGTTCAGTTTCTGGCGTTCGGATACTGTCTGTTCCGTCTGTGGACCAATGATATTACATATGGAACAATGACATTGTTCCTTCAGCAGCGGAGCAAACTGTCGTCGGCATTCAGCAATGTGGTGTCCATTATTCCGTCATTTCTGAACAGTTCCGTATCTGCCCACAGAATCCGTGAACTGGTGCAGCTTCCAAGGGAAGTTCATATCCCTGAGAGCAGCGAGATGGACCGGTATGTGGAAGACGGATTCCGGGTTCGGATGAAAGATGTGAATTTCTCTTATGTAGAGGGAACCCGTGTGATTACAGAATCTGCATTTGAGGCAAATCCGGGGGAAATTGTTGCTCTGGTAGGCCCTTCCGGTGAAGGAAAGACTACAATGATCCGTCTGATTCTGGGACTGATCCGTCCCCAGGACGGCACAGTCAGTCTTAGTGCGTCGGATGGAAAAACGATAGAGATGAACGCGGAAACCAGGCATCTTTTTGCCTATGTTCCTCAGGGAAATACAATTATTTCCGGCACAATTGCGGAAAATATGCGCATGGTGAAAGAGGACGCTACAGACGAGGAGATTATCGAAGCCCTGAAAGTGTCCTGCGCCTGGGACTTTGTAGAGAAGCTGCCGGATACGATTAACAGCAATGTAGGAGAAAGAGGCCGCGGGCTTTCAGAAGGACAGGCCCAGCGTATTGCCATTGCAAGAGCTGTTCTGAGAAATTCACCGGTGCTGCTTCTGGATGAGGCAACATCGGCTCTGGATGTGACGACAGAACGGACGGTACTGCGCAACATAGTAAAGCAGCATCCGAATAAAACATGTATTGTAACTACACATCGTCCCAGTGTACTGAATCTGTGCCAGAGAGTTTACCGTGTTATGGAAACAAAAGTAACGGAACTCAGCGAAGAAGAATCCAGCCGCATGGCTATGGATTTCTGACAGAATTTCAGGGGGGAATATTTCTGCCGGGGGAAGTGCAGAGGCGAAAGGAGAGTCCGGAATGGCCGGGAAAGTTGTAGATACAAGAGAATATGTATCCGTACTTCGGGAGATTGCCGAAGAAGGAAAGGTGGTTTCCATGCTGATCGCAGGGAGCAGTATGTCGCCATTCCTCTGTCACAACCGGGATTATATTTATTTCACCAGACCGGACAGAGAGCTGCGCAGAGGAGATATGGTTTTCTATCAGAGGGACGGCGGACAGTATGTGATGCACCGCATATACAAAAAAAGGGGAGACGCCTATTATATGGCGGGCGACGCGCAGGTTCAGGTTGAGGGGCCGTTAAGGCGGGATCAGATATTTGCGCGGGTTATTAAGGTGAAGCGGAAGGGCAGGATGCTGGAGCCGGGGGACTTCTGGTGGGAGTTTTTTGAACATGTGTGGATACGGATTCTTCCGGCCAGAAGGATTATTACAGGGCTGTATGCGATATGCACAAGGCGGAGGCATCCCGGCGACAATGAATCGGCAAAGGGCTGAAATATATGGAAACCTGACGGATTATGTTCTCAGCCATGAGGAAATATGCTATAATGTCAGGATGAAATCGTCAGTCTGTCAGACAGAATTGAATTTGCAGGAAAGAAGTCAGGCAGATACCGGTGAATTATTTTGTCGTATTTTGAAGGAAAGGATAAATGATAGATATACATACACATATACTTCCGGGAATGGATGACGGCGCTGCGGATATCTATGACAGTATTGAGATGGCGGCGCTGGCTTATGAAAACGGGACGAAAGTTATTGTCGCGACGCCCCACTGCAATATTCCCGGAGAGTATAACAATTATTTTGGAAAAGAATACTGCCGGGTCTTCCGGAAAACGAAGGAGATTATACAGAGAGAGCAGCCGGGCATTACGCTTCTGGCGGGAATGGAAGTCTTTACGACAGAAGATCTTCCGCGGCTTCTGACGGAGGGCCGGATATTTCCGATTAACCGGACCAGATATGTCCTTATGGAATTTGATTTTCAGGAGGATCCGGATTTTGCCGGCGCGATGGTACGGCAGGTAATGGAAGTCCGGGCAATCCCTCTGATTGCCCATGCAGAGCGGTATGAATTTGTGCAGGATGATCCGGAGATTATCTCAGAATGGAAAAAGAAAGGGTGCGAGATACAGATCAATAAAGGCAGTTTTATGGGAAGGTTCGGAGCCGGGGCTCAGCAGACGGCATATGAACTTCTGAATCATAATCTTGTGACAGCTGTGGCAAGCGACGCCCACAGCCCGATCCGCAGAACCACATGTATGGCGGACGCGTATGATCATCTCAGCAGAGAGTATCCGAAAGAATATCTGGATGCGCTGTTTGAGATCAATCCGAGAAATATCTGCAATGGAGTGAAACCGGTTCAGTTCCGCAGAATTCCTTTTGAAAAGACATATGGCTGGAAGGAGCATGTACGATGAGAAAACTCAGAGCCGCGGTGGTGGCCGTTTTTATTTTGTCACTGATCGCATATATCGGATATAATATCATGACCAGAATGACGCAGGATAAAGTTCCTCCTGTAATTACTGCAGAGTCGGATGCCGTTTCTGTCAGTGTGGAGGATGATGAGAGCAAAATGCTTGAAGGACTGCAGGCCACTGACAATAAGGACGGTGACCTGACAGAGTCAATCCGGGTATCATCGATGTCAAACTTTACGGAGCCGGGAAAACGGACAGTAAATTATGTTGTATTTGATGAGTCAAATAATGCGGCTACACTGACAAGAAATCTGGAGTATACAGACTACACTTCGCCTCAGATCAGACTGAGCGCGCCGCTCAGATTCAGTCTGGATGATATGGAAGAGGCTGATCTGACCGGCAGCATGAGCGTACAGGACTGCCTGGACGGTGATATCAGTCAGGAGATCCGTGCGACATATAATGACAATGCCTATGTTTCCCAGGCCGGCGATTATGGGGTTACTGTACAGGTAAGCAACAGCGCGGGCGATACCTGCTCCGTAAATCTTACCGTTACAGTGACAGATCCGGAAAATGAGCGGGGCAAATATTATCCGGTTCTTTCGGATTATATTGTTTATACGGATGTGGGCAAATCGGTAAATCTTTCTGATCTGCTGATCGGTCTGGAAAGCAGCGGCACAGAGTATCTGTTTGATGACGATGATTCATTTGCCCCGGGTGACAAGTCAGATGTGGATATTTCAGAAGAAATCGATTATAACACGGCCGGTACTTATAATGTGGATTATACATATACGTCGGATGACGGCGAAACGGCGACAACGAAACTGGCAGTAGTAGTGAGGTAGTACCGATGGAGAAAACAACCGGACAAACACTGGAAAATTATAAGATAGAACCATTTACTCTGATACATGATATCCTTGTAAACTGGTGGGTAATCCTTCTGGCGGCGCTTTCTGCCGCGATGATTTCTTCTGTTGTGCTGAATATAAGATATGTTCCGCAGTACACAACTTCAGCTACATTTGTTGTTTCGTACCGGAACAGTTCCGCGTCCTACTCTTCTCTGGGTACGGCGAATACAATGGCCACCACATTTCAGAAGATAGTCGAGAGTTCAGCCATGCAGGATATCCTCTGCAAGAAACTGGGTGTGGACGCGGTTGAGGCGGATATTCAGGCAAGCGTCGCGGAAGGCACCAATCTCCTGGATCTGCGGGTGACCGCGGACAATCCCAGGGATTCCTTTGACATAATGGAGGGAATTCTGGAAAATTATTCGGATATTACCCTTTATACGGTAGGAGATATTACGCTGAATATTCTGCAGAATCCTTCCGTGCCGTTTTCACCTGTTAATCCGCTGAACACGGAAAGCACGATGAAAAAAGTATTTGTGCTGGCGGCAGCGGCAATGGTCGTTCTGTTCGGGATTCTTTCTGTATTGAAGGATACATTGAAGACGGAGGATGATCTGAAAGATAAGCTGGATGCCAGAAGCCTGGGCGCGCTGACTTATGAATTCAAATATAAATCTTTGCGGGAACTGTTCCGCCGGAAGAAAAAGGCGCTTCTGATCAATGATCCGCTGGCCGGTTTTGGTTTTGTAGAAAGCTACAGAAAGTTTTCTTCCCGGGTGGAATACCGGATGGAAAAGGAAGGATATAAAACGCTGGCGGTAACCAGTGTTTCAGAGAACGAGGGAAAATCTACGGTTGCCGCCAATCTGGCAATCAGCCTGGCGGAGAAGGACTACAGGGTAATTCTGATTGACGGAGATTTGAGACGCCCGTCCCAGTTTCTTATTTTCGGCCTTCATCCGAAAGAAGAAAATGAGCTGGGAGAATTTCTCAAGAGAGAAAAACAGGATTTTAATCTGCTGATGAACACAGATGTGTCGAAGCTGTATGTGATCGGCGGACGGAACTGCTACTCATCGTCAACCGATATTCTGCAGACGGATATTACATGGAAATTCCTGAACCGGTGCAGGGAATCGGCGGATTTTGTAATTATAGACACACCTCCCGCAGGCGTGCTGGGAGACGCAGAACTGTGGGGCCAGTATGCAGACACAGTGCTTTTTGTGGAACGGCAGAATTTCGTTCTGGCGGAAGACGTTAACACAGTGCTTGACAAGTTCCGCGCGCAGAAGTCAAAAGTGCTGGGCGTTGTTCTGAACAGTGTTCAGTCCTTCGGTACGATTGCGGGCTCAACTGTAGGCAGATACTACGGCCGTTATGGTGATTACGGCAATTATGGTAAGAAACAGAAGGAAGTCAGTGATGAGTGAGATCAGAGAAAATTCAGAGAATAATAAAAACGAAGAAATACAGAAAATAGATATTATGAATCTTGTGGCGGCCTTCTGGAACGGTTTCCGGAGACTGTGGCTTCTCATGCTGGTAATTGTAATTGTATGCACCGCGCGCTCTTACTTTTCTACAACTTTTTCCTACACACCCCAGTATGTCGCTTCTGCCACGGTGTCGGTTACCACGCCGGGCGGTTCGTATACAAATATTACCTCCGCCCAGGAAATGGCGTCTATATTTCCGTATATACTGACAAGCGGCGTGCTCCGGGATGTGATTCAGAATGATCTGGGGCTTACGTACCTGCCGGGCTCTATCAGTGTAGACGCGGAAGAAGATATGAATATGCTGACCATCTCCGTATCTTCCGATGATCCGCAGATGGCATATAATATCCTTACATCTGTTATTGAAAATTACCCGGAAGTAGCGGAATATATATTCGGTGAGACACGTCTGCAGATCCTTGATGAGACCGGAATTCCTTCTGATACACAGAGGGAAGTTGTGATACGGGGCTCATACAGGCGGGGCGCAGTTCAGGGAATTCTGATCAGCGCCGTGATTCTCTGCCTTTATGTATTTCTGAAACGTACAGTACATACAAAGGAACAGCTGAAGAAACAGATCAATATTCACGATCTCGGAAGTCTGCCTTATGTAAAGCGCAAAAAAAGGAAAAATGCAGAGAATAATAATATTAATATTCTGGATGAAAGAGTATCTCCGGCATATGAAGAAGCAATCCGCCGTCTCAGAATCCGCATGATGCGTGAGATGGATATGAAGGACGCGCAGGTCCTGATGGTTACCAGTTCCGTGCCGGGTGAAGGAAAGACGACAGTGGCCGTAAATCTTGCCATTGCTCTGGCAAAACAGAAGAGATCCGTCATTCTGATCGACTGTGATCTGAGAAATCCCTCGGTTGCGCAGGTTATGCACAACGAGAAAAAGCATTACGGTCTGGGGGCTGTTCTCAGAGATAAGATCGCATGGCAGCATGCATTTACAGATGCGGAGATCCCGGGAGGCTCACTGAAGATCATGTACGGAGGAACTCCAAACACTGAAGACGCGGCTTTGCTGGGAACGAAGCAGATGGGAGAGCTGCTGGAAAAACTCAGGAAACAGGCGGATTTCATTATCCTTGATACAGCTCCGGCTGAGCTGCTTGTAGACGCATCCCTTCTCGCAAAGCATGTGGATGCAGCATTATATGTGATCCGTGCGGATTATACCAAGATGAATAAAATCCGGAGCGGCATAGAGACATTATCCATTCGGAAAGTAGATATTCTGGGCTTTGTATTTAACGGAGATTCCCGGGTAAAAGACGGACGATACGGATATGGATACGGTTACGGCTACGGCTACAGCCGCTATGGACGGTATGGCCGCTACAGCCATTATTCCCGTTACGGGAAACTGAAAAATACCGGAAAACGCGAGGACGCATCAGGCCGTGTGATTAAGGAGTAGGAGGCTTGCCAGATGAAAGAAAATGATATAAGAACAGAAGATGTTTCTGAAGAACAGGCCGTGGAAAAAACTGAAGAACAGGCTGCGGAGGCGGCTGAGAAGAAACAAAATGTCAGACGGCGCGGCCGGAAGAGAGCAGAAAAAGCCGAACGCGAAAAGCAGAAGAAGGATGACGGCGAAAAACAGGAAATAGAAACAGGAAAGAAAAAGGGGAAAAAGAAGAAAAAGAAAAAAGGCCTGCGGAAATGGATGAAGAAGCATAAAGCGGCATCGGCTATCATCATTCTCTTTCTCATCTGTATCCTGACAGTGGCCGGCCTATTCGGATCGATTGTGTGGAGTCTGAATCACGACAGTGTAGGCATCGTGGATCCGGATGATGTGGATCCTACCGCGGATGAGGTCCAGATCGCCAGGGAGGACCAGAAAGATCAGGATGTAGTAAATATTCTTCTTGTAGGTTCCGACACCCGTGACCCGGACGCGGAGCTGGGGCGTTCAGATACGATGATGCTCGTATCGTTCAATAAAGCAGAAGGCAAAGCCACCGTTATTTCTTTCCTGAGAGATACGCTGATTGATATCGACGGATACGGCATGAGTAAGCTGGGGCATACATTTGCTTACGGCGGTGTGGGCCTTACCATTAATACGCTGAATAAGCAGTTTGATCTGGATATCCAGGACTATATTATTATTAACTTCGAAAATCTGGTAGAGATCATAGATGAACTGGGAGGCATTCAGGTAAATCTTACTGAGGAAGAGGCCGAGTATTACAGACAGACCGGAATGCCGGATATTCAGTCCGGCTGGGTAACGCTGACCGGATCTCAGGCGCTGGCACATGCAAGAAACCGAAGCCTGGACAATGACTTCGGCCGTACCAGCAGACAGAGAAGCGTGCTTTACGGAATCTATAATAAAGTAATGGAGAATAAAAATCCGGCAGATATCCTGCCGCTGATTAAGTTCTGTATGACCCAGGTATCCACAAATATGGGAGTGACAGAACTGTACAGCCTTGCTACAGATGTTATGGGAGTGGAGCACCTGAAGACCCAGCAGGCTGCTGTGCCGAGGGACGGGACTTATGAGTTTGACACATATGACAGCATGTCCGTTCTCACTATTGATCTGGAAGCAAATAAGGAGTATATAAAAGAACTGCTGTACTGATATCCGTGCTCCGGACTGGAGATCTGAGACGGGTTTATGAAAAAAAGAAAAAGGAATTTTATGCTGCTGCCGCCATGTAATGACGGCAGCAGTTCCTGTTTCGGGAAACTTTACATCCTTTTACATATTCTTTACACGGTGACCTTCGGACAATTTTCGGATTATTACAAAAAAATGGCAAATTATGACAAAATTCAAGGAATTAGCATATATTTCATCTTTACGGCCCCTGGTTTGTGTTATAATATAGAATACGTTGAATATCAGTCATAATTGTAATAATTTGAGAGCAACAGAGGGATTATTATGGGATTTAGTATTCAGAGATTTTACAGAAACAGAGAAGCCGTCATTAAAGGTACGGCTCTTTTTTTGCTTGATATCATCCTGATTATAGCCAGCATGACAGGCGCCTTATGGATGCGGTATGATTTCAGCTTTGTAAATATCGATCCGGTATTCTGGGAGTCTGTGCAGGATTATATGTGGATCAATGTAGTATGCACGGTTATCATAAATGCATTCTGCCGTCTGTATACAAGTCTGTGGCGTTTCGCAAGTCTGGAGGAGCTGAAAAATGCCATCATTGCGATTTTGCTGTCGTCTTTTGTACAGTACTGCGGTATGAAACTATTTAAATATCCGGTGCCGAGAAGTTATATATTTCTGTATATAATGCTGCTGTCATTCTGCATTATTGTGCCGCGGTTTTCCTATCGCTTTATCAGAATAGCATACCACAACAGGGAAGTAATCTGGCAGTCCAAGCCTGTTGTAACTATGGTTGTGGGAGCAGGAGCGGCAGGATATATGCTGGTCCGGGAAATGAAAAACAGCAAGCATCTCAACCGGAAGGTTCCGTGCATTATTGATGACGACAAGCAGAAGATCGGTACATATCTGCAGGGTATTCCCATTGTGGGCGGTCAGAAAGACATACCTGCCATGGCAAAAAAATATAATATTGAAGAAATTATCATAGCAATCCCCACCCTGAAAGAGGAAAAAAGAAGGGAACTGCTTGAAATCTGTCAGGAGACGGCCTGCAAAATCAAAATGCTTCCCGGTATTTACCAGATGGTGAATCAGGAAGTGGACGTGTCTATGCTGCGGGACGTAAGCATTGAAGATCTGCTGGGGAGAGAACCGGTGGACCTGCGGATGGAGTCTATCGGTAATTATATTACCGGCAAGGTAATCCTTGTTACCGGAGGAGGCGGCTCTATCGGAAGTGAGATCTGCCGTCAGGTAGCGCTGCATGATCCGAAACAGCTGGTTATCGTCGATATTTATGAGAACAATGCCTATAATATACAGCTTGAACTGAAGAAAAAACATCCGGAACTGAATCTGGAAACGCTGATCGCATCTGTGCGGGATAAGAAGCGTATAGAGGATATATTTGAGACATATCACCCGGATATTGTATACCATGCGGCGGCGCATAAACATGTTCCGCTGATGGAAGACAGTCCGGATGAAGCAATAAAGAATAATGTGCTTGGTACATATAATGTGGCCAGCGCCGCGAATAAGTATCATGTGAAAAAGATGGTGCTGATCTCCACAGATAAGGCAGTGCGTCCGACAAATGTAATGGGGGCGTCCAAGAGGCTCTGTGAGATGATCATACAGATCTTTTCTCAGATATCCCCAACCGAATATGCGGCGGTGCGTTTCGGAAACGTACTGGGCAGCAACGGAAGTGTGATTCCTGTTTTCCGGCAGCAGATTAAAAACGGAGGACCGGTAACGGTTACCCATCCGGATATTATCCGTTATTTTATGACCATTCCGGAAGCTGTGAATCTGGTGCTTCAGTGCGGAGCCTACGCAAAGGGCGGAGAGATCTTTATTCTGGATATGGGAGAACCGGTGAAGATACTGGATCTGGCGAAAAAGATGATCCGTTTGTCGGGACATGTGCCGGGACAGGATATCAAGATCGAGTTTACAGGGCTGAGGCCCGGAGAAAAGTTGTATGAGGAGCTGCTGATCGATGAAGACAATCTGGTGGAGACAGAGAATGACAGAATCTTTGTGGCACAGATGGGTGAGATTGATGTGGCAGAGGTGAGCCGTAAGATCGATGGGCTGATCAGGCTGGCATATGATGAGTATAAGGATATCCGGGCGGAGATAAAGAAGATTGTACCGGAGTATAAGAATAAAACAGAGTAGAGGGAAAAGGAAACTGAGAAATGAAGAGAAAAGTAAAAAAGAACAGCAGTCTGTATTATCCGGTATTTTCATCGTTTCAGAAAACATATATGAAAGTACAGCGAGCAGTAAGTTTTTTCTGCGCTCTGCTTGGCGTTATTATCCTTTCTCCGGTATTTTTGATTTTATGTATCTGGATTATTGCAGACAGCGGTTTCCCTGTGCTCTTCCGTCAGAAACGTGTTGCCAGGTCTGAGGCAGACGGAACATACAGATATTTTACAATTTATAAGTTCCGGACCATGTACACGGATACACCGAAAGATATGCCGACACATATGCTTGAAAATCCGGATGCTTTTATTACAAAGGCCGGACATTTTCTAAGGAAGACTTCGCTGGATGAGCTGCCTCAGCTGTTTAACGTTCTGAAAGGGGATATGAACCTTGTGGGACCGCGTCCTGCGCTGTATAATCAGGAAGACCTGATGGCAGAGCGTGATAAGTACGGCGCTAATTTTGTACGCCCGGGAATTACGGGGCTGGCCCAGGTTATGGGGCGGGATGAACTGCCGATTGATGTGAAAGCGAGATATGACGGGATCTATACGCAGTATGTAGGCCCAGTGGTGGATCTGTACAGTCTGATCAGAACGATTGCCGTGGTGGCAACCAGCGACGGGGTTGTGGAAGGCGGAACAGGAGCCTTGGAAGAAAAGAAGAAAAAAATCCTGATCATTACGAATCATTCATATATGCTGTACCAGTTCAGAAAAGAACTTATAGAGAAACTTATGGATGAGTATGACGTGGTATTGAGTATGCCATTTGTGGGACATGAGGATGATTTTGCTACAATGGGATGCAAATGTGTGGAGACGGATGTCGATCGAAGAGGTATTAATCCTGTTACTGACTTTAAATTGCTGCAATTTTATAATAGAATAATCTCGGACGAAAAACCAGACAAGGTGATTACATATTCTATAAAACCGAATATATATGCAGGACTTGTATGTAGACACAGGAAAATACCTTATTATGCAAATGTTCAGGGAATGGGAACTGCATTCCAGAAAAAACTGCTGGCAAAGTTTGTAGGCATCCTGTATAAAACAGCATTTCGAAAGGTAAGTGCGGTGTTCTTTGAAAACAAAGGCAATGCACAGGAGTTTATCAACCGGAAGCTTGTCGCTCAGGATAAGATCGTTGTCCTGAATGGTGCAGGAGTAAATCTGGAGCACTATACGTATACTCCACTTTCTTTGCGTCAGGAAGGCGAAGAAAGCAAAGGGTCTGGGGATGGGAAGATGCATTTTCTCTATCTCGGAAGAATTATGAAAGAAAAAGGCATTGACGAACTCTTTACCGCTATGCGCATGCTTTACAGCGAGTATGGTGACAAGGTTGTCCTTGATATTGTCGGCTTTTTTGAAGATGAGTATAGAGATACAGTTGAAAAAATGGTGGAAGACGGTATTGCAGTATTCCATGGGTTCCAGGAGGAGACAAGACCGTATTATGCGATGGCAGACTGTGTTGTACTTCCGTCTTATCATGAGGGCATGAGCAATGTTCTTCTGGAGGCCTCTGCAATGGGCAGACCGGTTATTACAAGTGCTATTCCGGGATGCCGGGAGGCTGTTGAAGATGGAAAGAGTGGTTATTTATGTGAAGTGAAAAATGCAGATATGCTCTTTGAGAAGATGAAACTGATGGCGGATAAGAATGAAGAAGAAATAGAAGAGATGGGAAGATACGCAAGGGAGCGCATGGAAAAGCTGTTTGATAAGAAAAAGATTGTCGAGAGTACATTTGAAATTATAAGCAGAGGATAGTTCCTATGCAGACACAATAAAGGATAAGGACGTATTGATGGAATTGACAAATTATTGGTGGCTATTAATTTGGCCTGCAATTGTGGGGATATTATTTATTATGTATCCCTTGACACAAAAAGAAAATGTTTTGGGGCAGTATGTAGAGCGTTGGAATATCATTCCGGCATTAATTTTGGCCGCTCCCTATGTTGTTTGGGCAGCGTTTCGGCCAGATGGTTGGGGAGATACATCTTCATATCGCTATTTATATAAAATGGTACCCTCTTCTTTAGATCAGCTAATTTCATACGTATCGACTGCGAGAAAAGATAAAGGATTTGAGGCGCTATCTGTAATAATTAAATCGATTTTTGGTAATTCGGTTATTGTCTTTTTTTTCATTTTGGCATTAATCCAAATGCTTTGTATTGTTTTAATTTTAAGAAAATATTCATGTAATTATTGGTTGAGTATTTTCCTTTTTGTGGTTTCTACAGATTATATGTCGTGGATGCATAATGGAATTAGACAATTTACTGCTGTTGCGATTGTCTTTGCAACAACAGGATTAATGTTAAAAAAGAAATATGTGCCACTAATAATTATAATATTAGTGGCATCTACAATTCACGGATCAGCATTACTTATGTTACCAATTGTATTTATAATTCAAGGAAAAGCATGGAATAAAAAGACGCTTATTTGTATTTTTTTAAGTTTGTTGGCTTTAGTATTTGTAAATCAGTTCACTAATATGTTAGATGCGCTTCTTTCTGACACTCAATATACTAATGTTGTAAGTGACTGGGAATCAATGGCAGATGACGGTACTAATCCAATACGTGTTTTGGTTTATTCCGTACCTACAATTTTATCATTAATTGGATATAAATATATAAAAAATGCAGATGATCCTGTTATTAATATGGCAGTTAATGCAGGAATTGTGGCAACGGCAATATCAATTATCTCCATGGGAACTTCAGGCGTATTTATTGGGCGCCTTCCTATTTACTGTAGCATGTATTCTACAGGTATCTTATTGCCATGGGAAATAAAAAATATATTTACAAAAGATTCATCTAGAATTATTTTGTTAGCTACAGTGGCTTGTTACATAGCATTTTTTTATTACCAAATGCATTTTACATGGAATTTGTTATAATTGGAGGATATTTATGCCTAAAATTAGCGTGATTATGGGGTTATATAATTGTGCTGAAACATTAAATGAAGCATTGGATAGTATAGTGGGACAAACGGAGAGTGACTGGGAATTAATACTGTGTGACGATGGGTCTAAAGATGATACGTATACATTAGCAAAGGAATATCAATCAAAGGATCCTTCAAGAATAATCGTCCTTCAAAATATAAAAAATAGAGGACTAAATCATACTTTGAATAAATGTCTAAAATTCGCGAAAGGGAAATATGTTGCCCGAATGGACGGGGATGACAGATGCTCAAAGGCAAGATTTGCAAAGGAAGTTGAATTTTTAGAAAACCATCCTGATATTGACATTGTTAGTACAGATATGACTTTTTTTGATGAATCTGGAACATGGGGACTTATTCAACATCCTGATACACCTACTAAAAAAGATTTTTTATATGGATCTCCCTTTTGTCATGCTCCATGCATGGTTCGCAGAGAAGCATTTGAAAAAGTTGGTGGCTATACCGAAAGTCCGAAATTGTTAAGGGTAGAAGATTACCATCTATGGATAAAGATGTATGCGGCTGGATTTAAGGGAGTTAATATACATGAACCACTCTATGAGATGAGAGATGACAGAAATGCATATTCCAGACGGAAATTTAAATATAGAATAAATGAAGCTTACGTAAAAATATTAGCTGTAAAGCTATTGCGTTTACCGGTATATGGGTATCTATTTGCTTTGCGTCCCATTATTGTGGGATTATTGCCGAGGAAATTGTATGATACGGTACATAAAAAGCGACTGCATGATAGGAAAAATTTATGAAAGTATTATTTATGATACCAACGCTTTCTGTTGGCGGAGCAGAAAAGGTTTTGGTTAATCTTGTTAATTTGCTTAACAAAAAACGATTTGATATTACAGTTATGGCATTGTTTGATGGTGGCGTAAATAGACAATTCCTAAGTAGTGATATTAAATATGTAAGTTGCTTTAAGCGTCAAATAAGAGGAAATTCTCATATTTTAAAAATTTTTTCTCCTAAAAGATTATATAGGAAGCTGGTTAAAGAAAAATATGACATTATTGTATCATATTTGGAGGGACCAACTGCGAGGATCGTCTCGGGATGTCCATATGCTGAATGTAAAATAGTATCATGGATACATTGTACGATGCATAATAAAAAAGAATTTGCGGTAGGATTTAGAAATTATAACGAAGCAAAGTCAAGTTACGCCAAATATGATAAGTGTATATTTGTATCAAACGAAGTTCAAGATCACTTTTTGAATTTTTGTAAACGAGATAACGGAAATGAAGTGCTATACAATACCAATAATAGCGAAAAGATTATTGAAATGTCTTATCAACCGCTAGATGAGGCGTTATTTTATAATAACACAGCATTTACAATTTGTGCTGTGGGTAAAATTATTCCCGTAAAAGGTTTTGATCGACTTGCAAGGATTCATAAATATCTAATAAATGCCGGGTATAATATTCAAACTTTTATTTTGGGTATAGGCAGCCAAGAGGAGGAGATAAAAAAGTATATACAAAAAAATGGATTAGAAGAGAGTTTCCATTTTATGGGATATCAAACAAATCCTTATAAATATATTCGAAGAGCTGATTTGTTTGTTTGTTCTTCTATATCCGAGGGTTTTTCTACCGCTGTAACAGAGGCGTTGATCGTTGGAACCCCTGTTATCACAACGGATGTATCAGGAATGAAAGAATTATTAGGGGATAGTGAATACGGACTTATCACCGATAATGATGAATCAGCATTATGTGAGGGAATACGGTATTTACTAGAGAATCCCTCTGTTTTGAGTGAGTATAAAGAAAAGGCGGTTACTAGAGGGGAAGCATTTAAGAGTGAACAGACAGTTAAAAACGTAGAGAAAATGTTTTTAAGTCTATTGGAGGAAAGATGAAAATTTTGAGAAATTTGATTAATAAAATTCGCGGTGAGTATAGCACTGATCAGTTAGTATCACGTGGTATGCAGGTAGGGGAAAATTTTCAAAGACAAAACGCGGTGATACTTGATCCGGATCACTGTTGGCTTATAGACATTGGTGATAATGTTACACTTGCTCCCCGGGTACATATTTTATGCCATGATGCAAGCACAAAAAGGTATTTAGGAGTTACTAAAATTGGATGTGTAAAAATCGGAAATAATGTCTTTGTTGGTGCTGATTCATTGGTATTGCCAGGGGTTAATATAGGGAGTAATGTTATTATAGGAGCAAATAGTACAGTTACGAAGGATATTCCTGATAATACAGTAGTTGCAGGATGTCCCGCACAAATAATTTGCACTTTAGATGAATTTATAGAAAAAGAACGCGAGCAGATGCAGAAGTCACCATGTTATGGCCCGGAGTATACGTTAAGGGAAAATGTATCTATGGAACTCCGGAGAAAACAGAAACAACAATTAGAAGATCATATAGGATATATCGATTAATGAAAGAGAAAATTTCAATTATTATTCCAGCATATAATATTTGCGACTATATAGAAAAATGTTTAGATAGTGTTTGTGCTCAGACCTATAGAAATATAGAGATTATTGTTGTAGATGATGGCTCTACAGATGGGACAGCAGATATTATTGATAGATACGCAGATAATAAAGACTGCAGAGTGAGAGCGATTCATCAAAAAAACAGTGGTGTGACAAGTGCTCGGCTTAAAGGTGTGAAAGAGGCTGGTGGAGAATTTATCGGATTTGTAGATGGCGATGACTATATAGAGCCTGATATGTATGAAAGTCTTTATGAGAAGGCGATCGAATATAATGCGGATATTTCACATTGCGGATATCAAATGGTTTTTCCTAATGGTCGTATTGATTATTATTACAATACGGGAAGTATTAAAGTTCAAGATAATGAGACTGGCGTTAGAGATCTGCTGACGGGAAATTTTGTAGAACCTGGATTATGGAATAAACTTTATCGGAAAACTCTATTTCTTTCGTTCTTTAGCAAGGTGAAGATGGATTACTCTATAAAAATCAATGAAGACCTTTTAATGAATTATTATCTTTTTCGCGAAGCAAAAAAAGCTGTTTTTGTAGATATGTGTCCATACCATTATTTATTGAGAAAAAATTCGGCTGCGACATCAGATCTTAATGTCTATAAGATATATGATCCAATAAAAGTTACAAAGAAAATTCTCTTAGAACTTAATTCTGAGTCAGATGTATATCATATTGTAGAAGAACGATTGATACGACAGTTAATTAATCTTCAAGCAATTGTTGATAAAAAGCAAGTAACTTTAGTAAGGGAATGTAGGAAAGAAGGGCTAAAAGAATTAAAATCAATGATTCACGAAATTGTCAAGAATCCTTCGTTGAGTACAAAAATTAGAATTATGTCAGTATTAGCCTGTAAAGCACCATTTTTGTACCGATATATTTATTTACTTTATTCGAAACTTACGGGCATAGATAAAAAATATACAGTAGAGTAAATAGAAATGTGAGAAGATAAATGGATCTTATTAGTGTTATTGTACCGATATACAATGTGGAACAATATTTGAATCAGTGTTTACAATCAATTTGTTCGCAATCATATAAAAATTTAGAAATAATCCTTGTGGATGATGGCTCTTCAGATCGTTGTCCTGAACTGTGTGATGTATGGGCAGAAAAAGATTCGAGAATACGCGTTATTCATAAACAAAACGGTGGATTGTCTGATGCGCGTAATGCGGGAATGGTATGTGCGAAAGGAGAGTACATAGCTTTTGTTGATAGTGATGATTGGATTGAAAAAGATCTGTATCAAAAGTTGTGGAGTGAACTTCATCAAAATAATGCACAGATAGCAGCATGTGGAATAGTTAAAGTTTTTGAGACGACTTCAGAGGAACAGAAAATTTATTCGAAACAAAAGATTTTTACAAACGAAGAAGCACTGCAGACTTTACTAAAGGGACAAGATTTTTGTGCAGTGGCGTGGAATAAGCTTTACAAGCGTGATGTAATCGAAGATATTCGTTTCCCTGTTGGGAGGCTGCATGAAGATGAGTTTTTTACCTACCGCGTGATAGCAAATGCATCTAAGTTAGTATTAGTTCCAGAAGCCAAATATTACTATAGACAGCGGGCGGGGAGTATTATGGATAAGTGGACAATAAGGCATTTGGATTCATTAGATGCTTTTAATGAACGGATGCATTTTCTGCAAGCACATTATCCGGATTTATATGATATGGATAAATTTAATTTTTATCTTGCCTGTGTATATAATGGACGTGAGTTGGCAACTCGTGCAGAAGATGATATGACAACTGAGCAAGGAATAACGAAAGTCTTGAAATATTCGAGAATGATCAGTTTTTCCATAGGAGATTTTGTTAAACTTGGTTTTAAAAAAGCTATTTTTATCGTGCGTGGGAGGATTTTGTTTTGGAGATTGTCCAGATTGAAAAATTAAAGAATCGTTATTTAAAATTTCTGGTACCTTCTGTCAGGAATGAATGGACAAATAGGAATAAATATATTTTTAATGATTCATATCGTCCCATTGAACCTAATCGGGTGAATCTATTTTGGACGGGAACTTATGAAGGTAAAATCACAGAACATGAAAATCTGGGAGATTATCTTTCGTTAGTTATTGTACAATATTTATTGTCCGATAAGGGGTTAGAACTAAATCAGCAAACAAAGAAAACAAGCTGCTTATATGCTATAGGGTCTATTGTTGGGTTTGGATATCAGGATGCAGTGATTTGGGGAAGCGGACTGCTTAATTCTAAAAATGTTTTGAGATGTTTGCGTCAAAAATTAGATATTCGTGCAGTGCGCGGTCCGTGTACCAGAAAATTGTTGCTTCGATATGGCATTAAGTGCCCGGAGATATATGGAGATCCGGCGTGTTTGTTGCCTCTATATTATTATCCTAAAGTGAAGAAAAAATACCAATATTCACTTATACTGCATCATAATAGTGAATTACGCGAAGATGAATATGTTAAATCGTTTATCGAAAACATGGGGATACATTATATCGAAATTTTGACAACTGACTATAAATTTTTTGTTAATGAAATTTTAGCATCGGAGTATATCATCAGCTCCGCATTGCATGGGATTATTTTGGCGGAATCCTATGGAATTCCTACAATTTTTTTACAAGAGAAGTTGAATCAAGATACAAAATTCATGGATTGGTATTTTTCCACCGGACGCTATAATTATTCTTATATTACACGAATAGATGATATAGCGAGGAGTCGTGTAAATGATTTACCTGATTTGTCACATATTCAAAAAAGGTTGAAACAAAATTTCCCATATGATTTGTGGTAAAAATTGTGTGGGATACGAGAATTATTAGATCTTGAAGGAAGTATATGATAATGACATATAAGCATGCCTATCTTATTATTGCACATGATAATCTTGAAATTTTGCAAAGATTACTAACGTTGGTTGATGATAGACGTAATGATATTTATGTTCATATTGACAAAAAGTGCAAAGACGTACCGTTCTCCAAATTGAAAAATTGTGTAAAATCGGCAAAAGTACACTTCATTCAACAGATAGCTGTTGAATGGGGAGGTGATACTCTAATAAAAGCAGAATTGCTATTATTGAAAGAAGCAACAAAAGAACAACACTTATATTACCATTTGCTTTCCGGTGTTGATTTACTCCTTTGGACTCAGGATGAAGTACATGATTATTTTATGCGAAATAATGGAAAGGAGTTCATTAGTTTTGATTCAGATATAGACAAAAATGAAATCGAAAAAAGAATAGGATATTACCATATACTTCAGAATTATATTGGACGAAAGCATGGAAAAAAAGTGGCTGTATATTATCAGATTGAAAAGTGTTTGATTTATTTGCAGAAACTTGCTGGGATAAAACGAACCCGGAAAAGTAAAATAGAATATTGCAAAGGATCAAATTGGTTCAGTATATCACAGGAGTTAGCTGAGTATATTTTGATGAACGAAAAATGGATTAAAAAACATTTTTTTAAATCATTTTACATAGATGAATTATTTTTACAAACTTTGGTAAGAAATTCAAAATATAAAAATCGTGTGACGAATAAAAATTTAAGGTTAATCGACTGGGAAAGAGGGACCCCATATACGTTTACCCAAGAAGACTATGATATGATTATTTCTAGTGGGATGATGGTCGCTAGAAAATTTAATGAAAAAAAGGATATGAAAATAGTTAATCAAATTGTTTCATATGTAGAAAGAAAAAAGTATTCGGAAGTGCTTGAAGAATATTAGGAGAGGTATAGAATTTTGACAGACAGACAGACAGACAGACA
>DWZZ01000026.1 GCA_019117305.1 Candidatus Mediterraneibacter merdigallinarum | reverse complement strand
ATTTTAGTAGGACGGTTGACAAGAGATCCTGAAGTGAGATATTCCCAGGGAGAAAACGCGACGGCAGTTGCCAGATATACAGTGGCTGTTGACCGCAGATTTAAAAGGGACGGAGAGCCTAGCGCAGATTTTATTCCGTGTGTTGTGTTCGGACGTTCCGCGGAGTTCGCGGAGAAGTATTTCCGTCAGGGAATGAGGGTTTCCATATCCGGGCGTATTCAGACCGGAAGCTACACGAACAAAGACGGCGTGAGAGTATATACAACAGAGGTGATCGTGGAAGAGCAGGAGTTTGCGGAGAGCAGAGCTGAGAGTGAGGCCAACAGGGCATCCTATCATCAGTCGGCGCCGACGCCGGCACCGAGTGCTCCGGCAGGCGATGGTTTTATGAATATTCCGGATGGCGTTGAAGAAGAGTTGCCGTTTAATTAGACCGGCAGCACTGAGTGAGCGCGGGCATACAGATGCGGCGTGAACACAGTGTGATGCCAGGATAAGCATTTCGGTGCTGAGAAAGGAGAACCATCATGGCTTACGAAAAAGGAAGCAAACCAGAAGGCGGCTTCAAGAGAAGAGGCCCGGCGCGCAGAAGAAAAAAAGTGTGCGTATTCTGTGGTAAAGAGAATAACGAGATTGATTACAAGGACGTAGCAAAGTTAAAGAAATATGTTTCTGAGAGAGGAAAAATTCTTCCGAGAAGAATCACAGGAAACTGTGCAAAACATCAGAGAGCTCTTACAGTTGCAATTAAGAGAGCAAGACATATTTCCCTGATGCCGTACGTACAGGACTAATCAGAAATACAGAGACTGATTTCACGGGTAAAACCGGGAGGTCAGTCTTTTTTTGCCAAATTTCTGCCGGAAGTATCCTGTGGAAATATGTGCATATTATTGATATGTTATTGACATATGTTTATAATGAGATATACTGATAACAGAGCTGTATAAACGGAAGGAGGAGAGGATCATGGCCAGACCGCAGAAGCAGAGATGTATCTGTTCGATTCCGCAGGTTACAGGGTTTTTGCCGCTGGGATGTGAGGCGTCCGGCAGTGTCAATCTTACATATGACGAGTACGAAGTGATCCGTCTGCTGGATTATGTGCAGATGACCCAGGAGCAGTGCGCTCACAGGATGGGAATCTCCCGCCCGACTGTGACGCGGATCTATGATGAAGGCCGCCGAAAAATGGCAGATATGCTTGTTAATGGCAGAACGCTTACCGTTGGCGGCGGTGATGTCTATGTCTGTCCGCAGATGCGGCCGGAATGCGCGGGCGAGGAAAACTGCTGTCATAAAAATAAAGATCTGATCAGAGGATTCCGGGAAGTGCCGATTACAGCATCGGATAAAAGAGAAAACAAAGTGAGGTAAGTAAAAATGAAGGTACTCATCATTGGCGGTGTCGCTGCCGGAACCAAAACTGCGGCAAAATTAAAGAGAGAAGACAGAAATATTGAGGTGACCGTAATCACAAAGGATCAGGATATTTCATATGCAGGATGCGGCCTGCCCTATTACGTAGGCGGTCTGATTGAGAGCAGAGACGAACTGATTGTAAATACACCTCAGAAATATTCCGGCCTTACAGGTGTGGAAGTGCGCACGGGAAAAGAAGTCATAGCGCTGAATGCGGATAAAAAAGAAATAACACTTAAAGACGTACAGAACGGAAGTACAGAAGTCTGTTCTTTTGACAAACTGGTAATTGCAGTCGGCGCTTCGCCGGCGGAGCTGCCTGTTGAAGGCAGGGACCTTCAGGGTGTATTTAAAATGAGAACTCCGGATGATGCGGAAGAAATCCGTGCATATGCAGAAGAAAATAGTGTGAAGAAAGCAGTTGTAATCGGCGCGGGCTTTATCGGACTTGAGGCGGCGGAGAATCTGCAGGCAAAAGGGATCAATGTAACAGTGATTGATTTTGCTTCCCAGATTCTTCCGAATATCCTTGACCCGGAGATGGCCGCATATGCAAAAAAACATCTATTAAACCAGGGAATCCGTGTGATTACCGGAACAAGTGCGGAAGCGGTGTTGGGAACAGACAGGGTGACGGGAGTAAAGACCTCGGCAGGCGTTCTGTCCTGTGAAATGATTATTATGGCGGCAGGAATCCGGCCGAATACCGGTTTCCTTCAGGATACGGGTATTGAGATGTTCAAGGGAACGATTCTCGTAGACGGACAGATGAAAACAAATCTTGATGATATCTATGCGGCGGGTGACTGTGTAATGGTAACAAACCGTATAACAGGAAAACGTCAGTGGTCTCCGATGGGATCTTCAGCGAATATGGAAGGACGTACCCTGGCGCAGGTGCTTGCCGGCGCACAGAAAACATATCCGGGCGTACTGGGAACGGGTGTGGTTAAGCTTCCGGGATTAAATATCGGACGCACCGGACTTACAGAAGAGCAGGCAAAGGAGGCGGGCTATGATGTAATCACGTCTCTTGTTCCTACAGACGATAAGGCTCATTACTATCCGGATGCTTCATTTTTTATTACAAAACTGATTGCAGACCGGACGACAAGAAAACTGCTGGGCGTTCAGGTATTCGGCCCGGGTGAAGTAGACAAGATGGTGGATATCGCAGTTATGGGCATCAACATGGGAGCAAAACTGGATGATTTTGAGAACGCTGACTTTGCATATGCGCCGCCGTTTTCCACAGCGATCCATCCCTTTGTGCAGGCAGTTTACGTGCTTATGAATAAGATTGACGGAACAATTGTCAGCATGACTCCGGCAGAGTATGCGGCAGGAAAAGCCGAGGGATATCGCGTGGTGGATGTGCAGCCGGAACCGGCTGTCCGGGGAGCGTTCTATGTAAATCTGGCACAGGTAAACGGCGAGATCGAAGGATTAGGCAAAGACGAAAAGCTTCTGCTTGTATGCGCCAAAGGGAAGAGAGCGTACTTCCTTCAGAACAGGATGCGTTATTACGGGTATAAGAATACTGTTGTTCTGGAAGGCGCAACATTCTTCAATGATGTAAAGGTAAAAAACGCAGAGGCGGCGGTCTCAAAGGAAGAAGAGACACGTGTGAAGGCTCTGGGCTTCCTGAAAGATAAGAGAACTCCGGATAAATTCAACGGCCGTGTTATCACAAGAAACGGAAAGATTACGGCAGATGAGGCGAGAGTAATCGCAGAGGCAGCGGAAAAGTACGGAAGCGGAGAAGTAACCATGACTTCCCGTCTGACAATGGAGATTCAGGGCGTACCGTTTGATAATATTGAGCCCCTGAGAGAATATCTGATGCAGGCAGGCCTCGAAACAGGCGGTACCGGTTCCAAGGTGCGTCCGGTTGTATCCTGTAAAGGAACCACATGTCAGTACGGACTGATTGATACCTTTGCTCTGTCAGAAGAGATACACGAGCGGTTCTATCACGGTTACCGGGAAGTGAAACTTCCTCACAAATTTAAGATTGCAGTGGGCGGCTGCCCGAACAACTGTGTAAAACCGGATCTGAACGATCTGGGCATTATCGGTCAGCGAGTGCCTCAGATTGATCTGGAAAAATGCCGCGGATGCAAGGTGTGCCAGATTGAAAATAATTGTCCGATTAAAGTGGCGAAACTGACAGAAAGCAAAATTACCATTGATGAAAATGCGTGCAACCACTGCGGAAGATGCGTAGGTAAATGTCCGTTCCACGCAATCGAGGATTACACTAACGGTTACCGGATCTATATCGGCGGACGCTGGGGTAAGAAAGTAGCTCAGGGAAGATATCTGGATAAAGTCTTTACGGATAAAGACGAGGTCCTTTCTGTTGTGGAAAAAGCAATCCTTCTCTTCCGTGAACAGGGAATTACAGGCGAGCGTTTCGCGGATACCGTCGCAAGAATCGGCTTTGAAAATGTTCAGGAACAGCTTCTGTCAGATGATCTGCTGGCAAGAAAAGAAGAGAATATCAAGGCACAGAAACACCTGAAAGGCGGGGCGACCTGCTGATCCGGTCCGCTTTGGAATTTATCGGGAACTGTGATTGGAGATACATCCGAAAACATCCGGATACAGAGCAAAGCAGATCGTATACGGAGACCGGATGAGGAAGTTCTGAACTCCGTTCCGCAGAATAATAAATAAAACTTAACACCCCGGATACAGGCTAAAGACAGAATTTTCAATGGAAACTTGCGTTACGTTCGCACAGTTCCATTGAAAATTCTGACGCCTGTATCCGGGGTGTTAAGTTTTACTGATATCCCTCCGCATATTTGTGAATACGTGAGTCGAATGGATCGGCCATTTTCCGGCTCGATTTTTTGTAGTGGAATAAAAGGGAAAAAGATGATATAATAACACTATTGTAACGAAATACATCTGCAGCACGGATTTTGGGCGGTGCATGCGTGCCGGACTCAAATATGCGGTGAGGGAATGGCTTATGAAGAAAAAGAGAGAGAGAATGCGATTAAAAGGACAGCTCAGGATGTACATGCAGTGGCCGCTTATTATGACGATTCTTCTTGTGGCTATGAACATCTGGACATATGCGGTTGATAAGAAAGCCGGATTTATAATGTCACTTTTTGTTCTCGTCTATTTTGCTATTGCAAGTGCGCTGTACTTTTATAACCGTTCTCTGATTTTTGCTGATCTTGTCCAGTTTTCGGCACAGTATAAGGGAATTGAGAATCTGTTGTTAAAGGAGCTGGCTATCCCCTATGCGATTACGTTGGAAGACGGACATATTTTATGGGAAAACGACTGCTTTGAGACTTTGATAGAAGGGCAGAGAAGAGAGAAATACCTGAACAGAATTATTCCGGAGCTTCATCCCGGCGTGTTTCCGAAAAATGATGTGGAGCACGTAGAGCTGGAAGTGAGTTTCCGGGACAGAGACTATCAGGTGGAACTTCGCCGGGTGTCGGTGGAGGGATTCAGTGAGAAGGAAGAACTTCTGCAGATTCCGGAGGAGAAGGAGTTCTTTATTGCGGTTTATATGAAGGACGTTACGGAGCTGAACGCATATATCCGCGAGAATGAAGAACAGCGCATGATTGCCGGACTGATTTATATCGACAATTATGACGAGGTCATGGAGAGTGTAGAGGAAGTGCGTCAGTCTCTTCTGGTAGCTCTCATTGACCGGAAGATCAATAAATATATCGGCGATGTGGACGGTATTGTCAAGAAAATGGAGAAGGACAAATATTTTGTTGTTATACGGAAAGAAAGCTATAAGAAAATTAAAGAAGATAAGTTCTCCATTCTTGAGGAAGTAAAACAGGTAAATATCGGAAATGCCCGTTCGGCAACACTGAGTATCGGTCTCGGACTGAATACGGCCACATATGCGCTGAGCTATCAGTATGCCCGGGTGGCTATCGATCTTGCGCTTGCCAGAGGAGGGGACCAGGCGGTAATCAAAGACTGCAATGGGATTACTTACTTTGGCGGCAAAAAAGAACAGACATCAAAGAATACCCGTGTGAAGGCCAGGGTAAAAGCAGAAGCGCTGAGAGAATTTATTGTGACAAAGGATCAGGTTATCGTAATGGGACACAAGATCGCGGATCCGGATTCTTTCGGAGCATGTATGGGAATCTACCGGGCAGCGGTAAGTCTGGAGAAGAAGGCACACATTGTAATTAATGAAGTGTCGGGATCGATTCGTCCTCTGTATGATGAAATTGCAGAGAGCCCGGCCTATGAAGATGATATTTTCCTTACATCTGATCAGGCCCTTGACTATGTCAACGACAATACCATGGTGATTGTGGTAGACACGAATAAACCGCAGATGACAGAGTGCCCGGAACTTCTGAAACGGTCCCGCATGATTGCAGTGCTTGATCATCACCGGCAGGGGAGCAATATTATTGAAAATGCAGTCCTTTCCTATGTGGAACCTTACTCTTCATCTACCTGTGAAATGGTGGCGGAAGTACTGCAGTATATTGTGGATGACATCAAATTCCCATCGGTTGAGGCTGACTGCCTGTATGCGGGAATTATGATTGATACAAGAAACTTTATGAACCGGACCGGCGTGAGAACCTTTGAGGCGGCCGCATATCTGAGACGATGCGGAGCAGATATTACCCGCGTGCGCAAAATGTTCCGGGATGATATAGAATCCTATCGCGCGAAAGCCGAGGCGGTAAGAATGGCTGAAGTTTACCGGAGTCAGTATGCGATTGCCCAGTGCCCCGGCGATATTGAAAGCCCGACGGTACTCGCGGCGCAGGCAGCCAATGAGCTGCTGGATATCAGCGGTATAAAGGCATCTTTTGTGCTTACGATATATGAAGGGAAAATTTATATGAGCGCACGTTCCATAGATGAGGTTAATGTGCAGATTATAGCAGAGAAGCTGGGCGGCGGAGGACATATTAATTCCGCGGGAGCACAGTTTGACCACACAAATATGGACGAGGCGATGCAGACCCTGAAACAGACAATAGACCAGATGATT
>DWZZ01000025.1 GCA_019117305.1 Candidatus Mediterraneibacter merdigallinarum | reverse complement strand
ACACTTAGCGAAGGCGAGGCAAAGCCGAAGGCTGAGGTTAGTGTTTTGGTCGTTCCATAGAACAGAGTGAGATGGAACTTCCAAGACACAACGCAAGGTCATAAAGATTCGTCATAAAATGTCAGCATGTGTGCAGTTTTGAAGGTACAGAAAAGTACTTTAAAAAGGAAACGTGACTAGAGATAGTCACATTTTCTCATATTTAGGGGATTGGTCAAATGGTATGATAGGGGTCTCCAAAACCTTTGGTGGGAGTTCGATTCTCTCATCCCCTGCTTTTAAAGTTTTATAACTTTAAAACTGTAAATTGAAAAACGGGGAGCTTGTATACAGGCTGAGAGGAAGTTAAGAACTTCGACCCGAAACCTGATTTGGATAATGCCAACGTAGGGATGATTTCGTTAATGTACGGGAAATGGCATATCCATTTCCCGATTTTTTTGTTTACAGAGACGGCCGGCGGATGCCTTGGAAGATTCAGAGGCTATGCGGGTTGTCTGCTAATATGAAAAACGAATATTGCCGGATATAGAGTGAACCAGAGGTTCACGAAGGGGTGCACCACCGCGGGTGTATTCTTTCGTGAACCTCTTTTTGTACTGGCGATGAGCCAAAGTCCGGGTTTGCCCGGGACCCTGGTGAACGCTTACAATCCCGGAATGTGCCTTTTGGCACTTCCGGTGATTTATTTCCCTGGAAGTACTTTGTACTCTTCCGGAGAATAAAATTACTCTTTGCATCCGGCCGGGAAGGGAGGCAGGATATCGTGATACGTGTAAATGGAACAGAAGAAGCTTATTCCGAAGAAATGACAGTTATGGAATATGTCAGCGCAAAAGGATACCGCACAAACCGGATCGCCGTGGAGAAAAACGGGCAGATCGTTCCAAAGAGCGCCTATGAAAGTACTGTGATAAAAGACGGCGACAGTCTGGAAGTGGTCAGCTTTGTGGGAGGAGGCTGAAAAATGGTTACAAGAGAGGAACTGAAGGAAGCACTGGCAGAAAGACACGGCCGGGAGACGCAGGAAATTCTGGCCCGGTCAGGCGCCGCCATTGCAGGTCTGGGAGGACTGGGCTCCAATATTGCCTTCAGTCTTGCGCGGACAGGGATCGGATATCTGCATCTGATTGATTTTGATTGTGTGGATATAACAAACCTGAACCGACAGCAGTATTTCATTCATCAGATCGGTATGAAGAAGACAGAGGCGCTGAAAGAAAATCTGCTGCAGATCAATCCCTATCTGGAGATACGCACAGACTGCGTGAAAGTAGAAGAAAGCAATGTCAGGGAACTTCTGGCGGAAGACCGCTATATTTGTGAAGCTTTCGACAAAGCAGAGAATAAGGCAATGCTGGTCAATGCGGTTCTGGAACATTTTCCGGAAAAATATCTGGTGGCCGCCAGCGGCATGGCGGGATTTGGTGACAGCAACCGGATCCGTACCAGAAAAGTGACGGAGCATTTCTATCTCTGCGGCGATGAGACTTCCGATGCAGAGAAAGGAATCTGTCTGACTGCGGCCCGGGCGGCGCTCTGCGCGGCTCATCAGGCAAATATGATTGTAAGCCTGATACTTGAAAATGAATAAAAGAAAAAAGAGAAACAAAAAGGAGAAAAAACATGAACACAGAAAAGGATACCTGGAAATTAGGAAACCATGAATTTACATCCAGATTTATTCTGGGATCAGGGAAATATTCCCTGGAGCTGATACAGGCGGCTGTTGAAAACGCCGGCGCCCAGATTGTTACTATGGCGCTTCGCCGGGCAAATGAAGGCGGACTGGCTAATATTCTGGATTATATCCCTGAAAACGTAACCATTCTTCCGAATACATCCGGAGCAAGAAATGCAGAGGAAGCGGTCCGGATTGCCCGCCTGGCAAGAGAAGTCTGCGGCAGTGAATTTATCAAAATTGAGATTATGCGGGATACTCGTTATCTTCTTCCGGATAATTATGAGACAATCAAAGCTACGGAAATTCTGGCAAAAGAGGGATTTGTGGTAATGCCCTACATGTATCCGGACCTGAATATGGCAAGAGATATGGCGGACGCCGGCGCTGCCTGTATCATGCCTCTTGGCGCCCCGATCGGTTCCAATAAAGGACTGTGTACAAAAGAATTTATCCAGATTCTGATCGATGAGATTGACCTGCCGATCATTGTGGACGCAGGAATCGGAAGACCTTCCCAGGCATGCGAAGCCATGGAGATGGGAGCGGCGGCCGTGATGGCCAATACGGCAATTGCTTCATCGGGAGATGTGAAAGCTATGGCAGGCGCGATGGGACAGGCGGTTCAGGCAGGACGTACGGCATATCTTGCAGGTCTGGGTCAGACCAGGGCCAGAGGAGGCAGTGCATCTTCGCCGCTGACAGGATATCTGCGGGATTAGGAGGAAACAAAAAATGAGTACAGATCAGCATATTAATGAAAGTATTTTAAACGATGAGATCCGGGAGCATCAGAAAGAGAACCGGACAGACCACATGGCCTATCTGCCGGATATGGAGAATATCGGTTCTGAGATGCTGGATCAGGTTCTTGCAGAGACTGCAGCGTATGACTATGACGCATTTACGGCGGATGACGTGAGACACGCGCTCAGGCAGGAACGGAAGTCTCTGCGGGATTTCCAGGCTCTGTTATCCCCTGCGGCCGGATCTTTCCTGGAAGAGATCGCACAGCAGGCCCAGGCGGAGACGCAGAAATATTTTGGGAATTCCGTCAGCATGTTTACTCCCGTATATATTGCAAATTATTGTGAAAACTACTGCATTTACTGCGGCTTCAACTGCCACAACCACA
>DWZZ01000003.1 GCA_019117305.1 Candidatus Mediterraneibacter merdigallinarum | reverse complement strand
TTATATTTTACCAAAAATTTATTTTTTCCGGATTTTTTCTTGATTTTTAATTTTTCATCTGCTAGACTTAGCCACAAGACAAGGACGTCTGATGATGAAGCGGAAATACCGCATTCACCAGTCAGGCGTCCTTTTCTTTTATCACAAAGCAGTTTAACTCTTTTTTGTGATAAGCACCCGGGGAATCATGAAAATTTGTTAGCTCTACAGGAAACGGGAGGTATTTTTATGGACACAGGTAACACAGGATTTATAATGATCTGCGCGGCGCTTGTATTTATTATGACGCCCGGACTTGCCTTCTTCTACGGGGGACTTGTCAGAAGAAAAAATGTAGTTAACACAATGATGGCTTGTGCGGCAATTATGGGACTTTCCATATTTATGTGGACACTGTTCGGTTATTCACTTGCTTTCGGCACTGATCACGGCGGAGTAATCGGAAGTCTTGAATGGCTCGGTTTAAACGGCGTGGGCTGGGATGCCGGTCCTTACTCGGACAGTATTCCGCATCTTGTATATGCTGCATTCCAGATGATGTTCGCAATGATTACACCGGCACTTATCACAGGCGCTGTTGTAGGAAGAATGAAATTTAAAGCACTGTTTGCGTTTATCGCTCTCTGGTCAATTATTGTTTATTATCCGATGGCTCACATGGTATGGGGACAAAACGGATTCCTCGCTTCTATCGGTTCAGTTGACTTTGCCGGAGGAAACGTTGTACATATCAGTTCCGGTGTGAGCGCACTTGTACTTGCTATTTATCTTGGCAGAAGACGCGGCTATGAGAAGACTTCTTACCGCATTCACAATATTCCTTTCGTGGTTCTCGGCGCCGCTCTTCTGTGGTTTGGATGGTACGGATTCAACGCAGGAAGCGCCCTTGCGGCAGACGGACTTGCAGCACATGCATTTATGACAACCTCCATATCTGCTGCAACAGCACTGCTCTCCTGGATGCTGATTGACACAATCAAGGACGGCAAACCCACACTTGTAGGCGCATCCACCGGTCTGGTTGTCGGACTTGTGGCAATCACTCCAGGAGCAGGTTTCGTACCGATCTGGTCATCCTTTATTATCGGTGCTCTGGTCAGTCCGATCTGTTATTTTATGATGAATTTCATCAAACACAAACTGAAAATCGATGACGCGCTGGACGCATTCGGATGCCACGGTATCGGCGGTATCTGGGGCGGTATTGCAACCGGCCTGTTCGGACAGAGCTCCATTAATTCTGTTGCCCGGTGGGATGGACTTGTATTTGGCGAGACAAAACTTTTCACTGCACAGCTCATAAGTATTCTTGTAACGATTGCTGTCGCAGTTGTCGGTTCTCTGATCTGTATCGGCATCATCCGCATCTTTACAAAACTTCGTGTTGATGAGAAGGATGAAATGATCGGACTTGACGTCACACAGCATGGCGAGAACGCTTACCCGTCCTTCAATGGTTTCGACTAAACCGTAACATTTATATAATATGAAAGGATAGGAGGAACGAAATATGTTAATCAAAGTAGAAGCAATCGTCAGAGAAGAGAAATTCGAGGAAGTAAAGGATGCTCTCAATAAAATACAGGTTAATGGTATCACAGTATCCCAGGTAATGGGCTGCGGAGCGCAGCGCGGATACAAAGAAATTGTCCGCGGATCTGAAGTAGATATTTTCCTTCAGCCGAAGATCAAATTCGAAATTGTTGTATCTTCTGAAGAATGGGAGAAAAAAGTCATTACCGCGATTCAGGAGGCGGCATTTACAAACGAAGTCGGAGACGGCAAGATCTTCAGCTATGAGATCAGAAGCGCCATGAAGATCCGCACAAAAGAAACCGGATATGACGCGCTTCAGTCAGAATTCTGACACAAAACTCAAAACGGAAGCCTCTCAGAAAGAGAGCTTCCGTTTTTTCTGTCTGCGGAAAATGCAGATTATTTTGGATGAAAAGAAGTCAGAACCTGATTTCCAGCGGCCGCCTTGCCAGTGCCGCAGTCATTCCATTCCAGATATATTTTCCCTGCACCAGCTTTCCGTTTTCACAGCACAAAAGGGCGGCTCTCTCACATACATTGTCCACCCCTGTTGTTTTCTTTACAAATTCAGAACCCGCGGTAACACCCTGAATCTTTCCAAGTTCATCTGCTGTATATATATATAATGGAATCCGATATTTTTCAGAAAAATCCAGAAGAGCCTGTTCCTCTTTTTTCAGATCAATACTTGCAATCCGCTCGACCTGCCCGATCTCAAGCCCATGGATCTTCAGGATCTGATCAACCCCCTCTTCAAGAATTTCTTCGCTGATTCCCTTCCTGCATCCGATTCCCGCCGTTATATTTTTCGGTTTCAACAGAAGGGTACCTTCCTTCCGTGCTCCTTCGACATACGGCCGAAGGCTCGCTTTTCCCTTTTCTGCCAGTCCTGTATTATCCGATATTATAATACGGTATCTGTATGCATCTGTCTCAGAAAGGGTACTGCATATAATAAGGTTTTCCGGTATCTTCCCGCTTATATGATATTGAGGAAAATTTATATAGCATGCGATTTTTTCTTCCGCCAGTACAGCCGCGGAAATCTCTTTGGCCGTTTTCCTGTCCGTAATCAGCAGGCTGTTTTTCTCCGCAAACACATCTGCCGCAAATTTTCCCTGCACATCCGTTGCGGTTGTATGAACCGGAACCGCTCCGGTTCTTTCCCCGATTTCATCAGCAAGAGACACTGCCCCGCCAATGTGTCCGGAAAGCAGAGGAATCGCGTACTGCCCTTTTTCATCCATTACAAGTACCGGAGAGTCTGCAAATTTATCCTTTACCCACGGAGCGATATACCGCACGGCAATACCGGCGGCGCCTATAAAAATAAAAGCCGCATGACCCCAGTTATCAGCGATCAGTTTCTGTTTATCTTCGGGAAACGGGGAAATCTCCTTCCCCGCATACTTCTCCACCGTATATCCCCTGCACTCTCTGCCCGTGCTGCCCATTATTCTGCACAATTTCCGGCTCAGTTCCATTCCCGTGCGGGTAAAACTGAAAATAATAATTCTGTTGTCCATAACCGTCCTCTTTTCTCAGAGCCGAAGTCCCTTTATGTCTTTAATTCTGGAAAGTATCGTGCGGCAGCTGCACTCAAGAACTCCGGGAAGCTTGTCAATCGTATGACAGATCAGATCCTCCATCTCCTCATTAGAAGAAGCCACTGCATGTACATGAAGTCTGCACTTCCCGGTAACACGGTAAATCTGTGTAACAGTATCATTTTTCTCCAGAATCCCGGCCACCTCCATAAGCATATCCGGTTTTGTCTCAATCTCAAAATAACAGGAAACCGCGCCGCTGATCTTCTGAGGGTTAATGACCGTTGTATATTCTTCTATAATGCCTTTCTGTTCCAGAGCCTGTACTCTCATCTTCACCGCCACACGGGAAAGCCCGATCTGCTGTCCGATCTCTGAATAGGACATTCTGGCATTCTTAATCAGCAGACTTACAATTTTCTGATCCACATCGTCAAGTCCATCCAAAAACATAAGAATATACCTCCTCTCCCATATCTGTACCCGGGAATAATTCCTGCTGTACACTGCCGCTGCTCTCCTGCCATTATACAATGGTCCCGGAAAAGTAGTCAAGCAGACGCACTCTTCTTTTTGCCTGTTGCCAATTGACATTTTGCATCGTATAAACTATTATATATTTCGAATGTTAATTATAATTTTACGAAAAGAAAGCTGTGGTAAATAAAATGGAACAAGAACTGACACACGGTCCTGTTATGAAAACAATGCTCCGCTTTGCAATCCCCATGATTCTGGGAGATCTCCTACAGCAGTGTTATAATATTGCGGATACACTGATTGTCGGCCGGTTTCTCGGAGAAAACGCACTTGCCGCCGTGGGATCCGCTTTTTCTCTGATGACGTTTCTGACTTCTATCATTCTTGGACTTGCGATGGGAAGCGGAACGGTCTTTTCTATCCGTTTCGGTCAGAAGGATGAAAAGGGACTGAAAGAAGGAATCCTCGCCTCCTTTACTCTTCTTGGTGTCATTACGATTTTTCTTAATCTCCTGATCTTTGCCGGTATTGACTGGATTATCTGGTTTTTACGCACTCCGGACCAGCTTGTGAACATGATGAAGGATTATCTGCTGGTTATATTTGCCGGGCTGATCGGTGTTTTTCTCTATAACTTCTTTTCTTCACTGCTTCGCTCTCTGGGGAATTCTGTAATTCCCCTTGCTTTTCTGGCCGTTTCCGCAGGATTGAACATCCTGCTTGACCTGTGGTTCGTCGCAGGGCTGAACCGTGGCGTAGCCGGAGCCGCTGAAGCCACTGTCATCTCGCAGTATATCTCCGGTATCGGGATTGCGGTTTACACACGGTTCAAATTCCCTCATCTGCTGCGCAGGGACAAAAATGTACGGCTTCGCATATCCCGCATAAAAGAAATCACAAGCTTTTCCGGACTGACCTGCATGCAGCAGTCCATTATGAATCTGGGCATCCTTGCCGTTCAGGGCCTGGTCAACAGCTTCGGCACTACAATCATGGCTTCTTTTGCCGCGGCAGTAAAAATCGATGCCTTTGCTTATCTGCCTGTCCAGGACTTCGGCAATGCTTTTTCTATCTTCATTGCCCAGAATTTCGGCGCAGGAAAAACAGACCGGATCAAAAAGGGGATCCGCTCCGCTGTCCTGACTTCTGTCAGCTTCAGTCTGATCATCTCCCTGGCTGTTTTTGTTTTTGCCGAACCGCTGATGTCACTGTTCATAGACGCCGGAGAAACTGCCGTAATTTCCGAGGGTGTCCGCTATCTGCGAATCGAAGGAACATTCTATGCACTGATCGGCATTCTATTTCTCCTCTACGGTCTGTACCGCGCCCTGGGAAAACCCGGAATGTCTGTTGTACTTACAATCATGTCCCTGGGCACCCGGGTGGCGCTGGCTTATGCGCTCTCCGCCCTGCCTTTTTTCGGAGTAACGGGCATATGGTGGTCCGTACCCATAGGCTGGTTTCTCGCAGATCTTCTGGGAATCGGCTGCTATCTTGCAAAACAGAATAAGCTGGTCGCATAAACCGGCCTGACTTTATTTTTCCGTACCGCTGCCGAGCAGCAGCCAGTTGGCCCGGAACGGCCTCATCAGATTCCAATAACCAATTCCCGACAGCCCATATTCTCTTGCCAGGTCAAGCTTGACCGTAATACTTCTGGGATCTTCAAACCACACTTCATGGCTCTGGCCTGCCGCCATATAAGTAAACCAGGGGCTCTGTGCAATCCGGGCATAACGGATTTCCGCGCCATTTTCTGCCGCAATCCGCACCGCTTCTACATTTCCTATTGTTCTGGCCCGCGTCAGACCTCTTTCGTAGGGCAGCGTCCAGTCATATCCATAATTTGGGATTCCCATAACCAGCTTTTCTTCCGGGATCCTTGTCACAGCATATTCCAGAACCTGTCTGACCTTATCCGCCGGAGCCACAGCCATGGGCGGGCCATATGTATATCCCCACTCATAGGTCATCAGAAAGACAAAGTCCGCGCTTTCTCCCAAAAGATAATAATCCAGTCCCTCTACCAGAAGCCCTTTCTGTGTATCGGATACTTTCGGAGCAAGGGCTACAGAAGTTCGATATCCGCCTGCGCTCATTCTTTTTCTCACCCGGCCCACAAACTGTGCAAATCTGACCCTGTTTTCCGGAAGTATATATTCAAAATCAATATTTACGCCTGCATACCCTTTGTCCTCCACTGTCCGGTACAGCTGGTCAATTACTTTTTTCTGAATCTCATCATTCTCTGTCAGCACTTTTATAAGCTGATTGTTAAATGCGCCGCCAGAAAACGGCGTCAATACCAGAAGCGGCTCTGCACCTCTTTTCCAGGACTCTTCCACAAGCCACAGATCATCCTGAAGAGGCGCGACCAGATCTCCTTCAAATGTAAACCCATAAGAAAAAACAAGAAGTTCCTGAAGAGCCGGAAAGGCCTGCGTCAGAATTTCCGGTTCAATAAACGGATACGCATAGCCTCCGATTCTCAGCCCTTCCCCCTCATATCCCTTTTCACCCTCCTTTAATAAAAGAAGAGCCTGCCCGGGAACGAGCCGGTCCGGCAGATCCAGCTGGTTATCATATATAATCTTCCACACCGGAACACCGTTTTCTTCCGAAATATATTCCAGCGTGTCGCCTTTTTCCACTACATAAATCAAAAAATCACCCCCGCACAGAAATCATATGCATCTGTGCGGAGGTTTATGAATTCGGATTTGTCGGAGAGCTGCGAGTGGAGAGGCGTCCGAAAACACCTGGATACCAGGAGATTGGATAA
>DWZZ01000024.1 GCA_019117305.1 Candidatus Mediterraneibacter merdigallinarum | reverse complement strand
TGGGTAGTGATACCCGTACCGGTTCGATTCCGGTCTGCGGCATGAGCGAGATGCTTCAAATCCTTGTAAATAATGGGTTGAAGCATTTTTTTTTTGCAGAAGTGGTTATGCCGTAGAGTGTCAGACAATGGAGGACGTGTATTATTAGGCTAAGGTAAATGTTTCTATAGCTGAAACTGAAAGCAAAAAAGGTTGCCTAAACGAAAAGAAGAATTATAATAATAGAAAGATGAAACTATATAAGGAGACCGAAGATGAGTATCAGACATATTTTATTTGATCTTGACGGCACACTGCTTCCTATGGTACAGGATGAGTTTGTACGTTTTTATATGCCGCTGCTGGCAAAATCCTATATGGAGCAGGGAGTGTCAATTGACCCGAAAAAGTTTATCGGTTCTGTCTGGGCCGGATATGAGGCGATGGTGAAAAACGACGGCTCCCGGACGAATCGGGAAGCATTCTGGAGCTATATAGATAAGGATCTGCCTGTTCCGGCGAAAGAGTCCGAGCGGATTGCCCTTTCTTTTTATGGAGACGCTTTTAATCAGGCGGCCTGCACGACCAGTCCCACACCTGTGGCTGATCAGATTGTGAAGGCTGCCAGAGCCAGAGGACTGAAGACTTATCTGGCCACAAATCCGGTGTTTCCCCGGTGCGCCACTCTGAACCGGATCCGCTGGGCCGGACTGGACGCGGAGGACTTCAGGGTGATTACGACCTATGAGGACTGCGTGTACTGCAAACCGAATCCAAAGTATTTTCAGGCAATACTGGAACAGTTTGACCTGGATCCGTCGAAGTGCCTGATGGTGGGCAATGATGTAGAAGAAGATCTTTCCATCCGGAGCCTGGGCGTGAAAACATATCTTGTAACGGATACAATGGAGAATAAGAAAAATCTGCCGATTGAATCGGAGTATGTGGGGACGCTGGCAGAACTGCTGGATTTTGTAAAGATGTTGTAATTTACCGCCGTTGATTTTTATGCAGCGCGATACTGGAAATTATTGATAAAAAATTTCAAATTGCTTTTTTTATTGCCGTAGTATATGATAGGTGTAGAAGAAAGGAGAGTGTGCTATGCAGACAGGAATGATTTGTAATTGTAAGCAGGTGTCTTATGCGGATGTTGAGAATGCTCTGCATCAGATGACTTCATTCAGTGATGTTCTGGAAGCTTTCGACGAGGTTCAGAAAGTTACCCATTGTTCTACCGGCTGCGGCGGCTGTCACGATAAGATTCTGGATGCCATTTCAGAGATTATGATGAAATAGCCGGAGACAGAAAAGAATGTTCTGGTACATAGAGGCAGAATTGAAATTGATTTACGAAGGAAAAATCAGTTTCAGTTCTGCTTTTATTTTATGCTGAAAAACGGGCGTATTTTATGTCGAAAATTATTACGAAATTATTACGGAATATATATTGACAATTGAACAGGATGTGATATACTTTGAAAGTCAAAGTATTTAAGAGTCAAAGTAATTTGGTGAGTTGGAGAATAGTTATGATAGGAAAAATTTGCGGAACCGGTTCTTATGTGCCGCCCCATATTATGGACAATAACGACCTGTCCAGGATTGTGGATACAAATGACGCGTGGATCCGGGAGCGGACGGGGATTGCCAGACGCCATATCATAGAAGACGAGACGACTTCCTATATGGCAGGCCAGGCAGCGCTGCGGGCTGTTGAGCAGAGCGGCATAGACCCGAAAGAAATTGAACTGATTCTTGTTGCGACCTCATCGTCGGAGACAGTATTTCCCTGCGCGGCATGTGAGGTGCAGAAGATGATCGGAGCAGTAAACGCGGCAGGATTTGATATGAATGCGGCGTGCACAGGTTTCGTACTTGCGTTTAACACAGCCCAGGCATACATAAGCGCGGGCCTGTACCGGACCATTCTGGTAATCGGCGCGGACAGCATGAGCAATATGGTGGACTGGACAGACAGAAGCACCTGTATCCTTTTCGGAGATGGAGCGGGAGCCGCCATTCTTCAGGCAGAAGAGGGCGAGCCGTGTATAATGGCAGCTCACTCAGACGGCATCAAAGGGCCGGCTCTTACAGGACTGAGCAGACACCGGAAAGGCCGGGAACCGGGAGAGGAAGATAAAGAATCCTACATTCATATGGACGGCCAGGGCGTATTTAAGTTTGCTGTGCGCAAGGTCCCGGAGATTGTGGAGGAAGTGCTTGAAAAAGCCGGAATGGAAATAGACGATATTGATTATTTTATTCTTCATCAGGCAAACAGGAGAATTATAGAAGCGGTAGCCAAGAGACTGCACACAGACATTTCCAGATTCCCCATGAATCTGGAGGAGTATGCAAATACATCCGCTGCTACCGTGCCTATCCTTCTGGATGAGATGAACCGGAATAATAAGTTCTCAAAAGGACAGAAACTTATACTTTCCGGCTTCGGCGCAGGTCTGACCTGGGCGGCATGCCTTTTTGAGTGGTAGCATGATATAACGGCATTAAGATCTGCATGACAGAATGGTAATTACCGGCGGGGCCGGATTACAAAAATAAATATTCCCGGATGGGAGAGCAACCGTTCCCTGGTGCGAGGGGGCAAAAGTAATCTTATTTAAAGAAAGGAAAAGGAACCATGTTAGAGAAAATCAAAGAAATCGTAGCAGAATCATTAAACGCAGACGCGGCAGAGCTGACAGAGGAGACATCCTTCAAAGATGATCTGGGTGCAGATTCCCTGGATTTATTTGAAATGGTAATGGCATTTGAGGAAGAGTTTGACGTGGAGATTCCGTCTGAGGATCTTGAGCAGATCAACACAATCGGTGATGTTGTGAAATATCTGGAAGCACATAAATAAATTAAACTGAAGCCGCGGGGCGGATTGCAGATATCCGCCTGACCAGCGGATAAGCAGAAACGTACAGGAAAAGAATTCATTTATTTTTTTAGAAAGAAAGGTTGTTAGTATGAAGACAAAGGTAACCGAACTATTAGGAATTGAATATCCGATTATTCAGGGAGGAATGGCATGGGTTGCTGAATATCATCTTGCAGCCGCCGTATCCGAAGCCGGCGGCCTCGGGCTGATTGGTGCAGCCAGCGCGCCGGCTGAATGGGTGCGTGACCAGATCAGAGAAGCAAAGAAGATTACGGACAAGCCCTTCGGCGTGAATATCATGCTGATGAGTCCCTATGCGGATGATGTGGCGAAAGTGATCGTGGAGGAAGGCGTCAAAGTCGTTACGACAGGAGCCGGATCTCCGGAAAAATATATGAAGATGTGGAAAGAAGCCGGAGTAAAAGTAATCCCGGTAATCGCATCCGTAGCTCTCGCGAAACGTATGGAGAGATGCGGCGCGGACGCGCTTGTTGCTGAAGGAACAGAGGCAGGCGGCCACATCGGTGAGAACACAACTATGGTACTTGTACCGCAGGTTGTGGATGCGGTGAGCATCCCGGTAATCGCGGCAGGAGGTATCGCAGACGGAAGAGGAATTGCTGCGGCATTCATGCTGGGCGCGCAGGGCGTGCAGATGGGAACTCACTTTGTAGTTACGAATGAGTCTCAGGTTCATGAGAATTATAAGGACATGATCATCAAGGCAAGAGACATTGATTCCAGAGTAACGGGAAGATCCACCGGACATCCGGTAAGAGCTCTGAGAAACCAGATGACAAAAGAGTACCTTCAGAAAGAACAGGAGGGAGCTTCTTTTGAGGAACTGGAGCACCTGACTCTGGGCGGCTTAAGAAGAGCCGTTGTAGATGGAGATGTAAAGACCGGAAGCGTGATGGCAGGCCAGATCGCAGGTATGGTAAAAGAAAAAATGTCATGTCATGACCTGATCCGGAAACTGGTGAAGGAGACAGATGACCTGATCGGAGGAAAAGGATTTTATGAGTAAAATCGCATTTATGTTTCCGGGCCAGGGAGCCCAGAAAGCCGGAATGGGCAAAGATTTTTATGAACAGAGTGAAACAGCACGGCAGGTGGTTGATAAAGCCACCGAACTGCTGGGAATAGATATGAAAGCATTATGCTTTGAAGAAAATGATAAGCTGGATCAGACAGAATACACACAGGCTGCTCTGGTGACAGTATGTATGGCTATGGAGCATGTGGTACGGGAAAGAGGCCTGAATCCGGATGTTACAGCCGGATTAAGTCTGGGCGAGTACTGCGCCATTGCTTCCGCAGGCGGCATGAGCACAGAAGACGCGATTGCAACAGTAAGAAAGCGCGGTATTCTCATGCAGAACGCGGTTCCGGGAGGAAAAGGATCCATGGCGGCGGTTCTTGGAATGACAGGCGACGCTATAGAGAAAGTTGTAAACGAAATCGATGGCGTAACAATCGCCAATTACAACTGCCCGGGACAGATCGTTATTACCGGATGGAAAGAGAGTGTGGAGAAGGCTTCTGAAGCTCTCAAAGAAGCCGGGGCAAAGAGAGTAATGCCGCTCAATGTAAGCGGTCCGTTCCATTCTCCCATGCTGACAGAAGCCGGAGAGGAGCTTGGAAAAGTTCTGGAAAACGTGGAACTGTCTCCTCTTCAGATCCCGTATGTAACAAATGTTACGGCGGAATATGTGTCGGATATCAGTCAGACAAAGGCGCTGCTTGCAAAGCAGGTGGCATCTTCCGTCAGATGGCAGCAGAGTGTGGAAAATATGATTGCCGACGGTGTTGACACGTTTGTAGAGATTGGACCGGGAAGAACACTGGCGGGATTTATGCGCAAGATCAACCGGGACGTGAAAGTTTATAATATCGGCACATGGGAAGATGTAGATAAGGTGGTAAGTGAATTATGTTAAATGGAAAAGTTGCTGTTGTGACAGGCGCTTCCAGAGGAATCGGAAGAGCCGTCGCGATCCGGCTGGCATCTGAAGGAGCAACCGTTGTGATCAACTATAACGGCTCCAGAGAGCGGGCGGAAGAGGTAAAGGCTGAGATTGAGCAGGCAGGCGGAAAAGCTGAGATTAAACAGTGTAATGTATCAGATTACAAAGCCTGCGAGGAAATGTTCAAAGAGATCGTTTCCGAATTTGGAAGCGTGGACGTTCTGGTAAATAACGCAGGAATTACAAGAGACGGCCTGCTGATGAAGATGTCTGAAGAGGATTATGACGCGGTTCTGGACACAAACCTGAAGGGGACATTTAACTGTATCCGCTTTGTGGCCCGCCAGATGATCAAGCAGAGAGGCGGAAGAATCATTAACATGTCTTCCGTATCCGGTGTTCTCGGGAATGCGGGACAGGCAAATTACTCCGCGTCAAAAGCAGGTGTGATCGGACTGACCAAGTCTGCGGCAAGAGAGCTTGCATCCCGCGGCATTACAGTAAATGCAATTGCTCCGGGATTTATCAATACAGAGATGACAGAAGTGCTTTCCGATAAGGTAAAGGAAGGCGCAGTAGCGCAGATTCCGCTCGGAAAATTCGGAGAGACAGAAGATATCGCAAATGCAGTCGCATTTCTGGCGTCAGAAGGAGCACGGTACATCACAGGACAGGTGCTCAATGTAGACGGCGGAATGGCCATGTAAGATCAGTTTTCTGCAAGGGAGCAGGATACTGTCTGCATCATTTCTGCGGACAGTATCCTGACGGATTGTACAGAAAACTGAATCTTCAGGAAAAGAATGTAGTTGAGAGGAAAACAGGAGATCTGATTCTGGGAAAGGAATTGTTTTATGAAGAGAAGAGTTGTAGTGACCGGGCTGGGTGCTGTGACGCCGATCGGAAATACGGTGGAGGAGTTCTGGGCCGGAATTAAAGAAGGTAAGGTTGGAATCGGACCGATTACGAAATTTGACGCGTCTGAGTTCAAAGTGCAGATTGCGGCAGAAGTAAAAGGATTTGTTGCGAAGGAGCGCATGGACTTTAAGGCAGCGAAGAGAATGGAGCTTTTTTCACAGTATGCGGTTGCTGCGGCGAAAGAGGCTTTCGAAGACGCAGAGCTGAATATGGAAAATGAAGATCCGTTCCGCTGCGGCGTTATTGTGGGTTCCGGTATCGGAAGCCTTCAGTGTGTGGAGACAAACTATGAGAAGATCCTGACAAAGGGACCGAATAAGGTGAACCCGCTGATGGTTCCGTTGATGATCTCCAATATGGCGGCAGGTAATATTTCCATTCAGCTGGGCCTGAAAGGAAAATGTACAAACGTGGTAACAGCCTGTGCCTCCGGTACGCACTGTATCGGAGACGCATTCCGCGCGATCGAGTACGGAGACGCGGACGTAATGGTGGCAGGCGGTACAGAGGCTTCTGTATGCCCCACGGGAATTGCAGGATTTACCGCACTGACGGCGCTTTCCACAACAAATGATCCGGAACACGCTTCCCGTCCGTTCGACAAGGACAGAGACGGATTCGTGCTGGGCGAGGGTTCCGGAATTGTTGTTCTGGAAGAGCTGGAGCATGCGAAAGCAAGAGGCGCGAAAATCTACGCGGAACTTGTGGGATATGGCGCAACCGGCGACGCATACCACATTACTTCCCCTGCAGAGGACGGCGAAGGTGCCGGAATGGCTATGAAACTGGCCATGCAGGAAGCAGGCGTGGAGCCGGAACAGATTGATTATATCAATGCCCACGGAACAAGCACACATCACAACGACCTGTTCGAGACAAGAGCAATCAAATATGCTCTTGGAGACGCGGCGAAGAACGTGCAGATCAACTCTACGAAGTCCATGATCGGACATCTGCTGGGCGCGGCAGGCGGTGTGGAATTTGTCGTATGTGTGAAGAGTATTCAGGATGGATTTATCCATCAGACAATAGGTACGGAAAATGTAGATCCGGAATGCGATCTGAATTACACGGTAGGAGCTCCGGTTGAGAAGGATATCAATTATGTCCTTACGAATTCTCTGGGATTCGGCGGACATAACGCGACACTGTTGTTAAAGAAATATGAAGGGTAAGAGGTGCGTGCAATGAAGGTTGAGCAGGTATTGGAATTAGTAAAGGCTGTTTCAGATTCTGAGCTTACAGAATTCAAATATGAGGAAGACGGCGTAAAGCTTTCTCTGAAAAAAACAAGTGACAAAATTATTCAGGTACAGGCTCCGGCCGCTCCGGCAGCAGCGCCTGTTATCGCTCCGGCAGTAATGCCGGCGGCAGCACCGGCTCCGGTTCCGGCTGCGGCTCCGGTCAGCGCACCGGCAGATGCAGAGGCTTCTGCCGCAGTATCTGCAGAGAGTGAAGTAAAAGGAAATGTTGTAAAATCTCCTCTGGTCGGAACATTCTATGCCGCTCCGGCTGAAGACGCGGATCCGTTTGTAAAAGTCGGAGACAGCGTAAAAGAGGGCCAGGTGCTGGCGATCGTTGAGGCAATGAAACTGATGAACGAAATTGAAAGTGATTTCACAGGAACCGTAACAGAAATTCTTGTAGAAAACGGCCAGGCAGTAGAATACGGCCAGCCACTCTTTGTCATCAGCTAGTCCGCACATGCGCCGGCATAAGGTTTTTGAGCCGCGCGGGCTGGTCCGCAGGCGGTCAAAAACCTTATACCGGCATATGGCGGCAGCCATACAGCGAAAAGGAGCTGCGAAGCAGCGGATTTGAGCTGGCATGAGCGGACGGAAGCGTGCAGTACACAGCACATGCGGGGCATATGGCGGCAGCCATACAGCGAAAAGGAGCTGCAGAGCAGCGGATTTGAGCTGGCATGAGCGGACGGAAGCGGCGCAGCACACATGCCGGCCTATATTAAGAATAGAGGTGCACAGGATATGAACAGTTTGAACATAGAGCAGATCCAGGAGATCATTCCCCACAGACATCCGTTTCTTCTCCTTGACAAGATCGAGGATTATGAGCCGGGCGAATTTGCGGTGGGATATAAATGCGTAACTTACAGAGAAGATTTTTTTAAAGGACATTTCCCGCAGAAAGCGGTTATGCCGGGCGTGCTGATCCTTGAGGCGCTGGCTCAGGCAGGGGCTGTCGCGATTTTAAGTGTCCCTGAGAACAAAGGCAAGATCGCTTTCTTCGGCGGTGTTCAGAAATGTCGTTTCAAGGGAATGGTATTCCCGGGGGATACACTGAAACTTGAGACAAAGATTATCAAACGCAAAGGACCTGTAGGAGTTGGAGAAGCAATCGCTTCTGTCAATGGAAAAGTTGTTGTCAGTGCGGAGCTGACATTTATGGTAGGAGAATAGTGCAGAGATGATTGGAAAGGTATTGATTGCAAACCGCGGCGAGATAGCGGTCCGCATTATCCGGGCATGCCGCGAGATGGGGATTGAGACAGTTGCGGTGTATTCAGAAGCCGACAGAGAGGCGCTGCACACACAGCTGGCAGATGAGGCTGTCTGTATTGGTCCGGCTCCGTCTTCTGAGAGCTATCTGAATATGCAGAATATTATCAGCGCGACGCTTATTTCCGGTGCGGACGCCATCCATCCCGGATTTGGCTTCCTGTCGGAAAACAGCAAATTCGCAGAGCTGTGTGAACAGTGCAATATTACATTTATAGGACCAAATTCCGAAGTAATCCGGAGACTGGGAAATAAGGCGGAAGCCAGAAATACAATGGTTGCAGCCGGAGTTCCGGTTATTCCCGGAAGCAAGGATCCGATTTATGACGCAGAGACCGGCGCCGGAGTGGCAGCTGAGATCGGATATCCGGTTATTGTAAAGGCTGCTCTGGGCGGCGGCGGAAAGGGCATGCGCGTTGCCGAGACGCCGGAAGAGTTTGAGAACAGCTTCAAGACAGCTCAGAAGGAGAGCCAGATGGCTTTTGGCGACAATACCATGTACATTGAACACTTTGTACAGCATCCGCGGCACATTGAATTTCAGATTCTGGCAGATCAGCATGGCAATGTGATTCACCTGGGAGAAAGAGACTGCTCGATCCAGAGAAATCACCAGAAAATGATCGAGGAATCTCCTTCTGTCGCTCTTACTCCCGAGCTTCGTCAGAAAATGGGAGAAGCAGCGGTAAAGGCAGCGAAGGCAGCGAATTATACGAATGCCGGAACAATTGAGTTTCTTCTGGAAAAGAACGGAAATTTCTATTTTATGGAAATGAACACAAGAATCCAGGTAGAACATCCGGTAACCGAGTGGGTTACAGGTATTGACCTGGTGAAAGAGCAGATCCGTATTGCAGACGGCAGAACGCTGAGCTATAAGCAGGAAGATGTCCGGATTACAGGGCATGCGATTGAATGCCGTATCAATGCAGAAAACCCGGAGAAAAATTTCCGCCCGTCGCCGGGAACGATTACAGATATGTATCTGCCCGGCGGAAAGGGCGTGCGCATTGATTCGGCGATTTACAGTGGGTACACCGTGCCTCCGTATTATGACTCCATGCTGGCAAAACTGATTGTTCACGCAAAAAACAGGAACGAGGCCATCCGCAAGATGCGAAGCGCACTGGGAGAAGTGATCATAGAAGGAATTGATACAAATGTGGATTACCAGTACGAAATACTGAATCATCCGGATTTCGTATCAGGAGACATTGATATTGAGTTTATAGAAAAAATGTAAGTTGTCAGATAATTTGACCAAAAGGGGTCAGGCACTTTTCCAAAGGGGTCAGACCCCTTTTGGAAAGTGCCTGACCCCTTTTTGGAGGTAATCTCAAATGAAGCTACAGAATATGTTTAAGAAAACAAGCAGCCGTCAGCATTATATTGCGCTGAAGAGTGCCAGGCCGGAAGTTCCCCAGGGACTGATGCGCAAATGTAATAAATGCGGCGCCGCGATTATCGCGGAAGATGTGAAAAACGGATACTATATCTGTCCGAAATGCGGAGGATATTTCCGCGTGCATGCTTACCGGCGTGTGGAGATGATTGCAGACGAAGGCTCTTTTGAAG
>DWZZ01000023.1 GCA_019117305.1 Candidatus Mediterraneibacter merdigallinarum | reverse complement strand
CCGGATTTTCCCGGAAATACAAAAACCTGATCACAGAGAGCGCATCTTCCCGGGATATGCGCCCTCCGCGATCAGGTCTTGCTTAACTGAATAATAACAAACCTGCGGACTAGCCCTGCTGTTCGTCCAGTATTCTTTTTATGTGTATTAACAGATACAGTTCTTCATCAATACTTAATTTATATCCGTACTGCTTCCTGATAAACTGATCAACTTTTTCCACACCGGTGTATGCCCGCCTGTTCTGAGCCACCATTGCCCGGTAAATCTCTTCCATGCTGTCCTGATAAACTTCCCCGTCCATAACCCTGGCGGAGAAAAATTTCAAATGCGTCAGAAATCTCTGGTATGATACCGAATCCTCATTAAATTCTATCTTAAAATGCATTTTGACAATCTTGATGATAGCATTCATCAGCCCGGTAATCTTCTGCACATCCGACACTTCATTTGTCTCAAACTCGGAAGAAATAATATGCATGGCAATAAAGGCGGCTTCATCATCTCCGAGATCAATCCCTGTCATATTTTCTATCCATCCGATCGCCTTCTGTCCCAGTTTATATTCCTGGGGGTAAAACTTTCTGATCTCATGACGCATCATGTTTTTCAGACTGATTCCGCTCTGGTATCGTTCCACAGCAGAATTAATATGGTCGGTCAGGGTTACATAAAGCGCATCCCGGATCTTCAGACCGGCTTCTCGGGCAGATGCCACAACTTTTCCGGCAATTTCCAGATATTTTTCCGAAATTTCTCTTACCACTTCCTGCAGCCGGTAATTATCTTCCCTGCTTTTCAGACAGTATATTTTTTCCACAAGGGATTTATCAAGTTCCTCTCCCTTTTTCTTTTTAAATCCGATTCCTGCCCCGGTAATAATAATTTCCTGCCCATGCGGATCCGTCGATACCACTGCATTTGTATTCAGAACTCTGAGAATTTTCACCTGCTCCTGCCTCCCCGGTAAGCAATGGAATTCAGTACGGCTTTTCTGCAAAATAAAAAACTGTCTACAATACCCTCCATTCAGTATTATAAACAGTCTTGCTTACCCTTACGTAATAACAAACTTGATTTACGTATACATACTACCAGTTCACATTTCATTTGTCTACTGTAAATTTGTTTTTCATCATAAATAATAATTTCATCCTTTCTTTTTTGTGCAAAATTACCTTTGAAATCTTCTGCGTCAGGCAGGAACCATTGCTGTTATGTGTCCGACCATGAGTATGGTAGCGACGATTTTATTCAATATAATAATGGCAGGCATGCCGGTAAGCCGGCTGCCTGCCATCTGGGCAGGGACAGTTCTGAAAAACTTCCCCATGGCGTTCTTCTGGAATATGTTTGCCGCAGCTCCTTTTACACACTGGATCTGCGGGAAAATATTCCGCTGAACATGATTCTTCCGCTCCGGCAGATCTTCTGTCGGAGCCTTTTATCTTTTTAACGGCTCTCTGAATTCTTTCTCTCAGAGCTTCTTTACAAACAGTGCCCGGATCGCGTTCAGAACGGCCAGAATCATAACGCCTACATCGGCAAAGATGGCCAGCCACATGTCCGCAAATCCCAGCGCCCCCAGAGCAAGACAGATCAGTTTGATACCGATTGCGAAAACAATGTTCTGATAAACGATCCGCAGACATTTTCTGGAAATCTTGATCGCTTTTGCAATCTGCAGAGGATCGTCATCCATAAGGACTACATCAGCCGCTTCAATCGCCGCATCGGAACCCATAGCTCCCATGGCGATTCCGATATCTGCACGGCCCAGAACAGGAGCGTCATTGATGCCGTCGCCTACAAAGGCAAGTTTCGCATTCTCCGGTTTCCTGCGGATCAGCTCTTCCACCTTTTCCACCTTATCTGCCGGGAGAAGTTCGCTGTACACTTCGTCCAGTCCCAGAGTCTCTGCCACCTGATCAGCCACCTTCGCCGCATCGCCGGTAAGCATGACTGTTCTGCGGACCCCGGCTTTTTTCAGCTGGCGGACAGCCTCTCCGGAATGCGGCTTGATTACATCTGAGATCACAATATGCCCCGCATATTTTCCATCAATCGCCATATGGATAATCGTTCCCACGGAATGGCAGCCGATATACGGAATGCCAAGATAACGCATCAGTTTATCATTTCCCGCAGCGACCTCTGTCCCGTCTACTTTCGCGATCACGCCGTTTCCGCTGATCTCTCTGATATCAGATACCCGGGCCCGGTCAATCTCTTTGCCGTATGCCTTCTGAAGACTTCTGCTGATAGGATGGGAGGACGCGCTCTCGGCAAGCGCCGCATATTCCACCAGTTTTTCGTCTTCCAGTTCATTGTGATGGATTCCGTTGACTTCGAAAACGCCCTGGGTCAGCGTGCCGGTCTTATCGAATACGACAATCTTTGTCTGAGACAGAGTCTCCAGATAATTGGAACCTTTTACCAGAACTCCTGCCTTGCTGGCTCCTCCGATCCCCGCAAAGAAACTCAGCGGAATACTGATCACAAGGGCACACGGACAGCTGATTACAAGGAAAGTAAGAGCCCGGTAAATCCAGGTCCCCCACTCCGGCGCCAGACCCAGGCCCAGCATCCGCACCAGAGGCGGAAGAAATGCCAGCGCCAGCGCGGCGCAGCATACAGCCGGCGTATAGACTCTTGCGAATCTGGATATAAACGCCTCGGAACGGGACTTGCGGGAACTTGCGTTCTCCACAAGATCCAGGATCTTTGAAACTGTAGATTCTCCGAATTCCTTCGTTGTCCGGATCTTCAGCACACCTGTCATATTGATGCAGCCGCTGATAATCTCGTCTCCTGTCCCGGCGTCCCTGGGCAGGCTCTCGCCGGTCAGAGCGCTGGTATTCAGACTGGAACGCCCCTCGGTGATGACGCCGTCAATGGGCACCTTTTCTCCCGGCTGAACGACAATGATACTTCCGATCTCCACTTCATCCGGATCTGCCTTCTCCAGTTTCCCGTCTTTTTCTATATTTGCGTAATCCGGGCGGATATCCATCAGTTCGCTGATATTGCGGCGGCTTTTTCCGACGGCATAGCTCTGGAACAGCTCGCCGATCTGATAAAACAGCATAACTGCAACCGCTTCTGTATAATCCCCGCTCTGATCATAGACAGCAAGGGCGATTGCGCCGACCGTAGCTACGGCCATTAAAAAATTCTCATCAAAAACCTGTCTGTTCTTAATTCCCTTCAGTGCCTTCAGCAGAATATCATAGCCAATCACCAGATATGGCACCAGATACAGAAGGAATCTTACAATTCCTGTAACCGGGACAAAATTCAGCCCGATCAGAAGAACCGCGGAAATAAGAATACGGATTAACATTTTTTTCTGTTTTTTATTCACAGCAGATTCACCTCACATTCCCTATCCGCTTCGCTGCCTGCACATGACCGAACAGCCGCTTCGCACATTGTGAAGCAGGAAGCTTTTCTGTTTCTGTCAGATATAAATCTCGCAGTCATCCTCAACTTTTTTACAGTTTCTGAGAACCTCCTTCATTACTTCTTTCGGATTCTGTCCTTCTTCAAATTCTACGTTCATCTTCAGCATCATAAAATTAACGCTTGCATCTTTCACTCCTGCGGTACGCTTTGCCGCGTCCTCCATTTTATTTGCACAGTTTGCACAGTCCACTTCAATCTTATAAGATTTTTTCACGGTGTTCCCATCCTTTCCCTTTCTTTCACTTTTTATTAATTAAACATATGTTTAACTGTTGATCATATAATATACTTCCTTTATTGTACGGTCAAGCAATTTATCTCTTCTTCTGCCGAACAGATAAAAAGTATTTCCATTTGGGTAAATTCTTCTTCTTTTCCCGGAGCATGTAAAACGTATAACGTTTTCTTGACAATATTCTCCAAATAAATTATTGTATATATATGTATATTTGTGAATTTTTTATGAATCTTCACTATTCATTATGTATGAAATGTCCTCTGCAGGGCTGTTATGCGAGAGGATTTTCATAATAAGAAGCCAAATAAGGAGGTGCAATAAAAATGCGCAGAAAGCGAAAACATCTTGCGCTGATTGCAGCATGTTCTCTTGCAATCACCACTGTTCCGCCCGGTGTCGCTTATGCAGAGACTTCCGATACGGACGGAACCGCTCCCCGGATTACAGATGTGCGTATTCTGAAAGAACGCAACTATCTGGAGATCCGCTGGGATCAGGAGGTTCAGAATTCCATTGAGACGGACAACTACATCTTAAAGAACGGGGAAAATGAATTTCAGCTTCTTACCGGGAACTGGAACACGATGTATTTTGACGGCTATGCTCTCAGCAGTATCGGCTTCGATGGTACAGTAGATGAATCCCAGCCGATTACCCTGGAAATAGTTGAAGGAAATACCATCGAGGATACCGACGGCAACAGCGCTGAACCTGCCACCTATGATGTAGACTATGAGAACTATTACACGCAGTTCTATACATCCGAAACAGGCATCGTTGTCAAGGCCAGCGACAATGTGCAGCCGGACAGTCTGGCCGCGGCAGCAGATCAGATTGATCACATGCTTGGCAAAACGGAAAACGGCATCGCGGCCCGGATGGCAGAATACGGCGCGTCTATGGCGCTCTACGGGCCGGATGAAAACGCCTACTTCATTCCGGAACACCGAAGCGCCTGGGATCCGGATATGTATGAGGTAGAAGGCTACGGCGGAAATGAATACAACGGCGGAGTTTCCTCTATTGCAGAGAAAAACGTAATTAGAGTGCTGGAAGGCGAGAATCAGACAGGCTACCGCAACGAAAACATTCTTGTTCACGAGTTCGGTCACTCTGTAAAATCGCTGGGCATGGATCTGCTGGAAGATCAGTCCCTCCACGATGAATTTATGGCTCTGTACAACAGCCGCAGAGCTCTTGGCATGTGGCCAAACACCTATGCCATCTCAAACGCAGATGAATTCTTTGCTACCATGTGTACGATCTGGTTCAGTGTAATGGAAGAAAGTCCGGACTGGACAGACGGCGTACGCGGTCCGGTCAATACCCGGGAAGACCTGTTAAAGTATGATCCCGAGACCTATGCTTTCTTTGATAAGATTTTCCCGGAAGATTTTCTGGACGATCCGTGGGATCCTTCCACTATTCCGGATAATTATGATGATGTATTTGTTCCCTCTGAAACCGGAGACAGTACCCACAACTATGAAACCGACACCTTTAAAATTCTCTACGATGGTGAAGACGGCACAGAATACCATCTGGAGCAGTATAACGGAGTAGTGTTATGGTGGAATTACGGCGACGAAACCATTAACAGCTGGAAGCTGACACTTACAGAAGAAGGCTTCCATATTACTACCCTGGACGGCGCTCAGGCTCTGGCGCCTGTAAACGGCAGCACAGTAGCTCTGACAGAGGCGGATATCACTGATCCGGAACAGCTGTGGGCCTTTGTACCGGTTGAAAGTACTACCGGCAAACTGGTTCAGGCTGCTACAGGTCAGGCGCTTGGATTTTCCTCCTCCGTTACAAGCGGCACTCCGCTTCAGCTGGTAGACGAAGAGGACGCACCGGCCTGGCGGATCAATAATCTTACACGGAATACAGCCCTGATTCCCAAAGCCGGCCATGACTTTGCCAATACATACTTCCGTGTAATCAGCATTGCAGACGGCGCCAGCGTATGGGAAAACTGGGATAACGGTGTAATCTGGAATACAGTAGACAGTGATCGGAACAGCTGGAAGATCACCCCGGCCGGAGAGGGATACTTCCGTATCTCACCCCTGGAAAACCCGGATATGGTTCTGGCTCCTCAGAACAGCGGCACGTCCGCAGGAACAAGAGTTATGCTTGTAACCGGGAACGAAGAGGATCAGACGCAGCTCTGGTCTCTGGAAGATGCAGACGGATCCGCACGCTTTATCAACAAAGCCTCCGGACTGGCTATTGGCATCGCAAATGATGATATGACCAGCGGCAACAACCTGGTTCTGACAGAAAAATCCGACAGCAGCATTTACCAGCTGTGGAATGTAATCAATAAAAGTACCTCTGCCACATTGGAGCAGCCGGATATTCCCAACTATGCAGGGCCAATCGAAGAACCTTCTGAACCTTCGGATCCTTCCGACCCTTCAGATCCTTCTGAACCCTCGGATCCCTCCGACCCTTCAGATCCTTCTGAGCCTACGGATCCCTCCGACCCTTCAGATCCTTCTGAGCCCACGGATCCCTCCGACCCTTCAGATCCTTCTGA
>DWZZ01000022.1 GCA_019117305.1 Candidatus Mediterraneibacter merdigallinarum | reverse complement strand
ATGTCTGTTTAAGCCTAGTTTTTTATACTGGGAGGATTTCGAACCAGTTTATGAAACTTCATGTAGTATAGCAGATTGTTTCTCTGAACACAAGAAAAATATCGTTCTGTTTCTGTATTCCTGCTTATATGTCAGCACTTCTCTTTCCGCAGTAATATACTTTCGCGATTATAATCCCCGCAGCCGCGATTCCCGCCAGAACCAGATACCCTGCCTCCATTCCGGCCGCTGAGACCCCGCTTCTTTTCTCTTCTTTCAGAAGAAGAGAAAGGCAGAATGCCATTCCCCCGGCCGCCACGCTAAACAGGCAGAGGTTTCTCATGCCAATTCCGGAATAGCAAAGCGTACTTGCAGTAAAGCCCAGCAGCATGCCCAGATTATTAAACATCACAATCCGGCTTGTGGCTCTCTGCTGATCCTCTTTTCCGAATTTTCCCGTGTAAAATACCATAAAAGAGATCCACATGGCAGAGGCAAGACCCGACAGCAGATTCGCAGCCATAAATCCCCGCTCATTACACAGAAAAACCCGGAACAGAGATACTGCTCCGGATGCTGCGGTCCCCGCCATAATAAAAGGCCTGTGCCTTCCGACCCGGTCCGCGCACACGCCCACCGGCAGTCGAAGGATCAGCTGTAAGATCCCATAGGCGCCGACAGCGATTCCGACTATACTTCCCGCGGCCCCGGATACGGTCAGATAAGTTGTCTGATATGGTATGTATGCATACTGGGCAAACCAGAATAACGCCACAATTATCAGAAGAATCATATTCTGACTGTCTGTTCTCCGCCTCATTGTCCCTATCCTCCGCATATCCTTTCTATAAAGCAAAGCGAAAGAGATTTCCCCTTGCCTCCCGGGCTGCATGAAAAATCTGCTTTCCATAGTTTCCCTTTCTTTTTTACCATATTTATGTTTTTTCTACAACCCGGACCGCAGGTGACTTTTTATCCGCGGCCTGCTCTGACACTGAAAGCTTCCGCTTTCCGCTCCCCGGTCTGCTACCCCGGGAAATCAGCGCTTCTCGGAATTATCACGCCAGAAACCGGCGTTCGGAAAGGAAATGATACAGAATCTGATTTGTCACATCATTGATCCGTTCGTCTTCCAGGAACTCCGGAAACGGTTCCTGCAGGCTGCACTCTCCGCAGATATCAACCCCGATAACCTTCTGATGCCGGAACACCTCCCGGAGAAGCTTTTTCAGCGTAGTGACAGACATATTTCCCTGATTCCAGTTTGTTCTGGCATTATATCGGTTCAATACGTCTTTGTCGACAGATATATAGGCCGGAAGTTTCAGATTGATTTTCTTTATTTCCGCTTCCGCCGTATGTTCTTCGCTCTCTTCCACACTGATACAGATTATTTTTTCCCGCAGCCGCGCGGGAACCGGTCTGATACTTTCCGGATCAGGGCCGATCAGAATCATCTGCTTCAGGCGGGAATTTTCCCTGAGCAGCTCGCCTGCCCAGCTTCCGCAGCTTGTCAGTTCATGGATAAGCGACTGCTGCATATCGTTGTGATGGTCAAATAAGACCAGCGAAAAAGGTTCTCCGATTTTCTCTGTAAAAAATTTTGTCATATAATGATAATTTCCGTTATCAAGGAAGTGTATTCCCTGTGGACCGTATGGTTTCAGTCGTTTCCGGATCTTCTGTTCTGCTTCTTTCGAACAGTACATATCGGTTCCGCTGATATCGCTCATATCGATTCTTTTCAGATTCTTCGCCCGTTTTTCGACTCCTTCCGGATAAACATGTGAAAAATCAAGCAGCAGATTTTGTGTGTTCTCCATCGTTGTTCTATTCCTTTCTTCAGTGTCTTCCGGACCCGTATACCGGATTCTCCGGATCATTTCACAGTTTTTTCCTGTATTTTCCATAAATCCGTCACTTTTCAGACACAGTTCTTTTTTATATTTATTTCAGTATAATCGGAAAACGAAATAATAAAAAGTACATTTTATGAATGGGTGGCAGTATGGAAAAATATATATGTTACAAAGAAATAATGAACCGGATTGAAGCCACATTTACCCCAACAAAACAGGAGCGGGAACGAATCGCCCGCCGCCTTAATCTGCTGAGTGAGGAAGAAATGAATAATCTGTATAAAAATTTTACTCTTATGGGGATTGATACTATACTGGAGTATCTGTGCGAACACTACCGCTAGCACCGGTCTGTTTTTTCTGAACTTTCGCACATTCCTCATAATTTTTTATAAATCTTAATCTTGCCCTGTCATTGATCTGTTCCAGATGTCCTTTCCTTCCTGACGTATATTTCTTTATCTCCAGTCTTTTCAGATATTCATCGCCCAGACAGATCTCTTCTTTCCTGTTCTGACTGCTCTTCTTCCATCCTTTTCCGGCCAGAAGTTCGAACCGTTCCTTCCAGGCATCGCTTTTCAGCGCGCCGTAAAGCACTTCCTTTTTCACTTCATCAAGTATATTCCTGCAGCGGATATGAAGGAGCTGCCTGAACATTTTATCACTGCCCTCCGCCAGCCTGGGAAGATACTGATAATCCTTTGTCTTTTTCAAAAGCTGTTCCGCCATGCCTTCCGCTTCGCAGATGAGAGAAAGATTCCACAAATTTTTTTCATTGTCCTTTATTTCAATATACTTTGTATAGCGGTTCAGCAGTTCTCTCATAAACCGGTAATCAGAAAGGCTTTCCGGTAAAGAAATCTGTTTCACCGGAATGTTTTTTATATACCTGACCGCAGTATCAAGAAGTTTCAGATCCTGATAGGAGATGAGCAGTCCAAACACCTCGTCCAGATCTTCTTTTTCCATATATTTCAGAACGCCTTTTTCAGCATAACCAAAGCGGCAGCCCGCTGCTGTTTCGACAGAAGCCAGGAAAGCAGTTCAGCCCATGCCGGAGCAAGTTCCGGATTTTCCGCGTCCTTTTTTCTCAGTCCGGCTGCCGCCTTTGCCGCCAGCTCTGCCCTGCCGCTCTGGATTATCACTTTATAAAGCGGCACGCCCCTGTCATCCGGTTCATTCCAATCGCATCTGCCGTATTCCAGCACACGCATTGCAAGCTCTCTGGCAGGTCTTGTCTGCAGAGGAAGCAGTTCAAAAAGCAGACGATCTGTAAAAGACGGGGAAAGTTTCCGGATCTTTCTCTTATCCAGCTGATCCAGAATTTCCCGACAGCAAGTCTGGTCTCTGCGTCTCTTGCTCTTCCATAACTCCTGGCGGACATATTTGTAATACTTCTGTAATCCTATATAATTCCCATAGATTCCATAGTACCTGTAATGCCCTGTCAGCTTTTCATTTAACGCTTTGATGGTCTCTGCTATGCTTTCATGCATATGCTCCCATATCCATTTCTTTATGGCTTCACGCTTCATTTTCAGCTTCTTCCTGCTCGTTCTATGCAGTACGCAGTACTTCCCCCAGTGGCTTGTTGCAGTCTCTCCCGGCTGACTTCTCCTTCACACAATTCCGGATTCAGGCAGAAAAACGAAGACTGTACTTCGCCGACTGTTTGTATCTCTGAATCCACTCAGCAGTATCCCCCGGCAATTCCAAAGATTCAGAGCATCCGAACTCCCTGCCCGGAACATCCGCCGCCCTCGCCGCTAAAACTCCCTGCCTTTTTTGCCTTATGAGGAACTGCGAGGGGATTTTCCGGACTGGGGAATGGAAAAACGGGAGGCCGGGGAGTTTTCTGATGCACCTTTCAGAAGAAGGGGACAGGGCATCCGGATGACTCTGGAATGAGTTTAGATAAATAGAAGACTGAGAATCAGCGTCAGGATTGGCGGCGGGCTCTGTCCGAGCGCAGCGAGTTAGCCCGCCGTAAATCCCGCTTTTAGCTGATTCCCAGTCTTCGTTATTTATCTTAACTCATGGAACGGAATCCGGATTCCCTGTCCCCTTCTTCTGAATCCGTCTTATAAAAA
>DWZZ01000218.1 GCA_019117305.1 Candidatus Mediterraneibacter merdigallinarum | reverse complement strand
TGATTTTGAGTCAAGTGCGTCTGCCAATTCCGCCACAGCGGCTAATAAAGCAGAGAGAGCCGATGTACCGCTCTCTCTGGCCGACTAAAATCTTATCATATTCATGTTGATTTTTCAACTGTTTTTCATTTTTTTATGAGTTTCTCCCCGATCGGAAAGCAATCAAATGTCGCGAAATAATCTGAAGGAGTTTCCGCCCGCCGGATCATCCGTACACTTCCGTCTTCCCGGAGCAGAAGCTCTGCAGATCTGAGTTTTCCGTTATAATTATATCCCATGGAGAACCCGTGGGCTCCTGCATCATGAATAAACAGATAGTCACCCATATCAACCTTCGGCAGCATTCTGTCAATGGCGAATTTGTCATTATTTTCACAGAGGGAGCCGGATACGTCATATTTATGATCGCAGGATGCATCCTCTTTTCCCAGCACAGTAATGTGATGATATGCGCCGTACATGGCCGGGCGCATGAGATTTACAGCACAGGCATCCACACCAATATACTCTTTATACGTATGTTTCTCATGGATCGCTTTGGTCACAAGCCCGCCGTATGGTCCCAGCATATACCGTCCGAGCTCGGTATAGATCGCAACATCTCCCATTCCTGCCGGAACAAGGACTTCTTCATACACTTTACGCACACCTTCCCCAATGGCATAAATATCATTCGGTTCCTGATCCGGTCTGTAAGGAATGCCGATGCCGCCGGACAAGTTGATAAAACCTATATGCACTCCTGTTTCTTTTGCAAGACGTACAGCCTGTTCAAACAGAACTTTTGCCAGCATCGGATAATAGTCATTGGTTACAGTATTGCTGGCCAGAAAAGCGTGAAGACCGAACTCTTTCGCGCCTTTTTCCTTCAGAATCCTGTATGCGTCCGTGATCTGCTCCGTTGTCATGCCGTATTTGGCGTCTCCCGGATTATCCATAATATCATTGCTGATTTTAAACAGTCCCCCCGGATTGTATCGGCAGCTGATCGTCTCAGGAATATGTCCGATGGTCTTTTCCAGAAAATCAATGTGAGTAATATCGTCCAGATTAATGATCGCGCCCAGTTTGTCCGCAAGGGCAAAATCTTCCGCCGGGGTATCATTGGAGGAAAACATAATATCCTGCCCTGTCACGCCGACCGCCTCTGAAAGCATAAGTTCTGTATAGGAAGAACAGTCGCAGCCGCAGCCGTATTCTTTTAAAATATCAATAAGAAACGGATTCGGCGTAGCTTTTACAGCAAAATATTCCTTATATCCCGGATTCCAGGAAAAAGCCTCTTTCAGCGCCTTCACATTTTCCCTGATTCCTTTTTCGTCATAAATATGAAAAGGTGTAGGATAGGTTTTCACAATCTCCTCAACCTGTTCTTTTGTCACAAATGGCCTTTTGTTCATTATTATTTTTCTCCTTCTTGTATTTCTGCCGGACCCGTCTGGCTATTCCACCGTAGCGATCCGCATCATATTGCTTGAAGATGTTCTCTCCTGTAGTATATTGGATGAAGGGATCCCGGCGGTAAGTACAACCACATCCCCCGGCTCCACATACTGTTTTACCAGAGCCAGTTCTATGGCGCCGTTACAAATATCGTCTGTTGTGCTGAACTGCATGGATTTTAACGGAACAACTCCCCAGTAAATAGACATTCTTCGCAGCGCCCTCTCATTCGGGGTCACGCCCAGAATCATCTGTTTTGGTCTCAGATTGGATACAACTCTTGTGGTAGCGCCTGAAACAGACGGCGTAATAATACATTTGGCGTCCAGATTAGCCGCCGCCAGAACGGAGGAATATCCGATAGCGCTGGAGAGACTGCTTTTCAGCCGGCCATAGGCCTTTTCCAGCATTCTGTCGTATTCCAGATGCTGCTCCGTATTTTCAATAATATGAATCATCATCTGGAGAGCCTCCAGCGGATATTTTCCCGCTGCCGTCTCGCCGGAAAGCATCACCGCGTCAGTTCCGTCGTAAACTGCGTTTGCCACATCCGTAACTTCCGCTCTTGTCGGGCGGGGATTGCGGATCATGGAATCCAGCATCTGTGTCGCAGTAATAACTGTCTTGAAGTTACTGTTGCATTTCTGAATAATCATTTTCTGGAGATAGGGGACCTCTTCGGCCGGGATCTCAACTCCCAGATCCCCTCTTGCAACCATTACTCCATCTGCCGCCCGGATAATTTCATCAATGTTCCGGATTCCCTCGGCATTTTCAATTTTGGCGATAACCGGTGTGTAAGGAGCATTCAGTTCCTTCAGAAAAGCCTTGATCTCAAGGACACACTCTGCATTCCTCACAAAAGAGGCCGCAATAAAATCAATTCCCTGTTCCACACCAAAGCGGATATCGTCCTTATCTTTTTCTGTAATTGCCGGAAGGCGGACTGCCACATTAGGTACGTTGACGCCTTTTTTTTCACCCAGCTCACCGCCGTTGACAACTTCACACACAAGTTCTTTTTCTTTCCTGTGCTGCACCTTCAGGCCAATCAGGCCGTCATCAATCAGAATCGTGCTGCCGGTATCCACGTCTTCCACCAGCCCCGGATAAGAGATGGATACTTTTTTATTATCTCCCACGATCTCTTCTACGGTGAGCGTAAAAGTGTCTCCGGTGTTGAGCATAACCTTCTTTCCATCCCTGAGAGTACCGGTCCGGATCTCCGGTCCTTTTGTATCAAGCAGTATGGCAGTATTTGTATGCTCTTCTTCCCGGAGCTGCTTTACCAGATCCATTCTGTGTTTATGCTCGGCATGATCTCCATGTGAAAAGTTGAACCTTGCCACATCCATGCCATTCTGGATAAGCTTTCTGAGCAGTTCTCTATCATTTGTATTCGGGCCCATTGTGCAGACCACTTTCGTCTTCTTCATGTACATCCTCCTTTTATACAAAACAGACTTCCCTCATATGCATCATGTCTTTTATTTTAAGTTTTCCCACTATTTGACATGCTCATGCGTAAAGAGATGATCCTGACAGTATTCATAGTTTCCGTTGCATTTGGAACAGAACCTGAATTCCAGACACGGGTCATCCAGTTCCGTCCGGCCGCACACCGCACATCGATGATGCGCGCCGTTCGTATAAGTCATATGGGGTCTTGACTGCTTTTTAAATTTTGCCTTCCGCGCCTGTTCTCTCGGGCCAAATCTCTTATAGTTCCGCGTAGACAGGAAAAAGATAACAAAATTCAGAAGCGATGCACCAATTGCCGCCCTTATGCCGATACCTCCATTAATAAAATCATATCCGGCCAGCACTACATATACCAGCGCCATCCACTTCATTTTTATCGGCAGAATAAAGTACAGCATGACTTCCATATCGGGATAGATTACCGCAAATGCCAGGAAAATGGACATGGTAATATAATTTGTGCCGATCAGGCCGACTGCAGACAGGGGTACTTCCACTCCATATCTGAAATAATAAAACGCATACAGTCCGAATACAGCCAGTACAGTAAACAGGAGTCCGGAAAAAATATATACATTATACCGGAAACTTCCCCATGTTCTTTCCAGAGCCGTACCCAGCGAATAATACAAAAGTACCAGAAATACAAGAGAGATCAGGTTGTCGGTAGGCGGGATCAGCACCCAGGAGATCAGCCGCCATACCTGCCCTCTTAATATCAGAGCCGGTTCCAGTGTAAGATATCCTACCATATCACGCATCAGATTCACGATGCCGAAGCCGATCACATAGCCGACCAGCAGATATACCGTCAGATTCGGAATTGCAAAACGTCCTAACTTTCTTTCTAATTTGTCAAGCCAGTTCAACTGTATTACCCCTAACTTTCTTTGATTTTTTCTTTCTATTTCCATGTGTAATTGTACCGTCACATACAAGGTTTGTCAAACAGATGTTACCTCCTCTTCCGTGCTTTCATATAAACTTTATGTAAAATATCCATAAGCAGAAGCAGAATCTGCCAATCCCGCATAATAATGACAATTGTCTTTTCCCGATTCCTGTCGTATAATGTATATTGCTGTAAATCTAAAATTACATTTAATATGTAGAAACTCACATATATTTATTACACAGAAGATTGGAGATCATACTATGAATCCGAAAGAATTACATACTCTGGGAATCGACATCGGTTCCACAACAGTTAAAATAGCGATTCTGGACGAAGAAAATGAGGTGCTCTTCTCCGACTATGAACGGCATTATGCAAATATTCAGGAGACACTTTCAGACCTGCTTGGACGCGCGCTCTATAAACTGGGGCCGATCTATGTCTCTCCGGTAATTACCGGCAGCGGCGGACTGACGCTTGCCAAAAATCTCGGCGTACCTTTTGTTCAGGAAGTTATTGCTGTATCCACAGCGCTTCAGGACTATGCGCCTCAGACCGATGTTGCCATTGAGCTGGGCGGCGAGGATGCAAAGATCATTTATTTTGAAGGCGGAAATGTAGAACAGAGAATGAACGGCGTCTGTGCCGGAGGTACAGGATCCTTCATTGACCAGATGGCTTCCCTGCTTCAGACAGATGCATCCGGCCTGAATGAATATGCGAAGAATTATAAGGCGCTTTATTCGATTGCAGCCCGCTGCGGTGTATTCGCCAAGTCTGACATCCAGCCCCTGATCAATGACGGTGCGTCAAAGGAAGACCTGGCAGCGTCCATTTTTCAGGCAGTAGTAAACCAGACCATCAGCGGTCTTGCCTGCGGAAAACCGATCCGCGGACATGTGGCTTTCCTCGGGGGACCGCTTCACTTCCTTTCAGAGCTCCGCGCCGCTTTCATCCGTACTCTGAAACTGGATGACGAGCATATTATTGCGCCGAACCATTCGCATCTGTTTGCTGCCATCGGCTCTGCACTGAATTCAAAAAAGGATACCCCGGTTGCTCTTCGGGAACTTCAGAACCGTCTTGAGCGGAAAGTAAAGATGGAAATTGAAGTAGACCGTCTGGAACCCTTATTTGCCACAAATGCAGAATATGAAGCATTCACTGCCCGCCACGCAAAACATCAGGTGCCGGTAAAAGATCTCGCGACATATCGTGGGAAAGCGTTTCTGGGAATCGATGCCGGCTCAACCACAACAAAAGCGGCTCTTGTAGGCGAAGACGGAACTCTGCTTTACTCCTTTTACCACAATAATGACGGAGATCCTCTGGGAACAACCATCTCCGCCATTAAAGACATCTATTCCCAGCTTCCGGAGGGAGTTGAAATTGTACATTCCTGTTCCACCGGATATGGGGAGGCCCTGATCAAGGCGGCTCTTATGCTGGATGAAGGCGAAGTAGAGACAGTAGCTCATTACTATGCCGCGGCATTCTTTGAACCGGATGTAGACTGTATTCTGGATATCGGCGGCCAGGATATGAAATGTATCAAGATCAAAAATCAGACCGTTGACAGTGTACAGCTCAATGAGGCATGTTCTTCCGGATGCGGTTCGTTCATTGAAACTTTTGCAAAATCTCTGAATTATTCGGTAGAAGATTTTGCCCATGAGGCTCTTTATGCTCAGAATCCCATTGATCTGGGAACCCGCTGTACTGTATTTATGAATTCAAAAGTAAAGCAGGCTCAGAAAGAGGGCGCTTCCGTAGCGGATATTTCTGCCGGCCTGGCTTACTCCGTTATCAAAAACGCGCTTTTTAAAGTAATTAAAGTATCCAGCGCGCAGGAACTTGGAAATCATATTGTCGTTCAGGGCGGTACCTTCTATAATAATGCCGTTCTGAGAAGCTTTGAAAAAATTGCGGACTGCGAGGCAATCCGCCCGGACATTGCCGGTATCATGGGCGCTTTTGGAGCCGCCCTGATCGCCAGAGAAAGATATACGGACTGCGAAGGCACTACCATGCTCTCCATTGATGATATCAAATCCATGGAGTACTCCACAACCATGACAAAGTGCCGCGGATGTACCAACAACTGCCGTCTGACGATCAACCATTTCAGCGGCGGACGTAAGTTTATTACAGGAAACCGCTGTGAGCGCGGTCTCGGCAAAGAAAAATCAAAGAATACCATGCCGAACCTGTTTGACTACAAGCTTCACCGGTATTTTGACTACGAACCGCTTTCAGAAGGAGACGCAAAAAGGGGGACAATCGGTATTCCCCGGGTATTGAACATATATGAAAACTATCCGTTCTGGTTTACATTTTTCACGAATCTGGGCTTCCGGGTGGTTCTCTCCCCGTCTTCTACCAGGAAGATTTATGAGCTGGGGATCGAATCCATTCCCAGCGAATCCGAGTGCTATCCGGCAAAACTGGCTCACGGACATGTACAGTGGCTGATCAACAATGGTGTAAAACATATTTTTTACCCGTCTGTTCCCTATGAGCGGAACGAGTTTGAAGATGCTAACAACCATTACAACTGCCCGATTGTAACGTCCTATCCGGAAAATATCAAAAACAATATGGACCCTATCGTAAACGGGGAAGTTGACTTTATCCATCCGTTCCTTTCTTTTCAGAGTGAGGAGACTCTCTCCTACCGCCTGATTGAAGAGCTGGGTAAAAAATTCTCATTAAGCGAAAAAGAAATCAGATCTGCCGTTCATGATGCATGGACAGAACTTGCCGCCTGCCGTGAGGATATGCGCAGGAAAGGCGAGGAAACCATTAAATTCCTGAATGAGACAGGAAGCAGAGGTATTGTTCTTGCCGGACGTCCGTACCATATTGATCCGGAAGTGAACCACGGTCTGCCGGAAATGATCACATCCTACAATATTGCCGTGCTGACAGAAGATTCTGTCTCCCATTTGAATCCGGTAGAACGTCCTTTAAATGTTATGGACCAGTGGATGTATCATTCCCGCCTGTACGCAGCGGCGAATTATGTAAAAACAACGGAAAATCTGGATCTGATCCAGCTGAATTCCTTCGGCTGCGGACTGGACGCCGTAACTACGGATGAAGTGGCAGATATTCTGACCGGTTCTGATAAAATTTATACGACGCTGAAAATCGACGAAGTCAACAATCTGGGCGCTGCCCGTATCCGTGTCCGTTCTCTGCTTGCGGCCATCCGCGTCAGGGAACAGAAAAAGGCAGAACGCACCATACGTCCGGCTTCCATCGAAAAAATCCCGTTTACGAAAGAAATGCGCAAAACCCATACGATCCTCTGCCCCCAGATGTCACCGATCCACTTCGAACTTCTGGAGCCCGCTTTCAGAGCCGCAGGATACAAGATCGAAGTGCTTCCGAACGACAACCGTCAGGCCGTGGACATGGGGCTTAAATATGTTAACAATGATGCCTGCTATCCATCGCTGATCGTTGTCGGACAGATTATGGACGCTATCCTTTCCGGAAATTATGACACCGATCATCTGGCGGTTATCATCAGCCAGACCGGAGGAGGCTGCCGCGCATCCAACTATATCGGTTTTATCCGCCGTGCCCTGAAGAAAGCCGGATACGGACACATACCGGTGATCTCCATCAATTTAAGCGGGCTGGAGGCCAATCCGGGATTCAAGATCACCCTGCCTCTTGCTGTGCGAATCGCATACGCGGCAGTATTCGGTGATATTTTTATGAAATGTGTTTACCGGATGCGTCCTTATGAGGCAGTGCCCGGCACTACAAATACGATTCACCGGAAATGGGTGGAAGTGGTCCAGAAATTTGTATCCGAGGGATACCCGTCCCGCCGGAAATTCCGGAAGCTCTGCCGCGACATTATCAACGACTTTGACAATATCGAAATTCTCAATATTAAGAAGCCCCGTGTCGGTGTGGTAGGTGAAATCCTGGTAAAATTCCTTCCTGCTGCCAACAACCATCTGGTAGATCTGCTGGAAGCAGAAGGAGCTGAAGCAGTCGTTCCTGACCTGATCGACTTTATGCAGTACTGCTTCTATAACCAGAACTTCAAGGTCTCCCACCTGGGATTCAAAAAGTCAAAAGCACTGATCGGGAATCTGGGAATCAAAGCCGTGGAGTGGCTGCGCGGTCCTGCTTCCAGAGCATTTGCCGCAAGCAAACACTTTGCTCCGCCGGCACACATTGAGGATCTGGCTAAAATGGCCTCCAAAATCGTTTCCATCGGAAATCAGACCGGAGAAGGATGGTTCCTGACCGGCGAGATGCTGGAGCTGATCCACAACGGCGCAGGAAACATCGTCTGCACACAGCCCTTTGCCTGCCTGCCGAACCATGTAGTAGGAAAAGGCGTAATCAAAGAGCTGAGAAGAAGACACCCGGAATCCAACATCGTCGCAATCGACTTCGATCCCGGAGCAAGTGAAGTAAACCAGCTCAACAGGATCAAGCTGATGCTGTCCACTGCATTCAAAAATCTTGAAAAAGAAAACTTCGAGAAATAAATGTCCGTTCGGGCGTGGGATGCCATAAAACAAAACCGTTCCGCTCTACCTCAAAGATTTGAATGGATGTAACACCGGAATCAAATGTTCGTCCAATGGGACTCTCATTTGACACCGGCTAACATCCAGAACAAATGCTTTTCGGAACGCTCCCACTTCATGTTTTGTTTTATGGCATCCCACGCCCGAACTTCTTTTATCTCTCTCAGCCAGAAAAGCTCCGACAGGAACATTGTCTTATAAATACACGAATTGCGCCCGGATGTCCTGTGAACTTCCGCTGCGCTTTCTTTCCATAACAGAAATCATCTTCCGGAATTTGCAGATGAGGACTTCATATTGGAAGAACCTGCAGGGACTTCTTCCCCGGGACGTTTTTCACAATATAAAATCCTCTGTCAGTCCATTCCGGCAGAGGATTTTCTGTAACAAATCTTCATTTTTGACTATTTTTTGATTTTTTTTGTGTA
>DWZZ01000217.1 GCA_019117305.1 Candidatus Mediterraneibacter merdigallinarum | reverse complement strand
CGGCGGATATCCTGCTTTCATCAGTTCCAGATTTACAAGCAGCTCTCCCGGATCAATACTTTTACAAATTATATTTATGAATAGTCTGCTGTCACTTTGTATCAATATTTTCTAATTGCCAGTTTATTATTTCTCTTTGCGTAATTTGAAAACAATCTTAATACTCAATCCTGAAATAATCCAGATACGCCTTATATCTGTCCTGTGCCGTCAGGCATGTATCTGTCAGATATCCTTTTTCGTTGTCCCATTCTTTCAATCCTCGATAATAGAACAGCTTCAGATTATCTTCGATGATAAACGGAACAATATTGTATTTCAGGCACTCTTTAAACATAATCAATCTGCCCACACGTCCGTTGCCGTCCTGGAACGGGTGAATTCTTTCAAATTTCACATGAAAATCCAGAATATCCTCAAAAGTCTTTTCTTTCCTGGCATTATATTCTGTCAGCAATTCTTTCATCCTGTCAGCAACTCCTTCGGGAAGAGCAGTATTCATACCGCCAACCTCATTTGGCAGTTTCTTATAATTCCCCACCGCAAACCATTCTTTTCTTGAATCGCTGGTTCCGCTTTTCAAAGTCAAATGAAGCTCTTTAATAAACTTCTCTGTCAAAGCAGATTTTGCATGATCTATGATCATATCAATGCAGCGGAAATGATTTGCCGTTTCAATTACGTCATCTACATTGAGCACCTCATTTTCCACGCCAATTGTATTGGTTTCAAAAATGTATCTTGTCTGATCGTGGGTCAGACGGCTGCCTTCTATATGATTTGAGTTATAGGTTAAATCAATCTGCGTTTTATGATAAATCCCCCCTGGATAGTTGCTTGATTTCTGCTCCTGTAAAATGTCCAGTAAAGTCACCTTTGCTTTTCTCTTGTTCGAGCGCTCCGGTTTTTCAGCATCTTCGGGAATGTTCCATGCCTTGCCGGTAAGAACTGCTCCATTTACACGTCCTTGAGCGCAATAATTTCTTACGCTGCGCTCCGATATATGCCATTTTTTCGCTGTTTCATTTACTGAAAGATATCCCATACTGCCTCCATTGTAAATCAAATCAATACTTGTACTACTTTATAGAGTATAGCACATATCCGGCAATAAATTCAAATATTCACGATATAACAAAACATATTTTTGCCGTTCTCGAAAATTGTAAATCTTATATTTAAAAATATTATAAAAAAGAACCGAATTCCCCACCTGTCTGAAGGATAACCTTCTTCAGAATACAGAGATTTATATAGCGTTTTAAGGGAGTATTACAGGCAAAAATAAGGCCCGCAGACCATGCATCTATCGCACAGCCCACAGGCAATCCCATTCTCATTTCCGAAAAGCCATAGCTTTATTACTTACTCAGTATCTGACATCTGAAATTCCCAAATCATCTTTTTCTCTCCTGCATTCTGCCGCATATCGTATTGAAACGCCGGTAGTAAGCGCAATCATACACAGACCAGAAATAAAGAACCAGACATTTACCCCTACTCTTTCTGCTATTGGACTGCTGAAAAGTAAACCGATTGGCATTGTAACAGAGGAAATCAGCGTTAGAACCGAAAATGCCCGTCCCATCTTGTCCGGGGATATGGTTTCCTGCATATACGCGGTCAGCGGAATTGTATGGACATTTCCGGAAGCCCCTAAGCAGATACAACATCCTGCAAAGAAAAACCAGCCGGCATAAACAGGCGGTATGATGCCGCAGAGCAGCGATATAACTCCCATTCCAAACAGACCCATAAAAGAAACTCTGATTTTCCGGTTTATCTTCAGAACACTGGAAAATAAAAGTGAGGATACCATCATGCCGATTGCAAAAGATAACTCTACAGCACTGCCATACATTGCCGATAACTTAAAATAATCGCTTGTCATCAGCGGATAAAGGGAGGATAATGGCGCATAAAAGAACATGCAGAGTGCCTCTGCGATCACGATATAAAAGAGTTTTTTATCTTCTTTGAATACCTGCAGTCCCTCTTTTATTTCTGCTATAAAATGCTGTTCTTCCTGTTCCGTTTTTTCAAGTTCTGGGATTTTAACGACTGCTAACGCAATACTTGCTAAAATCGCTCCTGCCACATCACTCATCAGAACGATTGGCATCGGGAAAATCGCATATAAAGACGCGCCGATTACCGGGCCCAGCAAAAAAGAACCTGAATTCAGAAGCTGCATCCATCCATTGGTTTTTACTAACTGATCTTTTGGTACAAGCTGCGGGATAATTGACTGTATTGCCGGCTGCTGGAATGTACTTCCGATTCCCCGGACACACAGCATAACAAATACCGTCCACACGGGCAGATCAAAAAAGTATAATAATACTGCATAAATAAGCGCAGCCGATCCCATTCCCATATCCGAAAAAACAGAGATAAATTTCCGGTTATAACGGTCAGCCGCAATTCCTGCCAGCGGACTGAATAAGGTCATCGGAAGATAGGCAGCAAACCCTGATATTCCCAACATTAGCGGCGAAGATGTTTTCTCGGCAAGCCACCAGATAAGAGCGAACTGAACACCGTGACTTCCCAGCATTGAAACTGCCTGTCCCAATGCAACAATCATAAACTGAAATTTCCATTTTTGTGTCTTTTCCATATTAAATTGTCCTCTCATTTTCAAAATAGTTTTTCAAACAGGGGACAATACCAAATATGATAATCCCCTTATTGTACTGCTGCCGACATCAAGCCACCTCCCTTCAAAAGATTTCGGTTTCTGCTTTTACAACATGGCTTCCATATATTTTTTTAAACCGTCACGATATTTTTTCGTAAGCGTCAGATATTGCTGCTGTTCCGCCTCTGTCCATTCATTCCAGATTTTGTTTTCAATTTCGTGCAGAGGCATTATTTTTTCCGATGAAAACTTCTTTCCCTTTTCAGTCAGGCAGAGAATTGTGTTTCTGCCTTTTCCCTGTTCCAGATATACAATATCCTCTTTTTCCAATCTGCGGATGGCGGAGTTGATTGTCTGGCGGCTGATACCTGTAAGTTTGCTTATTTCACTTTGCAGACATCTGCCATCCTTCTCACAGAGTACATATAAAATATTCTGAACGCTATCCGAAATGCCCGTTTTTACAGCCGCTTCATGGTATAGGGCGTTGATTTCTCCTGCTAAATAGGTATATTGCCCTGTTTCTAAATAATGCAAATTTTCCCTCCTTCTCTTATGTCCGATTTCGTACATTTGTTATTATATCCGATTTCGTACATAAGTCAATAGCCTTTATTTATATTGCTACAACCAGCGTTATAGCAACTTCAGACGCTTATAATACTCTCTGAACTTGATGATTCTGTCTTCCGTATCAATGCCCTCTTCGTTCTGTGCAATTGTCAGACGATCAATTTCCGTATCGTCGCTGATATTTTTTACAACGTAGGCGTCATTTTCACAACAGATATAGATTTCTCCCAGAATGATTTTCCTGCCGTAATCGTCTCTTGACAATGCGTCTGTGTGGTCCACTTCATAAAGAAACGGCTGATAAGAATTCTGTGAAATCTGTTTTCCGGTCTGCATTACAAGTAATTTATAAGGCTTGTCTTTAAAATTATCCCAGTTATACTTTCCATAGGCTCCCGGTCTGAAAGAGGAATATTTGACGTAATAATATCTGATGTCAAATACACTGTCCGATTCACATGCACTAATGTATTCGTCAATAATCTGATTTAAAAATTCATTTGTGAATACCTCTGTCTTATCAAGAAGCGCCTTTAACGTATTTTTTGTTCTGTCGTATTCATAATTTGCGCTTTTATGAAACAGATCCTGCCACGCAGTCTGTACTCTTGGATTTTTTGTGCCAAGCTGGTACCTCCAGTTATTCCTTTCCCTCTGACTGTAATTTCCGGTTGCCATTAACGCACAGTCAACCAGATCCAGATCGCATGTAAATAAAACAGCAAAACGGTCTGCCAGGTCAATGTTCTCCAGTCCGATAATGCCGATCTGGCCAAACAATAACGGATGATCTTCAAGCTCATACAATTTTTCCGCCTGATCAGGATGAGAGTCGATCCATGTGTATTTCTCCGCCTCTTCAACAAGCTGTGCTGTATTAAAGCTTTTATTAATTTTTACATCAATTATACCGTTAATGATAATAGAATCCACCTGTTTTAAAATTGCAGGCAGCCTGTTGCCGCTGGTTCTGAATTCACTGTCACTGACTTCATATTCGGAATTTCTTACCAGATTATTTACAATCCTGAATCTTCTTGTGAATTCATCCGTTGTAATTCTATTCTTATTCAGAAGGTATGTAATAATGGCATACAGCAAAACCACCCTGTTTAACGGGAATTCTCTGTTACGTCCGGAAGACGAAGCATAGCTGCTTAAGCAGTGTCCGAATATATCAATTTCGCCTCTGAGCTGGATCTTACCCGGTTCATGCTCATTCGAAATAAACTGTTTCAGAAAACTCTCAGGTGTCTGGCCGTCCAGTTCGCACCAGCAGTCAAAATATTTCTCTAATGTATCAATATGATCCAGAACATTCTCCGTATTCTTATCAAAATATTTATTTAACAGGAAGAATTCATCATAGCTTCGTCCCTGGGGACTTCCATTCTCATGGTAGCAAATGATATCGCAGATAAATTTGAAGTATCTCAGGAACTCGTCATCAATAACATTATCGTTCCCCCGGTACAGCCAGAGCATATCTGTCCATCGGATATCAATCTTGTTTATAATACTCTTTGCGCGTATCGGATCGATTTCTTTCAGCTTACGTTCCAGTTCGGCTTTGAAGTGCTCAAACTGAGTCAATGGCTTACCTCTTGAATTCATTTTGATATAAAGTTCATCGGTAAGTCCCATATCTTTTATTGGCAAAAAATAGAAAGAGACAGCTCCGTCCTTTAACCTGCCCCATATATTATCCATATCTCTGAATCTGACGGAAATGGCATCAATCATAACCAGCATGGAATGGATTGTCGGGTCTTTCTTCCACTCTAACGGGAACCAGGACTGATCAATAATTTCTTCAGATAATCTTTCCTGGAAAGAAGGCATAAAATTGATAAGTTCAGCGCAGAACTCTCTTGCACTGTATCTGGTTTCATAGCTGAAGTTATTTAAAAAGGAATACTCATTTTCAGCAATCATCTCTTTCTTTGCAGCATACCAGTGCAGCAGGAATAATGTTGTTAATCTCTGCTGTCCGTCCAGCGGAGTCATAACGCCGGACGCGTCAATATCACCGTATATAAAATCAAGTGTAATCGGCTCTTCAGACAAAGCCGTATAAAGCGAATCCAGAAATCTTGTTCTGATTCTGGTTATCTCAGGAGTTTCCCGTCCCTGTGCATAATCCCTCTGAATAATAGGTATTACTATTTTCTGAACCTTGAGCGGACCATCTGCGGAATCTATGCTGGAGTTGAATATTTCCATAAATGTATGGAGGGTAGTACTCATGATTCATCATCCTCCTTTTCCACATCAATTTTTTCTCTCAGATAAGGTGCAAGCACATCATTCATGCTGTTGATATAAGCGATACGATCTGCAGGCCCCCAGAAATGAATCTGGTTATCTGCGGACTTTGTGTAATACTTCAGAAATACCATCTTTGTGCAGAAAGGAATATATTGTCCTTTCTTATCCATCTCAATAATTTTATTTCGTTTTGCATCAAATGTGGCGTTATTAAGAACTGCATTATCACTGGAGTTCAATAATGCCAGATTCGAGATGGAATGCATATATTCAACACTTCCCGGTGCAGACAAAAGTGAAGTTACACGCTCCATGATATCTTCAAATGCATTTCTTTCGAGCTTTGGATTACGGATGGCATTCTGCATTTCTTCAACCAGACCATCCTCTGCTTCCGGAATTGATTCTACAGAAGGAATATGCAGTTCCAGCCATTTTTTCCAGACTTCAACAGTTTTAAGACCTTCCGACTGCTGAGCATGAATATGTTCCAGCGACCAGCCTGCGCTTCCTTTTTGCTTTTTGAATTTGTCAAATGGGAATCTCTGGGCTTCATTGTCTATTTTTCTTACTGATTCAACATTAAAAAGGAGAAGAAGCGTGCTGATTTTTCTGTATCCGGCGGCATCTTCATAGCTTAAATCAGCATAATTTTCTTTGATATCAATACTGCCGCGGATCTTATCATCAAGGCTGGCTGCAAACGCTCTCTTTGTTTTGCTTTCGGCCAGATCAAATACATCCTGAAGAGTCATATAGTCAGATGCAATAAGATATCCGATTTTGTGATAAAGAGTGTGATCCTCATACCAGTCCTTTAATACAAGAAAGGTTCTGAGAATTCTGTTCCATACTTTATTAAGGTCTTTTTCCTGCTTTCTGATTTCATCAAATTTAAAAAATGTATAATTTTTATCCTTTGAACTGCGTGGTTTTCTTACAATCAGATCAAGTATCAGAGATATTCTTGTCTGATAAGCGCCAACTGAAAGACTATTTGTAAGGAAGAACCACAGTGAATCGTTGTGGAGTTCTTTTTCTATATTATCCCACTGAAGTGAAATTTCTTCCTGACGTTCTCTGCTCATATCATTTTCGTCCCGGCTTAAAAACATGGCTTTTACAAGCTCTGCGCTTGTCAGTGGAATTTTCCCGATATTCAAACGAGTAAACAATGCGATCGGATCTTCATTGGGGCCTACTTCATACCAGATAATTTTTACGTTCTTCTCAAAATATGATGAGATTTCCAAAAATGATGAAATATTTCCCTGGGCATTAAACCAGTCTCTGATAGCCTCATAGGCCTGACACATAAACCAGAAGTCGATATTGTCTTCCTTCAGAGACAAATCAATATTATTTAAAAACTGCTCAGATTTCTCTCTTGTTTCATAAGTAATTGTGAATTTTGCTTCCGGCATGAAGCTGCCTCCGACCGAACGCATATATTTATAGATCAAATAGATTGTCGTCAGGCGCTGCTGTCCGTCGATCAGTTCAAATCTGTCGCCGTCCCTGCGGACGACAACAGGCTGCAAACAATAGTTATTTGGTCCGTTTGCCAGTATATCTTCCAGTAGTCGTGTAACTTCCTCCTCTCCCCACCGATATCCGCGCTGATATGACGGGATATAAAATTTACCATTGATTGATCCTACCAATTTAGTATCCAGCACTATTTCATAATTCTCGGTCATACTGTACCTCCACCGTGTCCGTGCTCTATGTCACTGACGTCTTCTTTTTCTTTCGTATAATCAACCGCTCTAAATCCGGGTAATCCGAGCGGTTAATAAATCAAAAATAATACACCTCATTCAGCCCATCCGCCGGCGCACTTCATAAGAGCATCTTTGCCTCTTCGATCCATAATTGAAGTAAAATCGTATTTCATGCTTATTCTCCTCCTGCAGTAATTGTTTTCACGTACTTTCTATTATAACATACGTGTATCCGTAACTGCCATATCCCGCAGTTATACTTTTACTTCAACCAGCTCAATCCTGAAATTCAGCTCCTTTCCGGCCATCTCATGGTTGGCGTCAAATGTAATCGTTGTATTGTCTTTGGCTGTTACTTTTACCGGGAATGGCTGTCCGAACTGATTTGTCAGATAAACCTGCTGGCCTGCCTCAAGTTCTTCTGCTCCCGGAAGCTGTGCAATCTCAACAGTAAAAACAGCGTTCGGATCCGGCATGCCATAGGCCTCTTCCGGCATCAGATGAACGTCCACAGTCTGGCCCACTTCCATATCAGCTACCGCAGCGTCAAATCCATGGATCATCTGTCCGGCGCCGCAGACAAATTCCAGAGGTTCACCGCGGTCATAAGAAGAATCAAACTGTGTTCCGTCGTTAAACGTTCCTCTGTAATGGGTACGACAGGTCTTTCCTACATTGCGGCCTGTCAGAGACGGCTGTGATCCGCATCCGCCGCCGCAGCTTTCTCCGCATCCGGATCCACAGGAATGCCCTTCCTCATGATCACCGCAGCTGTGTCCGTCTTCGTGATGGTGATGATCACAGTTTGCTCCGGTGGATACCAGTTCACCTTTCAGATAAGCTTCCACTGCCTGATCCGCATCGCCTTCCGCTCCGGCGCACAGTTCAACCCCTGCTTCAGCAAGCGCTGCCTGCGCTCCGCCGCCGATGCCGCCGCAGATCAGCACATCCACCGACTGTTCAGACAGAAGACCTGCCAGGGCCCCATGTCCCACACCATTGGATCCGATTACTTCACTGGAGATTACTTTATTGTCCTCAACCTCATATACTTTAAAAAACTCGGTTCTTCCAAAATGCTGAAATACATTTCCATTATCATAAGTTACAGCTATTTTCATTTTTATCTCTCCTGCTTTCTGTATATTATTTATCTAACATTATCCCTATTCCAGATATAATGTCAATATATTCTTAAATGATTCTCTTTGTTCCTGTCCGATAGCTGCCGGATTATCAGATGAAAAATTCCATCAGAACCGGACGCTGAACACCTGAAAAGTCCATTTTCCCCTCTCTATAGTCTCCTTTCCGTTACCGAGATTCAGGAAACCGATATTCCCAAGCTGGCGCATTATGCGGATAAAGAGGCAAATCCCCTCTATCCCGTTCCGGTTCTGATGGGTGCGCCGGAACTGGAGCAATTCTATTATAAACTGATGGCTGCCCCGGAAGAGTCTTCCGGGGCAGCCGGACGCATCATAAACTTCAGAACAGATACATGATATTGTTGGAGAGAGGAGAAAACGAATATGACAGAACAGGAAATCAATGGTCTGGTTGCCAAACAGAGAAAATATTTTCAGACCGGCGCTACTCTTCCGGTGAGTACCAGAATTACTGCGCTTCGCGGTCTTTACGATACTATTTCCAGATATGAAAATGAGATCCATGACGCGCTTAAGAAAGATCTGGGGAAAAGCGGATTTGAAAGCTACATGTGTGAGACCGGACTGGTGCTGGATGAAATCAGTTATATGCTGAAACATATCAGACGATTTGCCCGAGAGAAGCGGGTACGGACACCGCTGGCTCAGTTTCATTCCAGAAGCTTCAAAAAGCCGTCGCCTTACGGGGTGACACTGATTATGAGTCCCTGGAATTATCCGTTTATGCTGACTCTGTCGCCTCTTGCGGATGCATTGGCCGCAGGAAATACTGCAGTAGTGAAGCCAAGCGCCTATTCGCCATATACAAGTGAAATCATAATGAAGGTTCTGTCGCAGTGCTTTGATCCGCAGTACGTGGCCGTAGTAACCGGTGGACGGGCAGAAAACACCTGTCTTCTGCGGGAGCATTTTGACTATATTTTCTTCACTGGAAGCCAGGCTGTAGGAAAAGAAGTTATGCGGAATGCCGCGGAACATCTGACTCCCGTCACTCTGGAGCTGGGCGGGAAAAGTCCCTGCATTGTGGATCAGAGTGCGAATATCCGGCTTGCGGCCAGACGCATTGTTTTCGGAAAATATCTGAACTGCGGCCAGACCTGTGTCGCTCCGGATTATATCTACTGCCACAGGTCGGTCAAAGACGCGCTGGTAAAAGAAATAAAGCAGCAGATACAGATACAGTACGGCCGGGAGCCCCTTCATAATCCGGACTATGGGAAAATCATAAATGAAAAACATTTTGACCGGATTCTGGGACTGATTGAAGAAAGGAAAACTGTCCACGGAGGAAATTCCGACCGGAAAGCTCTCCGCATCGAACCTACCGTTCTGGATAATGTCACCTTTTCTGATCCTGTTATGCAGGAAGAGATCTTCGGCCCGGTTATGCCGATCCTTGTATTTGACAGTCTGGAAGAAGTAATTGAGAAGATCAACGCCATGCCTCATCCACTGGCGCTTTACTTTTTTACTTCCGATAAAGCGGCGGCAAAAGAAGTTACTTCCCGCTGCGGTTTCGGCGGCGGCTGTGTCAACGACACAATCATTCATCTGGCTACTACGGAAATGGGCTTCGGCGGATTTGGTGAAAGCGGCATGGGCGCTTATCACGGAAAAACCGGATTTGATACCTTTTCGCATTATAAGAGTATTGTGGATAAGAAGACATGGCTTGACCTTCCCATGCGGTATCAGCCTTATCGGAAGATGCATGAGAAAATGGTGAGATTTTTCCTTAAATGACCGGCCTGTCAGTACAGCTTTACAGAAAAATCAGCGCCGCTGCTATTGCGCAGATTGTGCTTAATAATGTTCCGAGCAGATAATATTCTGCAAATACCTGGTCTTTCGCGATCCGGTCATACCGTGCAATGGATTTTGCTGTAAGTACCAGCCCCACTGCCGCGTATTGCCCGATCGCGATAAATATAACCATTATAATCCGCTCCAGTGTACCGATCATCCTGCCGGCATTTCTGTCCGTTCCGTTTTCATCAGGAAGTTTCTTATCAGAGACTTCCTTTTTCTCCGGTCTGTATCCGGAGAGAATATTTGCTATAAGTATATTTGCCGGTTTGTGGATCAGAAGCAGAACAAGTATCCATTTCAGAAAAACCGTTTCTGAAACATCAAATGTATGAAAAAAGAGTTCTGCTTCTTCCCGGTACAATTCCGTAATGTTATTCTGGCCTATCCAGAATGCAATCCCCAGAATCGTGAGCAGATGCGCTGCCTGGTCAATCAGGAAGAGATTGCGTCTGTCATACATACTATTCCTGATTCCGCATCTGGTCTTCAATAAACTGCATACTGCATATTTTATTATGTCTATCGCGGCATGTGCGCCTGCAAAAACCAGGATATATCTCATCTTCAGGCCGGGCAGGAAAAGAAAGAGCAGAAGCCAGGAACAGGCCGCATAGATCAGACTGTGGAAAACCGTCCACAGAAACTGTTTCTGCTTTTTATTCGCCATCTTCTGGGTCTGAAAATAAAAATCACCCAGCACATGTACACACAGCAGTATGGTAAAAAATAATTTATTCATCCTTTATCTCTCCAAGTATTTCCGCTGCATTTTTTAATGCATTTTCATACGTGTAATATCCGCCTGCCGCAAGCGCCTTCTGTACAGTAGGCTGGGAAATATTCAGCCTGCGTGCTGTATTCTGCTGTCCGTCTTCATACAGAAGCATATCCCAGATAATTTCTCTCTGACGTTTCGTCCAGTTTTTCTCTATCACATATATCAGGTTAAATATAGTATTCAGCATTATTTCTGTTCTGCGGTTTTGTTCACCCATTTTAAAACAGAGTTCTGCCGGAACCGGACGATTTTTCTTCTCCCGCTCTTTCAGGCGTTCAATCGCTTCTCTTGCCCGGTAGTAGCCCGGCCCGTCGGCGCCAAGCGCCATTTCTGCGCGGATATCTGTAGTAATCTGCCCGAATCCAATGCCAAACCGCAGATGCACCGGATAGAGCTGCATCCTGATTTCACTGATTATGTGCAGGACATTTTCTCCGGTATACAAAAGTCCCTGAAATTCATCCCCTAATGTTATAAGAAACCTGGATGCAATATACTCTTCGTACTTTTCATTCACCTGCTCCAGGATCGTCTGCATATGTGTCTGGACTTCTTTTCTGTTTTCCAGATGTCTGGAATCTTTTATATCACCTATTACTGCAACAAACGAATGTCTGGTATCAAAATGATTCATGTTTTCCCCTCCTATATCCTAAGTATATAGCAGAATTCATGAATAATCAAGTTTTATTCATATTTAAGGCTATAAATTAAAAATATAGCTTTATATGTGAATAAAATATCCTATAATTTCATCCTGTCCACTTAAAACAGCCTGTGTGTCCGGACTTTATTTCACCGCCTGCCGGTAGTAATCATTTTCTATAATAAGCTGAGCCAGCTTCAGGCGGTTGGTTGCCAGATATTTTACGTTCTCTACATATACCTTTTCTTCCTCTTCTGTCATCTCTACACCCTGAGCAGGTTCGAATTCTCCTGTATACCTGTTGTACATACCCCTCTCGGTAAGCCAGGAATTCGAAAAGAAAATTACAATCGGATCTGCTTCGGACAGCACGTCTGTGCCTGACAGCATTCTGGAGTCATACTTCAGTCCCAGTAGGTTTGACAGCGTAGGCAGAATATCTACCTGACTGCAAGGTTTGTCCACCACGACCGGCTCTTCCATAGATCCGGACCAGAGAATCCAGGTATTCCGGTATACGTCTGTATCAACTGTTTTTTCATCCAGATTTTCCAGCGAATCTGCATTGAAGGAATGTCCGGCAAGCTCTTCCAGCACATCCAGATCGGAATAGGGAATATGATCCGGCGCCATGGCAATAACTGTTTTATCTGCGATTCCGGCTTCTTCCAGATACTCCACCAGCCTTGTAAGTCCTTTTTCCAGTTCCAGATTTGCCGCTATATATGCCTTTGTTTTTTCAGAATAGGGCAGATCTTCTACCAGCTCTTTGTTGCGGGCAGACATCTGACTGTCCTCAAATCCGTAAGGAAGATGTCCGCTGATCGTCAGATAATAGACATGGAAAGGCTGAAGATCTTTATAGTCATCGAATGTCTGCTCAATCATATAGTCATCAGACTGGGGCCAGTACGCGTTTCCATAATCATTGATTTCTGCAGTCAGAGGATGTTCACACTCGGTAAACTGCCGCCAGTCATAACCCAGATTCGGGTGGGACAGCTCCCGCCCGTACATATTCTGATTGAAATGAAATCCGATTGACGTGTATCCCAGCCCATTCAGCTGGTTTGCCAGGGTAAAGGGCAGATATGTTTTCTGCACGCCGGTTTCCGTCATACTGACCGGAAATCCGGCTTTCGGATACAGCCCTGTAAGGTTCTGAAACTCTCCTCCCGATGTACTTGTAAAATGCAGGGTTGAATAAAAATTATTGAATACAAATCCTTCGTGAGACAGTTTGTACAGGGTAGGCGTGATTTCCGGGTCTATCATATATCCGCTGAAGCCTTCAGCGGTAATAAAAATCACATTATATCCCTCAAACATTCCTGTATATTCGTTCTGCCGTGTAGGAACAACAGATTCAAAATATTCGTCCAGCCAGGCAGAATCGTTGTTTGGAGCAGAGGCTTTCAGAGCTTCAAAATCAATATCCAGCGCATTATACGGATATTCTTTTTCTTCTTCCTTTTTTTCTCCCGCTACAGTAAGCGCGGCGGTATCGTCAATCTCCGGAAGCGCGTTTTCAGGCACCCCGAAAATACGGTGCTTTACATCAAGGCGCAGCATTGTAATAACCCCCAGCTGTTCCACCTGATCGTCAATATTGGTGTCTGTCTGATATAGCTTCTCCGGCGTAAAATCTCCCTTCCAGGGCAGGATAAAGATCACAGCCAGAGCCAGCAGATGGACTGCGGCCCCGACAATAAGAGCAGCTATTCCTCTTGCAACAGCCGCTTTCCTCCGCATTCTTTTTAATTTCTGCTCTCTTCTGGAATTGCTCTTTCTCTTTTTCTTTTGACCTGCCGGATCCAGTATTTTCATAAAAAAAGCAAGAACAAGAACAGGCAGAATCAGCAGGAAGAAAATCCCGATTTTATGATCCCACAAAGACTGTACAACGGCTGAAGCGTAGTCTGTCAGATGATTTCCCGCCGCCGTCTCCGCTCCGCTGAATATCTGATAATACTGCTGAAGAATATCTTTGCAGATACACTCTGCAACAAACAGCACAGATAATCCGACGCTAAGAATTATCCCCACTATTCTTGCCGGCTTTTCCGGAAGAAAAAACAATATTCCCGCACAGATCATTCCGCCCGCAAATGAAAGCAGCAGAAATACCACTGCATAGGACATGTCCAGCTTCATATACAAATGAAATACCAGTTCAAGATAAAAAAAGAGAAACGGAATATACATTCTCCAGTTCTTTAAATATTTTATTAATACTTTCATCTTCTGTCCCCCATGTTTAAATCCGGTCACTGCTTTCTCAGGCAGTTATTTCATTTCTTTTATCAGTTCTGTCAGAAAGTGCTGACCCTTTTCTGTATAAAGAAATATTTCATATGGATTCCCTTTAGAACTGAGCCGCTCTTCCGCCCGGATTCCCGCTTCCCGTCCTTTTTCAGTAAGTATTTTTCTTGTATATCCGTTCTGATATTTCTGTTCCAGGCATCCTGCTTCAAGGAGCATTTCGGTAAGGCTTTTTATTGTCAGCCGCTTCATCTCTTTTTCGTCCCGCAAATCATTAATCTGCGCAACAAAATCGCTGATCGTTATCTCCGGAACATACTGAATCCGTTCCAGCATTTCTTCTGTGAGATGAAAAGCCGCCTTTTTCCCCTTTCTCTTTTTATCTGTCAGAGGCTGCTCCTCTGCCGCGGCCAGAAAAGCAGCTGCAGCAGAAAGGTTATCTTCTCCCATTGAAAAGGGGCCTTCCGACTGTCCGCTCCCGCTGTCCGGCTCCCAGGTCTTCCGGTCCCCGTGCGTAACCGACCGAATCTTCTCCAGAAACGTTCCGCCGTACTGCTCCAGTTTCTTTGCGCCCATTCCGTGTACATCCAGCATTTCCTCTTCCGTAAGAGGAATTCTGAGGCACATATCCCGCAGCGTCTTATCTGACGCAATCACATAAGGCGGCACAGACCGCGCCCGGGCAAGCTCTGTCCGCAGCTTTCTGAGTTCTTCGAACAGTTCTGCTCCTTTTGCCGTCAGATCTCCTGCCTGGGCCGGCTTCTTTCTGGGCTGCCTTTGCTTTTCCTCTGCCTTTTTGTATGTAATGAGAAATGGTTCTTTCTGTTCTTCCAGTTCCTCAGACTTTTCTGTCAGTTTCAGCAGCGCGTATTTGTCCTCTGTCTGCCGGAGATATCCACGCTCCAGCATACTGCGGATTACTTCTTTGATCAGAACCTGCCCCAGTTTGCTTTGTCTGCCGTAAACCGGGTTCTGATCCATCCGGTAATTCCGTATCTTTGCCGTATTTTCGCCCAGAAGAGTGCCGGCAATCAGATTTATGCCGAAACGCTGTCCGGATGTGCGGATGCAGCGGATCACATCTGCCGCCGCCTGAGAAGCATCCATCTCTTCAAATTCTTCCAGACAGTTGGAGCAATTGCCGCATTTTTCTGCCGACTCTTCCCCGAAATAGTTCAGAATACTGTGGCGAAGACATTTCGTCGTTGTACAGTAGGCTTCCATTTTACGCAGCCGTTCCATATCCCGGGCCTGAATCATCCGCAGTTCTTCCCCGGTATACTCCCGGTAATTGTCTTTGCTCTCCAGAAGGAACCGGTTGATTACGGTGTCCTGGGGAGAATAGTAGAGAATACACTCTGCCGGTTCCCCGTCACGTCCGGCCCGGCCGGCCTCCTGATAGTAATTTTCCATGCTCTGAGGCATATTGTAATGCAGTACAAAGCGTACGTTTGACTTGTCAATTCCCATACCAAAAGCATTGGTGGCAATCATTACTTTTATACGGTCATAAATAAAATCTTCCTGACTTGTCCTCCTTGCTTCCGCACCCATACCTGCGTGGTATCTTCCTACCTGAAATCCGGCGCTTTCCAGATACAGATACAGCTCATCCACGCCTTTTCTTGTGGCACAGTAAATAATCCCGCTGTCTCCCCGGTGTTCTTCCACATATTTTCGAATGCGCTCTTTCTTGTTCTTTGTATTCTGCACTTCAAAATAAAGATTCTCCCGGTCAAATCCGGCTACTGTCTCAAAAGGGTTCTCCATCTGCAGAGACTGCAGGATATCCTCCCTTACCCGCTCCGTAGCTGTGGCGGTGAACGCAGAGAGAACCGGCCGCATCGGAAGCTGTCTGATAAAATCCGGAATCCGTACATAACTTGGACGGAAGTCCTGCCCCCACTGTGAGATGCAGTGTGCCTCATCTACTGTTATCATAGAAAGCTCGGTATGACAGGCAAAGTCAAGAAACCTGGATGTTTCCAGCCGCTCCGGCGCAACATAAATGATCTTATACTGTCCTGCCTTCGCCAGTTCAAGTGCCCTGGCAATCTGTGATTCCGTAAGAGAACTGTTAATATAGGCGGCATGTACGCCGGACTCATTCAGCGCTTTTACCTGATCCATCATCAGAGAAATCAGAGGAGAAACCACCACGGTAATTCCCGGCAGCAGCAGAGCAGGCAGCTGATAGCACAACGATTTTCCTGCCCCGGTGGGCATAACTGCAAGTACATCCCGCCCGGCCAAAATATGTTCTACAATGACTTCCTGCCCCGGCCGGAATGTATCATATCCGAAATACGTTTTCAGCGTCTGTTTTTCCAGTTGTTCGATTTGTTTCCGGTTATCTTTTGCCATAAATTCCTCTTTATATTCTGATTATTTTCATTCAATATTTGCCATAAAAAGTTCGTAAAAGTCATCTTCTCCTTCGATCATCGGAGAATTTTCTCCGCCTCCGTTGGTGCTGCGCTTCATTGCCGCATGAAATTCTTCTCCGGCGCATATCAGCTCCATCTCATAAATCTCATATCCCAGTTCCCGACAGGCCCGGCAGAATGCAGAGAAGGGATCTTTCTCCTTCCTTGTTGCGAGAAGTTTCTCTCTCACCTCGGGTTCGCGAAGGGCCCGGTTCTGCAGTTCATCCAGCATATCAATAACAGTTGCCATCGTGTACTCCTTTCTCCGGCCATTTGGCCGGCCTACAGTCTGTCTTCATCTTCCCCCTGGATGAATGTTTCCAATTGTTAAAATTTCCCCGTTACTGTATTCCTCTCCCGGTTCGGTCTGAACCGGAACCATATATAAAAAGACAGAATTACGGTCAGGATATCCGCCGTAATCTGTCTGACCTTACTCTGCGTCCGACTGCCGGCCGAAGTTACGGTAAAATTCCCTGAAATTGTAACCGGCTGCCAAGCGGTCCAGAACAGCAAATCCGACTTTTCGGAAAGGATATTTTCCATTGTATTCCATTTTTTTCAGCTCCCGTTCAAATGCATCTGATACTATTCGGGCATCGTTTCCGAATGCGCCGCATCCCCAGGCACCCAGCACCAGTTCCCGGTAACCGGAATGTGCTGCGAACCTCAGCATATACCGGATTCTCTGATATACAATTTTTTCATATTCATCATCTGAAATGTTCCTGTCCCTCATACTGTTTACCGGCGCCGCACATGTCAGAACGGAAACAATTACCGGTTCAGCGAGAAGCATCCCCTGTTCATCACGGATGATTTCCACTTTCGGAGAAAGGATCATTGCGTCAGATCCCATATAGGACTGCAGCGACCGGTTATATCTGTAATACTCCTGCGCCGCCACGCTCTCAAGGGAAACAAGAAGCGTACTCTTTCTGCACAGGTCTTCCTCCTGCGCTCTTGCTCCGGTCCGTACGCCGCCGCCCGGGTTAACAGGATTGGCGAAATTCAGGACAAGAATCTCAGTTTTGATTACACGCTCTTCTTTCTTTCGCTCTGCATATATTTTTCTGGCATATGTATAAGAATCCATATTTGCGCAGTCATAAACACATTCATTTTCCACAGCCAGATCTGCGTCCCTACTGCCGCAGATCTCTGCAACCCTGTCAGGGAGATACACCTGGGCTTCACTTCTCTCATTATCTGAAAGCTTTAACTTCACTTCTTTCCCTTCGTGCTCATAACATCCCTGATCTATAATCTGCAGCGTTTCTTTCAGCATAACAATATCATCGTACGACATAAAAGTTCCTCCTGATCCATATCGGTTTTATCAGCGCATATATTCACAAAATAACTCTTGTATAAGTATACCATCAATACATTTTTAACTCAATTTTATTCTGTATTCTATATTCTGTTTTATTGCCGGCCTGCGTTTTTTCTAAGGCCGCGGCCCATAGCCGCATACACTACACCCGTCAGCGGAACCGTCGCCAGCAGCGCCGGATAGAACAGGCTGATATCCAGCTGTCCGTACAGCGCGCCGCCGATCATGGGTCCCAGAGCCATACCCAGATCAAGGCCGATATAATATGTGCTGTTGGCCAGTCCTCTTTTCTCCTTTCCGGCCAGCAGGATTGCTGTGGACTGACACACGGAACTCATAATTCCGTATCCACCGGCCAGGAAAAAGCATGCCAGAAACATCATTCCGTTATTTTTCATTCCGGCCAGACAGAGAATGGCCAGCAGCAGGCTGACTGAGCCGCACAGCAGAAATGTCCGGAAAGGCAGTTTGTCAAAAAGATTTCTTAAGGATAATCTCAGTACAATAAGCACCAGCGCGTAAACGGGGAAAAACATACTTACAGTAATATTAAGATGCCGCACTTGCGCATAGGTAACAAGAAAGGACTGGGTCGCACAGTATGGAATTGCGAAAAGCATAATAATCAATGCGATCGGTACAACTTTTATATCAATCAGCTGAATTGATCTTTTTCCTTTTTTATTTATGGAAGACACATCCGCGCAGTCATCTGAAATGTCGGATACGTCTTCTGCTGAACTGCCGGATTTCTCTTTCATATTCTCCGATGTACTTTCCGGTTCTCCTTTGTCCCGGATAAACTGGATTACAATAATAATTGCCGCGGAAAACAGCAGGGCAATAAAAAAGGAGACCCGATAGCCGAACATCTGATAAATGCTGACGCCGATAGCCGGAGCCACGGCCATTGCCAGGGCATTCATGGTTCCGTAGAAGCCCATACCGGAACCGATCTTATCTTTTGGAAGCATATTGGACATCCAGGTCGCCATACAGACCGAACAGCAGGCAAAACCTGCTCCGTTGACAATCCTTGACACAACAACCACTGCAGCGTTCGGAGCCATGATATAGCCTGCACACGCAGCCGTCATCAGTACTGCACCGATCAGAGATACACGGTATTTACTCATTTTATCTGCCAGATTTCCGGCCAGAGGACGGCAGATCAGCGAACAGAGATTCATCATTCCTCCCACAATTCCCATCAGAGCAGCCGATGAACCGATGCTTTCCGTAAATCCGGTAATCAGCGGCGTTACCAGCATAGGACTGGCCATATAAAAAAAACTGGCGGCCAGCACCAGAAGGATATCTCTTGAATAAACATTCTGTTTCATTTCCGATCAGACTTCCTTTCTCCTGTACCCGGCAGCCGGGTACAGGAACATTCTTTTTAAATATATTCTTTTATCTTACCCGGCATACTCATTTTTTCTGCCCTGAGACCTGTCAGAAGGCCGCACGTAAAATAAAGCATACCGTATATTATACAGCATGCTTTATTTTGCGTCAAAAGACTGATGATTATGAAAAAAGTTATAAATAAATCCTGACGATTATTTCTCCCGGATTTTCTTCAGCGCCGTTGAGAATTTGATGGGATTGCCGTACATCAGTGTTCCGAAGCGGAAAATCTTCGCTGCCAGAACACCTGCAATCACGCAGCTGGCAGCCAGGATTATTCCTGAAATAATGATTTCCCATGTCTCCACACTTCCCATTGTAACCCGGATCAGCATTCCGTTATTTGAAGTAAAGGGAACAAAGGATGCCACCCGCATCAGGATTCCGTCGCTGTCATTCATACCGTAAATGGCAATGAAGAAAGAAACAAGATAAATCATGGTAACAGGCATGGATGCTTTGCTGATGTCTTCTGTTTTGGATACAAGAGCGCCCAGCATGCCAAAACAGAATGCGTACAGCAGATACCCCATCATACCGAATACGGCAAATGTCACCCATACCGGAACCGGGATCTGGAAAACACTGTCCAGCAGTCCGCCCCAGCTTTCTCTGAAGACCTGATATGCGCCTACTGCGCTTCCAAGTATCAGTACACACTGAATCAGGCCGGCAATGGCTCCTGCAAATACTTTTCCGAAGATCAGACTGTTGCTGTCCACGCTTGTTACAAGAATCTCAATGGCACGGTTGCTCTTCTCGGACGTAACAGATGTAGCGATCATCTGTCCATAGAAAATCAGAAGGAAATACAGCACCATGATCATAATGTATGTATATGCGTAGTTGCCCACACTGTCCTTGCCCAGAATCTGTGTTTCATATTCCGGCTGCGTCTGATAAAGAACATCTATTTCCGCTGCGTTCAGCCCCTGCTCTTCCAGAATCTGGGATCGGTATGCGGATGCGGCCGCCTGAGAAAATGCCTGTTCAAGGGTATCTGTCATGGAACGATTTTCCACCACATATGTATAGTGGAGAAGATCCTCCATGACAAATCCTGCCTCGGCATCTCCGTTGTTTACCGCGTCTTCCAGCTGACTTTCGTCTGTGCACTCCATCCAGTCAATATTCATTCCCATAGCTGTACCGAAAGCTTCCAGGTCGGCAATGCTTTCGTTTACATCATACAGAGCCACCGTTTCTGCTTCTGCGTTCTGTTCGCTGTCTGAACCGGATCCGCTGTCGTTTGACAGAATAATACCCGGAATGCCAATTATTCCCACAGCCAGAACCATCAGAAGAATTGTCGTCAGAACAAAGCTTTTATTTTTAAAGTAATTATTCAGCTCAAATTTTAATACTGTAAGAAACTGTTTCATGCCTGGTCACCTGCTCTTTCCACAAAGATTTCCGTCAGAGACGGTTCATAATTGCCGAATTCCTCCGGAATCAGCTTCCGATCCAGAAGGCCGGCAAGGAGGCGTTCTCTTGTGCATCCTTCTTTCATCTCCGCGATCACCTGATCTTTTCGTCTTCCCACGACTTCGATCATATCCGCCATATGCTCTCTGAGAAGCTGTTCGGGTTCCTGACAATCGGGTCCCAGGCCGATCACCAGACGATTATGCCCGAATTCCCGTTTAATCTGATCCAGATTACCGGAGAGCACAATATCCCCATGATTGATCAGCACAATATCCTCGCAGAATTCTTCCACATACCCCATCTGATGACTGGAGAAAATAACCAATTTGCCGGATTCGATCTGTTCCTGGATCACTTCTTTCAGAATCTGCGAATTTACCGGATCCAGACCACTGAAGGGTTCATCCAGAATCACCAGTTCCGGATCACAGACCAGAGTCTGTGCCAGCTGTACTTTTTGCTGATTTCCTTTTGACAGAGTTTCCAGTTTTCTCTGAGCGTATTCTTCCACACCCAGCCGTTCCAGCCAGCGCATAGCCTGTTTTTTGGAATCGTTCCGGCTGCTTCCACGAAGCTGCGCCAGATACATCAGCTGTTCAAGTACACCCTTTTTGGGATAAAGACCTCTTTCCTCCGGCAGATAACCGATTCGGAATTTTTTCGGATGAAACGGCTTACCATCTACAGTAACTGTTCCGGAATTTGCCCGGAAAACATCCATCAGAATACGGATCGTTGTTGTTTTTCCGGCTCCGTTTCTTCCCAGAAGTCCAAGCGCTTTTCCGCTTTCAATAGAAAAAGATATTCCGTGGAGCACTTCTTTATCTCCAAAACTCTTTCTTAAGTCTTTTACCTCTAGTTTCATCAGTTTTCCCTCTCCTTTATTTTTT
>DWZZ01000021.1 GCA_019117305.1 Candidatus Mediterraneibacter merdigallinarum | reverse complement strand
GCTGCCGCTGCCGCGTTTACCTCTTCCTGAGAAGTCGGATCAGCAAGCATAGCTTCTGCCACGTCAAGGGCTTCTTTAACATCTGCGTAGCTTCCTTCTGTATAGTCGCCTGCATCAAGCGCTTTTGCGCTGTCAACCGCCGACTGAAGTGCTGTGGTGTCAATCTCCGGTTCCGGCTCTTCTGCCGCTGTTCCGCTTACTGCGATCCAGCTCAGGATCGGATCGTTATTATCAGCCTTCTTTACAGTAAGTGTAATAATTGACTCTTCATCCAGTGTAATTGTTCCGGAAGCATATACTTCCTGGCTGTTTACTGCATCCAGGTCGCACAGTTTTGTCTCTTCTGCGCCGTTTACGGAATAGAAGACATCCATCTGACGTCCCATGCTCCACCAGCCGGTACATCCAAGCATAATCGTGTGCTCGCCTGCCGGCAGAGTTACCTGATAGGTAATATCCTTATTACCGCGTGCCCACCAGCCGCCGGCATATGGATTGTTGATATCATTCTGGCTGTAGCCTGTAATATCCGCAGGATCGCTTGAACCAACTACACTTGTGTAACCCCATGTATTATCGTCTGTCTTCGCCTGATCCGCTGCCCCTCCATTCAGGAGCCCGCTGTTCAGCTCTTTGGCGCCTGCCCATGTGGCTGACTCCGGATTGTTGCAGTCGATCATGTACTCGATATTCTTCGGAATGATCCGCACATTTGCAGTCGCTTCCATAGTGCTGCCTTCTACCGTACCGGTAACCGTCACAGTACTGAACGGATCTCCCTCAAAGGATACTCCTTCAAGATTCCATGTTACAGCTTTCTCGGTTACTTTTTCTCCTGCTTTAAATGTTACAGTATCCGGAAGATCCGGCGACTCGCCTTCATAAGTAACTGCATTTACTTCTTCCGGTGAAGAATATGCTGCCATAATTGCCTGATACTCTTCGCTTGTCACACGAATCGGTGTGCCGTGACGCGCTCTTGTAGGCATCTTATATGTAGTGTCCGGTCTGCTGAACTCTCCGTCAGAAAGATCATCTGTTACCAGCGGATAGTATCCGATACCGCCGAAGTTATCTACCAGCAGGCAGTACTTCTGAGTATCTGTCTGGTCGTCTTCGTTCAGTTTAAAGATCGTCGGGCCTTCCACATGAGCTTCTCTGTTCAGAGATGCTGTTGTAATATTTTCCCATTCTCCTCCGAGAAGCCTGTCTGACTTCTGCGCGTAAATGGTCTTGCTCGGCGCGCCAAACTCATTTGTGCTTCCGCCTTCATTCTTCGTGTATCTGTAATACACGCCGTCCTCGTAGATAATTGTTGTATCTATGCTGGACTGCTCTGTATCAATGAAAACCTGCGGTTCTGTAAATGTGTAGAAATCTCTTGTCTTTGCGTAATACAAACGCTGTTTCTGATCTACAGCCGGAGTTCTTGACGCCCAGTATACAACGTACTCACCTGTCGTCGGATCGTAAGTTGCTTCCGGCGCCCATGTACATCCGGCTCCAATCTCTGCGGATACTTCTACCATTCTCTGGTCAGACCAGTTTACCAGGTCTGTGGACTCCCATACCATCAGGGACTGGCTTCCATTATTCTGCGCCGCATCCCATCCGTTGCCGCCGTTGATCTTCAGATCTGTAGCGATCAGATAGAACTTATCTCCTTCCGGAGAACGGATAATAAACGGATCACGCACACCCTTCTCGCCAAGGGTTGATGTAAGGACCGGTTTATTGTTATTCAGGTCATCCCAGTTTAAGCCGTCCTGGCTGGATGCGAAGTAGATCTGCTCTCCGTCTGAGTAACCTTCTCCTGCGAAGTATGCGAAGAAGTAATCAGTGTAATCAGATTCTTCAATCGGTTCCGGAGCGGCTTTGACATTGATTTCAATGTCTTTTGTTACTGTCTTATCGTTCAGAGTCAAAGTCGCAGTCATCGTAACAGTTGTATCTTTTTCCGGGCGGGTAACTGTTCCGGCCGGAGTGTCATCGTATCCGTCCTCGCCCGGAATCACATTTACATTTACGATTTCGGCATGGTTCGTACTCCACTCGATCGGAATACCATTTTCGCTTGTTTCGGGAAGTGTGATGTTTCCTCTTACATCGTCCTTATTCGGAATATCGAGGGAAGCAAGAGCTTCCTGAAGTTCCGCATCAGTATCAATCGGAAGAACCGTTACGTCAATTTCTTTCTCATATGAAGTACCGTCAATTTCATAGCTGAATGGAATTGTTACATCAACCTGTCCCTCAGCCGGTGCATTAACAGTACCATCTTCAGCGATCACATCTGTTTCATCCCAACTGCCCCAGGTAATTTCTACGTTATCAATGCTGTCTGCAAGATTCAGATCATCCGTTACTGCATCCAGACTCGCGTTCTCACCTTTTACAGTTTCAAGGACATCGGCCATGAGCATATCGCTCTTCTCATCTGCAGCCGGAAGTCCTTCTTTAATCTCCGTCTCTGTCAGAGCACCGGAGTAGATCTTAAAGTCAGCCAGGTTTGCAGTCAGAAGCGCGTCCGGTTCATAAAGGGATTTTCCGATATAGCCGAAAACAGCGTCTTCTCCGGTTGGAATCACATCCTGGATTGTTTTATCCTGGGATGCCGTGCTGATCAGCTGTCCGTCCAGATACAGTTTTAAGTTACCTCCCTCTCCGGTCAGAGTAACTGTTCCATATCCGTTTACATCACCCATACCCGTGCTGCTATCAGAGAAACGGGTCTCTTTCCAGTTACTTCCCGTTCCAGTCTTAATTGCTGCCAGGAAGTTGCCGCTCTTTTCACTTGCGCTGGGGTTAACGAAAATGTAGTCGCCAACATTTTTCTCTCCCCAGGTTCCCATTCCGTCACCGATAGCGAACAGCCAGTGTGCCGCTGATTTCTGTGTGGTCAGGGTTGCCTGTATAGTAAAGTCTTCGCTGTCTCCCAGGTCTTCCGCAATAGAAAACGGAAGTGCCGCATAACTTTCACCGTCCAGCTGCCATACTTTTTCCTCTCCGTTTGAACGGAAATCTGTATCCTCCGCTCCGGAAAGAGCAGCGTCGTTTCCATTGCCTGATACATCTGTAAGCACATCACCGCTATGTGTCATATCATAGGAAGCGATCAGTTCGCTGCCGCTGTCGCCGCCAGGCACCTCTGTTCCTGTCTCTGCGGCATACATTGCATCTTTCTCTGCATCGGTAGGCATGCTTTCTTTTACCTGATCCTCTGTCAGCGCTTCATTGTAAAATTTGATATCGCCTACATTGGCGGTCATCAGATCATCCGGTTCATAAAGAGATTTTCCGATATAGCCGATCGCCCCGCTTGCCGGAATAACACTCTCTATACTGTACTCATGTGTACCCTGCGACACTTTCTCGCCGTCCAGGTAAACAGTAATCGTCTGATCCTCACTTACAAGAGTGACTGTCTCGTAATCGGCGCCCATGCCTTCACTGGAAGCCGGCAGCCTGATTTCTGCGCCATTGGACTCATCACCTACTTTAATACCGGATAAGATCTTTCCTTCATATCCTTTCTGACCTGACTTGGGACCCATAAAGACATAGTCGCCGATATTATGGTTTCCCCACTTGCCTACTCCCTGGCCAAGCACCCAGGCCCAGTAGTCGCCGGCTGATTTTGCAGACAGGGTAATCTCAACCGTGAAATCGTTGTCGTCACCTGTCACCAGCCCCTGCGGCAGTTCCGCATACTGTCTGTTTGTGAACTGCAGGATATTGGTATCCCCGCTGGACTTAAAATTACTGTCCTCGGTGGAATACAATTTGGCGTTTCTGCCGTTTCCTGACACATCCAGAAGCTGGTCGCCGCTATGGGACATATCATAGTGGGCAGTTACTTCCGGCAGCTCCGCCGCTTTTGCAGTTTCCGGCCCCAGCTCCGGCATCATAGTAAATACAAGAGCTCCTGCCAGAACCGCTGCCATTGGTTTTTTGAACTTGCTATTCATAGTTCCTCCTCCCATTTTATTTGGTACAGCCGGTTCAGAAGGATACTTTTCTCTTTCCGTAACCGACACAAGCGTCCATGTGTGGAACTTTTCGAGCTACATCTCAGGCTATTTTTACTGCGATGACTGTCCGTGTCCCCTCTGCACACCGACGCTATTTTACCTATATATAATAACCTTTTTATACCAGTCCGGGCAATCACAAAAGGTTCATAATTTATAGGTTTGTAAGTTATTTACAATACAAATTTTATATGTTATTATACAAATTAATTACAAATCACTTTATAAAGGAGATTTTCTTTTTTATTTTCGAAGAATTTGTTTGATTTTTTATGGTTTTTCGGTTATGAACTGCTTTCGGAAAGAAATTTTGTATTTGTGAAAATTTAAAATTTCCCTGTTAAAAGTTGGTTTTTTAACTGAATTTGATTTTATAAGTCCTCTGTATCGCAAATATTACAAATTACGTATATTTTTTTAATAAATTATTACAGTTGAAGGAGAGAAGTGTATGGCAATCAAATATAAATGGCTGGCCGGCCACCTCAAAGAAATGATCCGCTTGAATATTGAAAAAGGGATAGAAAAGCTTCCCACAGAGCAGGAACTGTGCGAACGTTTTCGGGTAAGCCGTCAGACCGTCCGTCTCTCCCTCTCTCTTCTGGAGGATGAGGGACTGATTGTTAAAAAGCGGGGAAGCGGCTCCTTTATCACAGGACTTCTCAGCGAACCTGAAAACAACGTCATCGGCATATTGGTTTCTGATGACCAGGACTATATCTATCCCGGTCTGATTAACGATATACAAACCGAACTTTTAAGAAACGGCTTTCATTCAAAAATATATGTAACAGGCCGCCGCACCCGTACAGAACGGCGGATTCTCACCGAGCTGCTCAACAAACCGGTCCGGGGACTGATCGTAGAAGGATGCAGAAGCGCTCTTCCAAATCCGAACACAGACCTCTACCGCAGACTCCAGGAAAAAGGCGCCGCGATTCTGTTTCTTAACAGTTACTATGCGGCACTGAACGACTGTCCTTATATTAAAGACGATAATCTCGCTGGAAGTTCGCAGCTTGTCAGGCATCTGACCGATCTGGGGCACACTGCTATCGGAGGCATATTTCCCGCAGACGAACTGCAGGGCATTGAACGTTACCAGGGATTTACCGAAGCCATGAGAGACTGTGGACTGCCTGTTCCCGATGAGCACATCGGATGGTTCCTTTCCCGGGATGCAGACGCACTGGCAAACAGAAGAAACACAGATTTTCTCCGCCGGATTATTCGCGAATCACTTGGAGACTGTACAGCCGTAATCTGTTATAACGATATGATCGCATATTATCTGATTCAGGAGCTGCGCCTGGCCGGGCAGAAACTTCCGGAAGACATGTCCGTTGCTTCTTTCGACAATACATATCTCAGCAGTTCCGAACGGCTTACAATCACCAGTCTCTCTCACCGGCTCCATGAGACCGGAACAGAAGCCGCACGGATGATGATCAGAAAACTGAAAGGACTTCCAGTCCAGTCGGTTGAGCTTCCGTGGGAGCTCAGGGAAAAGCAAAGTACAGAAAAACTCCAGACATAATCACATTACTGGCCGTCCGCCTGCCGGTCGGCCTGTCCTTTTTTCCCGGAACGGTATTCTCTCGGACTGCATCCCTGGGTCTTTTTGAACACAAAACTAAAATAATGTGAATCCTTATAACCGACTTCCTGGGCAATCTCTCCGGCAGATTTTGTTGTATTCTTCAGAAGTTTTTTTGCCTTCTCCATCCGCTTCCCGGTAACATATTCCACAAATGTCTTTTTCATGTTCTGACTGAACACTGTGCTGAGATAATTTGCGCTTACATACAATTTGGCTGCCGCCTGATTCAGCGACATGGATTCTTTATCATAATTCTTGTCAATATATTCCAGGGCTTTTCTCAGGATTTTCCTGTTCTGATTACTGCTTTCGTTCTCCCGGATATTGATCGCCGTCTGGAGCATGTCCAGAAAATATTCCGGCACCTCGGATGCTTCCATATTCATATCCTGGTCATGATTGCCGACCTGTTCCATAAATTCTTCTTTCGAAACACCGATAGATTCAACATAGGCCAGAATGGTAAACCGGATATTAAGCACAACATATGCGCGGAACATTCTGGACCTTAACGGTTCTTTTATTCTGTCCAGATAGGATTCCACAAAATCATGTATTTCACTGCTGTTCCCTTTTACCAGAAAATCTCTTATAATTTCCTGAGACATGGCGGAAGATTCCACGCCGTCAATTCTGTTTTCATCTCTGGTGGTCAGATAATCGCTCAATGTAGTCTTCGAAAGAACGTGAAGACTCGGGATCATAAAACGATAAGCCAGATAGTGATTTACGTCCTGATAACATGACGGAAGCATGCTCAGACGTTCCACCGGGCTTCCGATAGCAACATACCAGTCCAGATGTTCTTCTTCTGAATCGCATACACTGCGGATATGTTCCACTCCCTTTCTCGTCCATTCTTCAATCTGATCTCCTTCCGCTTTTACAAGCACGCCATTGCAGTTGGCATTCCAGCGGAAAAGTATATACTGAGGATGGCGAAGAAAAAAGTGAAATACTTCATCCTGCTTCCGCATAAAATCTTCCGTTCTCTCCTCCGAGATCACGCCTCCCTTTTCCTGCAGATAAAAGAACAGCAGATTATAGCAGGGCGCGGTTATCTCAAGAGACAGACGGGATGCCTCTTCATAAATCTCATTTACCGGCATATCTCCCGAAAGCAGTCTCTCCATAAAACGGCGGCGCGAAAATTGTTCGTATACATGCATTTCGCTCTGAAACTGAGCCTGATAGTCATTCTGAACCATATCCTGTTCAATTTTTTCCTTCAGTTCCAGCAAAGTCTTTTTTAACGTCAGTCTTGTAATCGGCTTTAAAAGATACTGATCAACTCCGACCTCAATTGCCTTTCTGGCGTATTCGAAATCATCATAACCGCTGATTATCACGATTTTTGTTTTCGGGAACTCCTCGCTTACAATTTTGCTCAAAGACAGCCCGTCCATAAAGGGCATCTTAATATCTGTAATAAGCACATCGGGTCTCGTCTTCCGGATCATGGGAAGAGCCATCTCTCCGTCTGCCGCTTCTCCGACAAAACGGAAGCCGTACTGCTCCCATGGAATTTTATCTCTCAATCCGTCGCGGATCACCGCTTCATCTTCCACAAGAAATACCTTTAACATACCTTCATCACCTGTCCCTTAATAGCTTCTGTCGTTTATATACATCCCTACATTTTCCTGCGTAAATATTTTCTCAGGAACATAGTAGTTTTTGTCTATATTTTCACCGTTTTCCAGCATCCGGATTACATTTTCTATATATGGTCCCTGCTCCGGATTACACTCAATATCCACATTAATTTCACCCGACCGGACCAGCTCAAGAGCCGTCCTTACCGCGTCAAATGAAATAACCGTTACATCTCCGTCTACCCCGGTGGTAATACCGGCCTCTTTAAATACATCCAGGGCCCCGAAAGTCATATCATCATTCTGAGACACCAGCACATCTATGTCATCATGTTCTTCCAGAATACTCCGCATCTCTTCCTTCGCCTTTGATGTAGTATAATCAGCGCCTGTCTGCTCCAGAATATTCCAGTTGCTGTGCTGCCGGGCAATTTCTTCAAATCCCTCAGTCCGGCCGATTGTGGATGTAGCTCCTTCCGTTCCTGTAAGAACAACAATATTGATTTCTTCATCAGCCCGGCCCTGTTGCTCCAGATGTTCCGCAAGCCAGAGTCCCGCATTTTCTCCTTCCGCTCTGAAGTCAGAACCAACCCGGGTTACATAAAGGGACTCATCCGCAATCTCCGCTTCCCGGTCCATAAGAATTACCGGGATCCCCGCTTCTTTTGCTTCTTCAAGCACCACATCCCATCCGCTTTCGGCGATAGGAGAAAATACAATATAGTCAACCTGCTGGGATATAAAACTTCGGATTGCTTTGATCTGATTTTCCTGCTTCTGTCTGGCATTATCAAAAATCAGGAGATAACCGTTTTCTCTGGTAAACGTTTCCTGTATTGATGCGGTATTAGCGGTTCTCCACACGGATTCGCTGCCCAGCTGGGATACGCCCACTACAATCAGCTGCTCATCTTCTGTACTACCGCCGTCCCCTTCGTCAACAACGAACTGTTTGCCGCAGCCGCCAAGCAGAAACAGAAAAAGTACCGACACTGCTGTCGCGCTGATATATCTTTTTTTCATGCGTCTCATTTTTTCCTCCCTATTCTGCTTATTTCTGTATATCAATACTTACTGATTATCCTCTTTTTCCGGCTCATTTTTGTTTTCCCGGGGGGGCCTCTTCATCTTTTAATTTTTCTCCTGCAGAAAACAGGGCCGGAATTCTGATTTCCACAATCGTCCCCTTTCCTTTCTTCGATACAATGGACAGACCGTATTCTTCGCCAAAGTACATCCGAATCCTTTCATTTACATTTGCCAGGCCAAATCCTTTCTCTGTTTCCTGACACGGCCGCCCGATTTCTCTCCTCAGCTCCTTCAGCTCCTCCGCCTCCATGCCGGCCCCGTCATCTCCGATCAGGAACCGCAGGGCGTCTCCGTCCTTTTCTCCCCTGATGTGAATGCATCCTTTCCCCCGTTTTCTTTTTATACCGTGGTAAAGTGCATTTTCCACAACAGGCTGAAGAGTGAGCTTCAAAATCTGATAATTATAAATTGACGGGTCTATCTGAATACTGTATTCCAGTATATCATGATATCTCATTTCCTGAATTTCAAGGTAACTGCTGATATGCTGCTCTTCCTCACGGATCGATATAAATTCTTTTCCTTTGCTCAGCACCTGACGGAAAAAGTTGGAAAGCGTAATCACCATGGTTACCGCCTGCTCAGGCTCATTTCCCTCAATCAGCCAGACAATCGTATCCAGTGTATTGTACAGGAAGTGGGGGTTGATCTGTTCCTGCAGGAGACGAAGATCGGCTTTCCTTATCTTCTGCTCATCATCTTTGATCTTGCTGATCATGTCCTGCATATTCCCCGCCATGTCATTAAAACCCTCTGCCAGCACGGCAATTTCGTCCTTTGAGTCCACTTCCGCCCGGGCGCTGAAATCACCTTCTGCCAGTTTCTTGGTCGCACGGTTCAGTTCCTTCAGCGGCCGAACAATTCCCGATGTAATGAAAAGCGCCGCAATCGTAACTCCTATAAGCAGCACTGCAAATACCAGTACGCACGCAACCATAAAACTCCGGATCTGTATATTCAGCTCATCTGTTACTTTCTCCATATTCTGTGTCTGATAGTAGATATAATACTGAATGTCATCCTGGATCAGCTCTGTAAGGACGTAAATATTATTTTCCAGATATTCAATATTGTCGTCATATGTACCGCCGGACCGGGTGCTCTCCATAACATCGTCCACTCTTTTTTCCAGCGTATCAAGATTTCGCAGAAGACTTTCCAGCCATACTCTGCTCTCGCTGTCCGTAGTGACATCAACCAGCTGTGTAAATTCACTGCGCAGATCATTAATCAATATATAAGGATCTTCCAGCTTTTCATCCTCTGAAATATTATCGAAAGTTACATAGCCTACGACAATCTTATACATACTTTCATCCATATCGTCTTTAAAATTAAGATTGTAATTATTGGCCACGGTAATATCTCTTACAATTTTATCGTAAACCTGGCTGTAATTGGCCATAGAAGCAAGAAGGTAGGCCAGCATAACTACAAATGGCAGCGCAACTATTGCCGCCAGCAGCAGAATCTTTTTCCGGATGGAAAATCCTGTTCTGCTGTTCTTCATTTTTCCACCAAAACGGCTCTTCCGCATTTCCAAACACCCGTTCTTTCTCTTAATCGCAAGTTATTTATTAGTATAGCATTGAATAAGAAAGGTTACAATGTATTTTTAAAAGCTCCCTGTCCTCCGGCAAAAAATAACAGCGACTCCCCGAATTAACAGAACAGTCTTTTTTAAAGGGACTTTACACAGCAGAATTGTACAATTATTCTGCAAGCATGGTGCAAGCTTTTTCCCATCTTCTGCCGTATAATTGCTTTATAATGAATCCCGGACAGCAATCCGGATAAAGGAGGTTTTCATATGATTCAAAAATTTGTTTATGGGACACCTTTTGACACCGAGGCTTTAGTGGTTTCTTTTCCGGCTTCCGGAGGAACCCCGGCTTATGGTTCCGTCAGTACAGAACAGGGATTCTGCTTTTCATACTGCATGGATGATGATGATATTGTTTTTGGCCTGGGTGAGGCAAACAGAGGGATAAATAAGAGAGGCTGGAAGTATACCAGTTTCTGCACAGATGATCCGGAACATACAGAAGAAAAAGTATCTCTGTACGGCGCCCATAATTTTCTTATTGTATCCGGCAGAGAAACCTTCGGACTGTTTATTGATTATCCGGCTGCGCTTACATTCGACGTCGGATATACAAAGCAGGATATGATATATATCTCCTGCCAGGACGCTAATCTGAACCTGTATGTGATCGATGGGGATTCCCCTTATGATATTGTAAAACAGTTCCGTCACATCATCGGCAGAAGCTATATTCCGCCAAAATTCGCGTTCGGCTTCGGACAGAGCCGCTGGGGCTATAAAACCCGGAAGGATTTCGAAAAAGTCGCGGAGGGCTACCGCAGCAGCCACCTTCCTCTGGATATGATCTATATGGATATCGACTATATGGACTCTTACAAAGATTTCACCGTGAACAGTGATTTTGAAGACTTTTCTTCTTTTGTAAAGGAAATGAAAGACCAGCATATCCGCCTTGTTCCGATTATTGACGCGGGGGTAAAAATTGAAAAAGGATATGACGTCTATGAGGAGGGCGTAAAAAACCGTTATTTCTGCCAGAGAAAAGACGGCAGTGATTTTGTTGCCGCAGTGTGGCCGGGAGATACCCACTTTCCGGATGTACTCAATCCCGACGCCAGGAAATGGTTCGGAGACAAATACCGTTTTCTCACAGATCAGGGAATTGAGGGCTTCTGGAATGACATGAACGAGCCTGCCATCTTCTACTCCGGCGAAGGTCTGGAAGAGGCAAAAGATATGGCGCGGCAGTTCGCAGAAACCGGAACAGGCAACTGGGACGGAAGTGAAACCGGAGAATACGGCAAAGAAGATATCGGCGTATGGCAGCTCCGGGATAAACTTCAGAGCCTGGCAAACAGCCCGGCAGATTATTCCAGGTTTTATCACAATATAAACGGACAGATGATCCGGCATGACAAAGTCCACAATCTGTTCGGATTTAACATGACGCGGGCCGCGGGGGAGGCATTTGAAAGGATTGATCCTGACAGGCGTTTTCTGATGTTCTCCCGTTCTTCCTACATTGGAATGCACCGGTATGGAGGCATATGGACCGGGGACAACCGCTCCTGGTGGCAGCACATTCTTCTAAATCTTAAGATGATGCCATCCCTTAACATGTGCGGCTTCCTCTATATCGGCGCGGACCTGGGCGGATTTGGAGCAGATACGACGAGAGATCTGGTTCTGCGCCACACGGCCCTCGGGGTGTTCACCCCACTGATGCGTAACCACGCTGCACTGGGAACAAGGGAACAGGAGTGCTATCAATTCGAACACATGGAGGATTTCCGACATATACTGGGCGTAAGATACCGCCTCCTGCCCTACCTGTACAGCGAATATATGAAAGCCGCACTTACAGACGATATGTACTTTAAACCTCTGGCATTTGTTTATCCGGATGACAAAATGGCTGTCCGCATTGAAGATCAGCTGATAATCGGAAACGAAATAATGATCGCGCCTGTATATGAACAGAATGCAAAAGGCCGTTATGTCTATCTTCCGGAGACAATGAAGTTCGTAAAATTCCTTCCGGACGGCACAGTCTCGGAAGAAATACTGGAAAAGGGAATCCACTACGTGGAAATCGCCCTCAACGAGGTTCCTCTCTTTATCCGGTCGGGCAGATGCATTCCGGTTGCTGAAGCCGCCGAATATACGGATGCGGTAGACACAGAAGATCTCAGATTAATCGGTTTCAGAGGCGCGGAATACATCCTCTACGATGACGATGGCATACACAAGGATTTTAACATGAAAAAGAACTGCCGGATTCTGAAATACTAAAGAATAAATCCCTGGAATCCGAAACCGGATTGTTAAAAAGCATTTTTACAGCAAACAAAGTGGAAAAGCATTAATCAGCAGGCTTTTCCACTTTGTTTTTATTTCTTATATCATTTTTTTATTTCTAATATATCTTTTTAATATATCAGCTTCCTGTCAGTCTTTCCAGTCAACCCAATCTGATTTTCTTTTTCAGCACAATTCCTGCTGCCGCTGCCGAACCGGTCAGCGCAGCCAGAGCGGCATATGGCAGTCCGGCCGTATCTCCGGTCTTCGGAGCTTTGGTCAGCTTCTCATCCGCGCTGTTTTCCTGTTTTTTGTCTTCTGTAAAGCCATCCTCTGCCGGATTTTCATTTTCAGGCTGGTTTTCATCATCCGCGGAGCCGTCATTTTCTTCCAGACTGCTGTCTCCCTCCGGATCTTCCGGCTGCTCCGGATCCGGATCTGTCACTGAATCAGATGCAACATAATTTCCCTCTTCATCCGGTACAAGACCTGCTTCTTCTGCACCTGTAATGGTTACGGTATTCCCATTGTTTCTGTCCTCTTCATCCACATAGATCGCATTCTGTCCGTTACCTGTCAGGCTCACCTGCGAACCATCTTCAAAAACAACACCCGCATCGCCATTTGTCGTATCTACGTTAATTCCGCCCCAGGAATTTTCACCCAGCAGCAGATTGAGGTCACCGGATATTCTTACAGTTCCTCCGTTGACAAGCATTGCGGCGCCGCCGGCTGTCCGTGTGTTATCCAGCGTAATATTATTAAGAGCCGTCTCTACTTTATAGATATGAAGGGCCGACTTGTTGGCCGACGCGGTCCTGATGGCAACCCCTCTCAGTTCAACTCCGTCAGCTGTTACGGTTACCACATTTTCTCTGCCCAGCACGTCAGAACCATTAATCGCAAAACCATCCGATACACCGCTTACCGTCATTGCTTCACTAAGAACAAGAGGCGCCGTCAATGTGACGTCTTTCTGCAGTTCTATACGTGATATATCTGCTCCTGCCGCTGTTTTTGCCGCAACAAACTGTGCAAGATTAGAATCTGCCACATAAGCAGTCTGCTGATTGTTTCCGCCGCCGTCTCTCTCGGTCACTACAATTGTAAGTCCGACTCCGGATACAGCCGCATTATTTCCTTCCCGGCAGATTACAGACTGGGTATCCGTAACCGGAGTTACATTTAATGACGCCCCGGAAAAATCCGCCCTGGCGCTGTCCACATTTATTCCATACCAGGAACTGCCGCCCGGAGTCAGACTGATATCCCCAGTAAACACAGCGTCCGCGCCGTTATTGATAATGATCGGCGCACCGCCCGCCGCACTGCTGTGATCAATAGACAGCCCGTTGACTGTAAGTTTTGTTCCATAAACATGGAGCGCTGATTTGTTGCCTGCCGACGTCTGAATCGTTACATGATCCAGCGTAATACTGTTTCCCATCAATGTCACAAGATTCCCTGTCACGCTGTCTGTTCCCACAAGGGTTCCGCCTCTGATCACAACATCATTCGCTATCGAAAGCCGTCTCGTAAGCTCAATTCTCTGACCGGTCAGATCAATTTCCCCGCCCTGCGCAATAGCCGCCTCAAGTTCTTCCTGGGTATCGATTACATCCGCGCGCTCTGTATTTCCTACCGCCTCAACATCCGCAATTTTCTCTGTTCCCGATATCTCCGGCAGTTGATCCATCTCTGCTGTCTGTACAGCCATTTCATGTACGCTCATTTCATGACTCTCTGTTTCCTGAATGTCAGATATCACCTGCAGTTCCGCTTCATTTTCTTCCCCGGCCGCCGCAAAAGCAACACCCGGCAAAGCACCTGCCACCATAGCTGCAGTTATCACTACAGCTAAAAATTTTCTTTTCATATATATTCTCCTGTTTTGGTTATAATTTGAAAAGATTCTCAGGCGCCTGTTTGCAGAATCAATTCACGGCAAGAGTATACTAACCGTCACAGGAAAAAGTCAACATAATCAGCGCAAAATTGTACAGGGAAACACAGGTAAAAATGGAAAATTTTATACCATTCCCGTGGTCCGCAGTATGTACAGCCAGCCTGTCAGTGTAAATGCGCTGAACAGTGTGGTCAGCATAACAACACTGGACGTAAGTACTCCTTCATGCCCCATATTCCGCGCCATCACATAACAGCTCACTGTCGTCGCCGAGCTGAGCATGACAAGAATCGCTACCAGTTCTTCTCTCCGGAACCCGAGCCAGACTGCAAGGGGAAGAAAAAGCGCCGCAAATACTGCCAGTTTCATCACTGCGGCAGCAGCAGCCGGCTTTGCCTTTCCAAAGGCTTTTTTCAGGTCAAAGCTTGCCCCCATTGCCATCAGACCGAGAGGGGTTGCCGTTGCTCCGATATCCGACACGGTTTTTTCCAAAATGGATGGCATGGGAAGCCGAAGGGCGGACCAGAGGAGTCCCGCTGCGATTCCCAGTATAATCGGATTTGTAACGATTCCTTTCAGGGTTGCAAGCCACACTTCCTTATCCAGCTTTTTCCGCTCCGGCCGGAAAAAGGACAGAACTACAACCGCCATAACATTGTAAAGAGGCACGCTTCCGATAATCATCAGCGGCGCCATCCCCGCATCCCCGTATATATTCTGTATAAATGCAATTCCCAGAAGCGCCGCGCTGCTCCGGTAGGCAGCCTGGATAAATTCTCCCCGGATGCTCCTGTCACGCCACAGAAATGATACCGCTGCCGCCAGTGCGATACTGATCAGAGTTACCGAAAAGCAGAACAGCACAAACTTCATATTCCATACCTGAGAAAAATCTACCGTTGACAGATCTTCAAACAACAGCACAGGCAGCGGCACCAGAAATACAAATTTATTCATTTTCGACGCAAAAATATCGTCGATCACTCCAAGTCTCCTGAGCGCAAATCCCAGCACCATCAAAAGGAATATGGGGACAGTCGCGTTCAGGCTGAAAATCAGATTCTCCATAATACTGCCAGTTTATTCTCCTACAATGCACACACGAATCAGATTTGTACGGCCCGGAATTCCCAGAGGGATACCGCCTGTAAACACAATCTTGTCTCCCTCTTCCACGACTCCGTGAACCTGCGCCGCTTCAATGGCGCGAAGGCAGAGAATTTCAGAACTGTACTCCTCTCTGATTTTCAGAGGCAGAATGCCCCAGGACAGATTGATCTGTCTGTATACTTTTTCAGAGCTGGAGCATCCTACGATCAGACACTCCGGTCGGAATTTGGAGATCATACGTGCCGTATTTCCAGTCTTGCTTACCGCCAGAATTGCATTTGCCTTCAGGTCAATGGCAGTCATACATGTCGCATGGGAAATGGCATTTGTAATGTCCGGTTCTTCGCTGCGCTCTCTCCGGCGGAAAATCCCGTTATAATCAATGTTCCGCTCCATATGTACCGCAATTTTCACCATCATCTTAAGGGCTTCCACCGGATATTTTCCCGCAGCAGTCTCTCCTGAAAGCATAATAGCGCTTGTCCCCTGATAAATGGCATTAGCCACATCTGTAGTCTCGGCACGGGTAGGTCTCGGATGAATCATCATGGAATCCAGCATCTGAGTCGCCGTAATGACTACTTTACCCGCCTCATATACTTTCTCGATAATCCTCTGCTGGATAATCGGCACATGTTCAAGCGGAATCTCCACCCCCATATCGCCTCTGGCGATCATAATGCCGTCGGCTTCTTCGATGATTGCGTCAATATTATCCACCCCCTGCTGGTTCTCAATCTTCGCGATAATATTAATCGACTGTCCTCCATTTTCATTGAGCAGGGTCCGCATCTCTTTCACATCCTCTGCCGTTCTTGTAAATGATGCCGCCACAAAATCAAAATCTTCCTGGATGCCAAACAGCAGGTCTTCCCGGTCTTTCGGACTGATAAAAGGCATCTTCAGCTCTACACCCGGTACGTTAACGCCCTTGTGGTCTGAAATATCTCCGCCGTTTTTCACAATGCAGATAATGTCCTTATCCGCAATCTCAACAACTTCCATCCCCACCAGACCGTCGTCAATCAGAATGGAGTCTCCCGGTTTAACATCTTTATAAAGATCTTTATAGGAAATGGTCACCTGTTCCTGCGTTCCTTCTGTCTCATCATTGACAAGGGTGAATTTCTGTCCCTCTTCCAGTGAAATCCTGTGATCTTTAAAACATCCGATGCGGATCTCCGGTCCTTTTGTATCAAGCAGCGCCGCAATGGGACGATCAAACTGTCTGCGCAGGGTTTTCAGTTTTTCCAGACGGACCTTCTGTTCCTCATGGTTTCCATGGGAAAAATTGAACCGCGCCACATCCATGCCTTCCCGGATCAGGGCTTCCATTATCCCTTCTTTATCGGTTGCCGGCCCCAGTGTACAAATAATCTTTGTTTTTCTCATAATCTTTCCTTTCCGGATGAATCCTTGCTTTAATCGAACGGCCCACCGCTTTATCTGTGTGAACCGATAAAGTTATTATAGCATCATTACAGGTTCAATATCCAGAGAGAAATCCTAAGAAGAACAGGTTCTTTACGCAAATATAACAGAACCCCCGTCTGTACGGGAAAGCATTTCTGTTTTCCCATACAGACGGGGCTCTGAAGCATGTCCGCAGTATCACTCTATTATTCTGTCTGCTCTGTTGTCCCGCCTACTGCATTATTCTCCCTGCTGCGCGGCCGCATCGTTGACGCATCTGAGCGCATTCAGGCTTCTCGGATAGCCGATATAGGGAAGGCACTGAGAAATAATCTTAATAAGAAATGCTTTGTCATTGCCCACCTTCATATTGCCGGCCGCGTGGGATGTAAGCTGAGGTTCGCAGCCTCCCTGAGCCGCGATAAAGCAAAAAGTAATCATCTCACGCTGTCTGTAATCCAGACCTGTGCGGGTATAGTAATCCCCGAAGCAGTTGCCGGACAGCCAGCGGTTGATATGACGGCTCTCCTCCGGACCGGAAGACGCAAACCCTTTCATGCCGTCGCCGAAAATATCCACCTGCGCCTGTTCTCCCTTCTCCACGCGGTCCTCAATGGTTGTTGTAGCCTGGCCTTCCAGCGGAAGCGCAACGCCTTTTTCCGTCAGGACTTCATTGACCGCGTCAAAAAACGGACGTACTCTTCCAATTCCCAGATAAGCGCATGCCTGATAGACGATTTCCTTTATCTCCACAGGTGTTACTCCAAGGTTCAGCGCGCCCGGAAGCACTTCTCTGAATTCATCAATCCCCTGACACCCAAGCAGGGCGGCAAGAATCGCCATCATTCTTGTACGGTCATCCAGGTCATCCTGATTCACTGTTTCATCGCAGGAAAAGTTTGCAAAGAACTCTGTAAATTCCGGATCTGTGAACGCAAGTCCGAATTCACCGTCCGGGTATAATCTGTTGAAATATTTTTCTGCTGCTTCTGTCATAACTGATCTTCCTTTCCTTTTCTGATTCCGAGTCCGGACACAGGGCAGCGTCTGCCGCCGCTTTCCGCTCTCTGTTGTTTCACATAGTTTTTATTTATATAAACGGATGCGGAGAGGGGAATGCCCTCTCCGGTAATATATAGCATGCTATTTTAATTTTCCATATTCCTCACCAGAAACCGCCTCAAGCCACTCATTGGACGTTCCTTCAGCCGGCACTTCGATGGCAAGATGCTGGAACCAGGAATCCGGAGCCGCGCCGTGCCAGTGTTTTACTTCCGGCGGGATGTTTACAACATCTCCGGCTTTCAGCTCCTGTGCCTCTTTGCCCCATTCCTGATAATAGCCCCGTCCGCCTGTTACAAGGAGGATCTGACCGCCTTTGTGATGGATATGCCAGTTATTACGGCACCCCGGCTCGAAAGTCACGTTGCCGACGCCTACTCTTTCTGTAGTGAGCATTTTCAGATAGCTCTGTCCGATGAAGTACTGCGCGAATGCTGTGTTCGGCTCGCCGATCTCAAATACATTTCCACCGCCTAAATCCTGTTTCATTTTTTCTGTATCTATGTGTAACGCCTCCCGTTTGAAATACAATTATTATCTTTTTATCTGTATATATTGTATAACCGGAGGAGTCTATAGGCAAATGCTTAGTTTACATGGTGGAGTATGTCTGGGAGGTATGATTATCTGATCATCCCACCCCAAAATCCGTAATCTCATACAGGACCTCCACATCCGGATCATCCAGAAGCCAGCGGTATTCTTCCATAAACCACCTGACCAGCTCTTCATCCCGCCGGATCGGAGTGGAATTGTTGTTAAATACATTGACTGTCCCATGTTTAAAATATTTCTTCAGGGCGGATATGTCATTCCGGATCATCTCCCTGGTCTGACCCTGGATTCCCACCATCAGACAGATCGAGTCAAACAGCTCCGCCACCTCCTGAGGAGTCCGGAAATCCGCGTGCTTATTGAGAACCTTTTCCCGGAAATCGTTGTCAAATGTCTCCACGCCGATTTTGTAAGTGACGGGAATTCCGAAAAACTCTCTCATCTCATTCAGCCGTTTCCGGTATATCCAGTGGCTTTCAAAAATCAGTCTGCGGATCTTTTTCTCCCGCACAATTTTCCGTATATCTTCCAGCGTGGCGCGGGGGAGTTCAAAACAGCTTCCCGAATTGATCGCTTCCAGCACGCCCGTTTCTCCGGTAACGCATGAAAGCACCTGACGGTTCTGCTGTACCATCTCTTCCTCATCTCTGCCGTTGTCTTCAATATAATCGCAGAAGGAACACTTGCCCCAGGCGCACGGGAACGCCCGCAGAAGCACAATCTCCCTTCTGTTTTTCTCCGTAATTACACTGTAGCGTTCCATCTGTCTACCTGCCTCCTGATATTCTGCGGCGCAGTTCTCCGGATACCAGCGGAAGGATCACGCTCACCGCGAAAATTGAAACACAGCGGTCGATATAGTCCGTCAGGAACTGCACGGCGAAAATGCTCCCGGTAAGCCCCAGAGGCGTCCGGGCAAGCAGCTGTACGATCACTGTTGATCCGGACGAGGTCACACCGCCGAACAGCGCCGCATTGATCACTGCGCTCATAATCGTCCCCGGCACGGATACGCCCAGTCCCTTGAGGAAGATCCATCTCCCTTTCACAGACTTTCCCGCAGTCTCTCCGTGCAGCAGAATTCCGCTCATTATTCCCGTGATCATACCCACCGGAGCAAAATAAAGAGAGTAAATATCCACTGTCATTCCCATAAAAATGCCGCTCAACAGATTGGGAAGCATTCCGAACCAGGGTCCCAGCACGGCGCCTGTCAGAATCGTCCCGATACTGTCCAGATAAACCGGCAGGCGCAGCATAAGCGCGATCTGCCCGCCCACTATATTGATTACAACTGCCATTGCCACAAGGCAGATCTGATATGTATTAATTCTTCCTGATCCTTTTGTCTTCATCTTCATCCTCGCTCTCAAAAGTATCCTGTCTCACAGCACACCTGCTCTATAATTCTTCCAGGCAGGTAAGCTCTTCCGGTTTCCACCCTGTTCCATCCTCTTTTTTCAATATTCGTGACAGGAAAAAGGACATGAACCTTTTTGCGTCCGTCTCAGTCAGCACATGGCTGTTTAGATTTTTCTTCCAGAAATTCATGGAATCCACCACCGTCTGTCCCCGGCAGATCCCCTCTGTCTCCACTTCAAGGAAGCTGTCAAATCCGCTGCACATGGACGGATCAACCAGATAGGCGACAGCCAGCGGATCATTGATCACGCAGCCGATAATTCCCTCATATTCCCAGTGGAAATCCATGTAAAATCCGGTAATCTTCCGGACAAATCCGCCGGTCTTCTTATCCAGACGCTCCATATAGGATATAAGATTCGGCGTCAGCACAATCTTCCTGGTAACGTCCAGTCCCACCATCTCAATCTTCTTTCCTGCCTCTGCAAACAGTTCATAGCAGATCTTTGCCGCCTCGGGATCGCACCAGTAATTATACTCCGCCACAGGGGAACAGTTCCCGTGGCTTCTGAAGCTGCCTCCCATTGAGACGAGCCGGGGAACCCGTCGGATCAGCTCCGGCCGTTTCTGAAAGAGCCGGGCCAGGTTGGTCATCGGTCCCAGGGCAAGGATGACTGTCTCTTCCTTTTCCAGCGTCTCTTCCAGAAACTCCACGGCCGGCTTTTCCGGGAATTTTCCGGGGACATCCGGCAGGAAGCTCTCGCCCAGTCCGTCGCTTCCATGGGTATCCATGGCGTCCACATAGGTTCCTACAAGGGGGACCATCTCTCCGATATAAATGGGAACCCCCTCTCTGTCCGCCTGGCGGAGTACCTTTTTCGCATTCCGGGCCCCCATATCTGCCGGCACATTTCCGGACACAGTCGTTATTCCCGAAATGTCCAGTTCCGGCGACGCAAGCGCAAGCAGCAGAGCAAGCGCGTCATCAATTCCCGGATCACAGTCAATAATCACTTTCGGCATAAAAAAACCTCCTGATGAAATATGCTTTTTATGGTAAAATCCTCCACAAAAAGGCATACTTCTTCAGAAGATGTCTGTTTAAGCCTAGTTTTTTATACTGGGAGGATTTCGAACCAGTTTATGAAACTTCATGTAGTATAGCAGATTGTTTCTCTG
>DWZZ01000020.1 GCA_019117305.1 Candidatus Mediterraneibacter merdigallinarum | reverse complement strand
GCTCCTCCGTCAGAAATCCGTCTTCCAGATAATACCAGACCTGGTCTTCCGTATGCAGTTCAAAGTAATATTTACATCTTTTATAGGACGGTACAAGAGTGGTAGTCCACCAGATCTGATGGGGGAGACGTTTTTTGTACACAATCTCCTCCCTTCTGCCCGTCCATTTTTCATTTCCGCCCAGAATGCCGGCCTCAAAGGGATCGCCGTAATGAATAAACACCTGTTTTACGTCATATCCGGTCTTCAGGTTTATAACAAGTTCATTTTCATTCCGGGCATAGCTCATCTGTTCTGATGTTTTATGGTAAACACCTGTGAAATTCATAGTTTCCTCCTTTGTATTCCAGAGCTTCATACACTCTGAGCAGTTCCCCTACGCTCCACGCCTGGGCAAAACAGCCTTTCGACGAGACCGGATTACCTCCGTCATAAATCTCAGGAAGCTGTCCGATACATCCTTCCCGTATGGCACTCTCCAGCACCTCCAGCTGTATTTTTACCAGTTCCTTTGCTTCTCTGCTGAAATGGTTGATTTTCAGATATGCAAGATAATAGCCGCCCAGAGGATAGGTCCATACCGTCCCCTGGTGATAGGCCATATCCCGGTTCAGCATTTCTCCTTCATATACCGGATGAAACTGAGGATCTTCCGGATCCAGTGTTCGCAGGCCATAAGGGGTATACAGTTTTTCAAATACTGTATCTACAACCTGTCGTTCTTTTTCTTCCTCCAGCATGGTAAAAGGCAGAGACAGTGCCCAGATCTGATTGCACCTGATCTGACAGTCCGCGTCAGTACCGGAAATCACATCCTTCAGGCAGTGTCTGTCCTCCATCCAGAAAGCACTGTTAAAGGACGTCTTCACCTTTTCTGCCTGTTCTGCATATACACTGCCGTTGTCTCCGGAAAAAGCTGCCAGTTTTTCCATGATCCTGAGAGCATTATACCAGTAGGCATTTATTTCCACCGGCTTGCCGTGCCGGGGTGTGGGCAGGATATCACCCGCCCGCACATCCATCCATGTTACCTGATCCAGATCCTTCCCGGCCATCAGAAGGCCGTCCGAATCCACATGAATTCCGTACTTTGTCCCTTTCTGATAACACTCCACAATTCGCCTCATAACCGGATACATTTCCCGAACAAAATCTTTGTCTCTGGTTCTTTCAAAATACAGAAAGACACAGTTTATAAAAAGAAGGGAAGCGTCAGCCGTATTATACATCGGTTCCTTTTCTCCCTCCGGAAACAGATTCGGCATGAGTCCTTCTTTTTCATATGCGGCAAACGTTCTGAGAATCGATTTTGCCTCCTCACACCGGCCGGTGGAAAGGCAGATGCCGGGCAGGGCAATCATAGTGTCTCTTCCCCAGTCTTCAAAAAAAGGAAAACCCGCAAGAATGGTTTTTCCCCCGGTAGATTCTCGCCGGGAGAGGAACTGGTCTGCGCTCCTTGTCAGAAAAGAAGCGGTTTCCGAAAGAAAACCGGCCTTTTGGGACAGATCCGTGCGCCGTTGTTTTTCCTCTTCTATGATATTCTGCACAGAAGACACAGTATACGGTTTTTTCCTTCTATTTTTCACAGATTCCTGGTTTGCAGGATCCAGTATATAAAGAAGTTCGAACGTGCCTTTTTCTCCCGGTCCCACGCGCCATACGATCCGGTGATCTGTCTTTGCGGCTCCTGTTTCTGTTCTTCCGTCACAGGCGTCATAGGCATAATAATACTGCTCCGCCGTCTCCGGCATACCCTGAATTTTTCCGTTTGTATAAAACTCCAGGCTAAGTCCTCCGCTCTCTATCCTTCCCGCGCTATAACCGGAACATTCTTCTGCTTCATATCGTTTATATGTCTGGCCCGCACAGATATCCTGTCCCTTTTCAGCGAAGCGGAAATAAGGCGTAACTGCCAGGCAGGCATAACTCCGGGTCCGGTTCATTACACGCCAGCATACGGCTATGGTATTTTCTCCCTGCCTCATGACTGCTTCTTTTTCAATCTCCACTCCGTTTATATGAAACCGCCACACAGGAGTGTCTTCAAAAGAAAATTCGGACAGGTAACGGTATCCCTCCTGCCTGCTGCCGTCCGCATATTCCTGTGTGGAAAAAATGTATGATTTTCCGTTAACCGTGATCTGTTCTTCCAGCCTCTGAATCATGTTATACCTGTGATTCGGTGCCTCCGTACAGGCCATAAAAAATGCATGATCTCCCCGGGCGGCAGCGCCGGTCATGGTCAGGGAGGAATATCCGCCCAGTCCGTTTGTTATAAGATAACAGTTTTCCAGCCCCCGCTCAAATGTCTCCCAGTCCTGTTTTCCGTACACCCATTTCATACTGCGTCCTTTTCCTCCTGCCACTCTTTTCTCTGCCGCTGTCCGCCTTTTTTCCGCTTTTCCTCTTCCTCGCCGTCCCGGATATGTACGATTCCGTTCCGGGATGCCGGGCAATCTGCTCTGTGCCCCAGAATCAGAACGCTCTGAGGTTCTGCTGTCACTCTTTTTCCCACGGGAGACGGCGATTTCCACCTGCCGCTGTCGGAAGCATCGCAGAGGATCTCCCATCCCTTTCCTTCCGGTTCAGATATCACACTCTGTTTCGTACTGTTATAGACAATCCACAGCCTGTCCCACCTGGAACAGCTGTTTTTGCTTCTGTTGTCTACAGTAAAACTTACAACACCGTGTGATTTGCAGATATTGTCAATTCTTTCCGGAGCTTTCGCAGATTTGTCGCACAGTCCGGGAAGCTGTCTTCTAAGACCGATCAGTCCTTTGTAATATTCCACAAGGTCATGATTTTTCCAGGCAAGGGACCAGTCCAGCCGGTTCAGGGATACCGGAGCGTCAAAAGAGTCTTCCATACCGCCTTTTGTACGGGCAAATTCTTCTCCGGACAAAAAGAACAATGTGCCCTGGCATGTCATATAGACGGCCGCTGCCATTCGGTTCAGCCGCATCCGGTCCTCGTCCGCTGCCGTCTCTCCCAGTTTATCCCACAGAGTCTGGTTATCGTGACATGAGACATAGGTAATGATCTGGGACGGCGCTTTGGCCGGAGCCCGCTCTCCTTTTATGCTGGAAACACCGGTTTTCCCCCAGGCGGCGGCGCTTTCCGCAATGTCATTCTCATAGCCCGAAGCTCCCGTTATAAATCCCGGCCGTTTTATCTTCAGTGAGGATCCTTTCACTGCATCTCTGGTCAGATCACAGAACATGCCTATATTCTCATCCAGAAGATTTATATTTTCCCGGAGGGCGCGGGGCGCGTCATCTTCAATGGCAGTATCTCCGGCCGCCCAGGGTTCTCCAAAAAGAATTTTTACCCCTTTTCCATATCTGTTGTCCAGCTCCCGGCGGATCTGATTCAGCAGATCTACGTCCAGAAGTCCCATCAGATCAAACCGGAATCCGTCAATATGGTATTCTTCCGCCCAGTAAAGAACTGATTCAAGAATGTATTTTGCGCACATCTCTCTTTCGCTGGCAACATCATTGCCGCATGCAGAACCGTTGGAGATTCTTCCGTCGTCAAACACCCTGTAAAAATACCAGGGTGCAGTTCTCTGAAACCAGGAATCCAGAGAATACGTATGATTATATACAACATCCAGGATCACTCCAAAACCGCCGGCGTGCAGCGCCTGTATCATTTCCTTCATTTCCCGGATACGGACTTCTCCATGCCGGGCGTCTGTAGCATAGGAACCTTCCGGGACATTATAGTTTACCGGATCATACCCCCAGTTAAACTGAGCAGCATCTCCTGACTCATCCACAGACCCATAGTCATAGGCAGGCATAATTTCTACATGAGTCACACCCAGATCTTTCAGATAGCTCAGACCGGTCGGATGGACCCCGTCGTTGCAGAGCGTTGTATCTTTACAGGTAAACGCCCTGTATTTTCCCCGGTATTCTTCCGGAAAACCGCCGGATTCATCCCAGGAAAATTCTTTTACATGAAGTTCGTAGATAATCCGTTCCGGCCCTTCAGCGGGCGCCCGGTCTTTCTCCCATCCTTCCGGATCTGTACGTCTCAGGTCTACCGCCATACTGCGTCTGCCATTAATTCCGCAGGCCCTTGCCCAGGGATCAGCGGAACGTATCTGTTCCCCTTCAATTTCCAGCACGTAATCGTAATAGATCCCGTGCATATCTTCTCCTGTATGCCAGCTCCATACACCTTTTTCCTCTTTTTTCATAGGAATACAGGCAATAGCTTTCCCTCCGTCTCCCTCTGAATACAAATTCAGGGTGACACTGTCCGCCGCCGGGCTCCACAATTTGAAATAAGCACCGGCATCTGTACAGTCCGCCCCAAGATCATTTCCGCGGTATATATAATTTTCCTTAAATTCTGCGGTCGAATAATACTTTTTCCATTCCAAGGCTGTCTTCATATATTCTGTCCCTCTCTGTATTCATATATAGTTGTCGTAGATTTTTCTTATCTGCCGGAGGCTTTATCCCGGAAGGAATCCTGTCCTTCCGGGACCGCATCTTTTGCCCGCCTGCCGGGTTGATGGTGATATATCTGGTGATAGGATAACGTCTGCTTAACCTTTGACAGCACCGGATAAGCCATCCACATAGTACCTCTGCATATACAGGAACAGCGCAGCAATCGGAATTGAGATCAGAACCGCGCCTGCGGCGAAGCAGGTATACCAGCTGTCAATATATTCTTTCTCCAGCATCTTCCAGAGCCCGATCGCGATTGTATACTGATCCGAATTTGCACGGCAGATAACTTTCGCAAAAATAAAATCGAGCCAGGGTGACATAAACGATGTCAGTACAGTATAGATAACAATCGGTTTACTCAAAGGAAGTGTAATCTTTGTAAAGATCTGCCATCTGGTACATCCGTCCAGAAGAGCCGCCTCATCTACAGCTACCGGTACTGTATCGAAAAATCCTTTGGCAATCTGGAAACTTAATCCCGCGCCTCCGGAATAGACAAGAATCAGCGCAAGTTTAATCAGGTTGCCCTCTGTCATGCCCAAAGCTTTTAAAATAAAATATACGGCAATCATGGACATGAATCCGGGGAAAAGTCCCAGAATCATCGCCATATTCATGTACGGCTTGCGAAGTTTAAACTTCAGTCTGGACAGACAGTAGGAAACTGCAAGTACATAAAAAGTCGCAAGGATGCAGGAGCACACAGCGATAAACAGCGTGTTCATAAACATCTGCGGGAAGTTCAGTATGGTTGTATCCGTAAACAGCTTCGTATAATTGTCCAGTGTAAAAGCTTTCGGGAAGAAGGTAGATACATAGGACCCTTTCTCCGCTCGGAAACTGGTCAGGACAACCCAGAGAATCGGAAATACCCAGATTGCTGCCAGAACCGCCAGAATCACATGGACGATTGAGTTATTGATAAACCGTTTTCTTTTTGCAGATTGAAATTTCTTTCCGGCCATGCTTAAAATCCTCCTTCTTCTTTATATGATTTCGTATTTCTGTATGTAAGCAGCGCCGCTGCCGCAAGTATGATAAATGTAAGAATACCGATTACCGCGCCGATGTTGTAGTACTGCTTATCTATGGTCAGCTTATACAGCCAGGTGACAAGCAGATCCGTCTTGCCCGCGGTGGACGACAGATCGGTGACCGGATCTCCTCCCGACAGCAGGTATATGACGTTGAAGTTGTTGACATTTCCCGTAAAGGTTACGATCAGATACGGGGTTGTTACATACAGCATATAGGGCAGCGTAATTTTCGTAAATATCTGAATGGAATTAGCTCCGTCAACCTTTGCCGCCTCATAAAGCTCTGCCGGAATATTCTGAAGCACGCCGGTAAGCTGCAGCAGCGTATAGGGTACACCTACCCAGATATTGACTATAATAACCGTCACTCTCGCCCAGGTGGGATCCGTAAAGAACGGAAGACTGGCATCCGAAGCAATCAGTCCCAGATTACGGAGAAGTACATTTATTGCGCCTTCCGGCTGAAGCATGGTACGCATAATCAGAAGAGATACGAACATGGGCACCGCACATGAAAGCACAAAACAGAATCTCCAGAATCCTTTCGCCCTTGTCCCCTTCCGGTTAATCAGAAGAGATACGATCATTCCGAATATATAGTTGCTGAAAGTGGCAAAGAAGGCCCAGATCAGAGTCCATCCCAGCACTGACCAGAACGTGCTTCCCAGAATACTGCTGGAATCAAACAGCGCTTTAAAGTTATCCAGGCCCACCCAGTCAAACAGCATCAGATGACTGCCGATCTTACTGTAGTTTGTAAATGCCATACAGATCATAAAGATCAGAGGCAGTACAGTAAACGCAAAAATGAAAAATACCGGCGGCGTCATAAGAAGTCTGTGCAGGTTCTTGTGAAGCAGGGATTTCAGATCTTCCCTGAAATTGTTCACATGTTTCTTTGCCTTTGCCAGGCATTCCGCCTTATAGGCACTCCGAAGGGCGCCCCGCCATGCCAGAAACATAAGTACAGTCAGAAATACGGTAGCTACTCCGTAAAGGAGAATCAGTATCGACTGATCACCTCCTGTATACACATAAATCTGCTGTGCCTCATCCCATACCTCTTTCTGTTCCACTGTACCCAAAGAAGGCAGCATGCTTAAAAATCCGGCTCCGTTTACAACCACAAATACTATGTATGCAACTTCGATGGCCAGATAAATAAGACCTTTTATAACCTGGCCGTGCACAATATTTCCAAATCCCATAAGCAGCATGGAAAGTTTTGTCTCAAGACCGCCCTCACGAATTGCCTTTGTGGCTGTGTAAGGAGTCGGAAAATCATTTACTCTCTTTTTAAATATTCCCATCCTCATCACCTCATTTGATTCCGTCACTGTTCATCGCTTCGTTCATCATCTCGGTCTGCTCCGCCGCATTGTCGTGAGTGATCGTTCCATTACGGATACCCTTGCCCATATTCTCTACCGGAGTCCAGCAGTTGCTCATTTCTGCCAGATTCGGCTGCAGAATCGAGGTGCGATTGAACGTGTCGTTTACTGCCGCCACTACTTCGTCCGATATAATAGACTGATCCGCAAGCAGCTCTGTATTACAGGGAACCACGCTTTCCAGTTCATAGTGCAGGCGCTGGGAGGCAGCGTTTCCAAGATAAATGGCAAGCTCCACGGCCTGAACCATATACTTGCTCTGAGTGTTCACGCCGACTGCTTTTGTTCCCGCATAAGAATACATCTGCTTTTCTTCGCCGTTCAGTGTATAAGTCGGAAGAGCTGCCACCCCCATATTGTCTCCCAGGGCTTCTTTCACTGCTCCGGCATCCCATGAACCGCTGAAAATCGCATTGATGCTTCCATCTCTCAGGCCTGCAATACCTGAACCGAGATCATCAATTCTGAAATTCGGATTAGATTCCAGGTCAATCAGATAATCTGTCACCTCAGCCGCTTTCTCTCCTCCAAAGTCAACGCCGGCAGAAGCATCTGTTCCGTCTCCGAACAGGGTGCATCCATTGCCGATATAGAAAGAAGCCAGATACCAGGAATTGGTAAACGGGAAGGATACAACGCCTTTTTCCAGCATGGTATCCAGATTTTTCACATCTTCCTCGGAAAATACGCTTTTGTCATAGAACATAAACCATGTATTGATCGCAAAAGGTACCCCGTAAATCTCTCCGTCCTTTGTTACAGAATCCAGGGATGCCTGGGAATTGGTGCTTTCAATCTCCTCCCTGTATTTTCCCCCGAATTTCACCAGTGCGTCTGCATCTGTCATTGTCGTCAATGTGTCATTCGCGTACATAAAAACATCTGCGCTGGCTTCCGGATCCTGGGAAACCTGACCGGCGGCGCTGGCTTCGTCCGCTACGCCGTAGACAAATGTGATATCCCACTCTGGATGCTCGTCCGCAAATGCATTACAACAGGTCTGAAGCCATTCGCCCTGATCCTTCGACTGGTCTCCCTGAGGAGACCAAACCATAAGCCGGACGCTTTCTTTTCCCTCTTGTCCGCTGCCGCAGCCCGTAAGTCCTGTGACAGCAAGCCCGGTGGTCAGCACACCTGCCAGCAGCACTGACAATGCTCTTCTTCTCATTCTTTTTTCATCCTCCCTTGCGCAAAAGTTTCGTATTGTTTCGGTAATTCTTATCTTAGTCTTTTTGCTCAGAAGCGTCAAGCAATTTATTGAGATCGCACAATATTTATATACTATTCACAGTTTTTGCTATTGAATTTTGTACATTTTTCGAAATGCGGCATTTACATTTCCGAAACTTTTCTAAACTACACATATGTCTGATTGATTTTCTGTCCTGTATTATTTATAATGAAATTGGTTATTTTTGTAAAGGAAGGCGAATGGGAAATGACAACAATCCAGGATATTGCGGACAAACTGAATATATCAAAGGGCACTGTATCAAAGGCTCTGAACAATGCGCCTGACATCAGCGAGACTCTGCAGAAACAGATTCTTGAAACTGCTGTGGAACTGGGCTACACAAAGCTCAGGCGCTATAAAAATGCACAGCGGAAGCTCTGCATCATTGTCCAGAAAGATAATATTCAATATAAAGAATCCCACCAGTTTGCCTATGACATCCTGATCGGATTCCGTCAGATGGCAGAGCCCGCCGGTTTTGAAGTAGACGTTGTGCCTGTCGATATTCATACCCAGCGCCAGTTTTCCTACGACGTTTTTATGCTTCAGAATGATTATGCCGGAGCCTTTGTCATCGGTTTTTCTCTGGGAGAGCCATGGATGAAAGATTTCCAGACAAGCCGGACCCCGGCAGTACTGTACGACAATCATATCATCGGCAATCCTCACACCGCATACGTGGGAATCGACAATAATGAAGGCATGGATCTGGCAGTAGCTCATCTGAAGGCTCTGGGACACCAGAAAATTGCGTATTTAAGCAGTGCTCTCGGTTCTCACATTATGCAGGTCAGACACCGCGCATTTTTTCAGGCAATGCATCACCACGGTCTGAAAACAGATTCCAGCTATGCCGGATGCTCCTATTATCTGTCAGAATGTATGGAAAAACATCTTCCCCGCTTTCTGGATATGGGAATGACTGCTGTAATCTGCTGTCAGGACACATTTGCAAGCGCCGCGCTGACCCAGTGTCAACAGCTGGGATACCGCATTCCTCAGGACATCAGTATTATAGGATTTGATGATCTGCCAATCTGTCCCTATACTTCTCCTCCTCTCACCACAATCCGGCAGGATCGGACTGAGTTGGGAAAAAGCGGCTACTATGCATTAAGCAGTCTGATGAATCAGGTGTCCATCGGAACAATTCTCCTGCACGCTCAGCTGATTAAAAGAGATTCTTCCGGGCCGGCACCGGGACAGCATACGGATGAGACTGATAAAGATGCATCTGCAAACAACGGCAAATAACAGATCCGGCATTTCAGGAACTGAGAAAGACTGATCAGGAGAATTAAGCCGGAAGAATTAAGTGTATTATTTCAATAAAGGATGGATTTAAATGGCTGACAGAAAAACTGAACTTATAAAAGCCGGGCCGCTTCGAATCGCCCAGGCACAGATGCCTGTCATCACCGACCCGATCGCCTGCCGGGACTATCTGGAGGAGGCTGCTGCAAAAGTAGCCGGGCAGAAAACGCAGTTTCTCCTCCTGCCGGAAATGTTCTGCTGCCCTTATGATACAGCCTCTTTTCCGGAATATGCAGAAGAAGAAGGCGGACCGGTATACACTCTCTGTTCAGAAACAGCCCGGAAATATGGCATTTACCTTTCTGCCGGAACCATACCGGAAAGAGACAGCCGGGGCAGAATCTATAACACTGCCTATGTATTTAATCCCAAAGGACGGCAGATCGCAAAACACAGAAAAATGCATCTCTTTGATATACAGATACAGGGCGGCCAGCATTTCCGGGAATCAGATGTACTCTCTGCCGGAGATTCTGTTACTGTCTTTGACACAATCTTCGGCACCTTCGGGCTGGCAGTCTGTTTCGATATCCGCTTCCCGGAACTCTTCCGCCTCATGGCGCTCAAAGGCGCCCGGGCCGTCTTTGTTCCGGCTGCCTTTAATATGACAACCGGTCCCGGACACTGGGAATTGCTTTTCCGCTCCCAGGCACTGAACAATCAGCTTTTCACCATAGGAACCGCTCCCGCCCGGAACCCTTCCGCCTCCTATGTCTCATGGGGCCACAGCATTGTTGCCGGCCCATGGGGAAATGTAATCAATCAGATGGATGCAGAAGAAGATTTCAGAATAACAGAAATAGATCTGGAAGAAACCAGACGGGCAAGAGAACAGATCCCCGCGCTCAGCGGACGGCGGACAGATATCTATTCCCTGACCGAAAAGTGAAATTTAAATTTGTGGGTGGAGAATGTTTCCGCCGGGAAGGGATGAGGGCGCGCCGGAGGACGCACTTTCGTTCGGACACAGCGCAGCGGTACATAAGAGCGCAAA
>DWZZ01000216.1 GCA_019117305.1 Candidatus Mediterraneibacter merdigallinarum | reverse complement strand
TGATCCGAAAGCGATCGAAGAAAAACTGTATGACAAATGGTGCGAGAATAAGTATTTCCATGCAGAAGTGGACCGCAGCAGAAAACCGTTTACCACGGTTATGCCTCCTCCGAATATTACAGGAAAGCTTCATATGGGGCATGCGCTTGATAATACGCTGCAGGATATTCTGATCCGTTACAAGAGAATGGAAGGATACAACGCCCTCTGGGTTCCGGGAACAGACCATGCGGCGATTTCTACAGAAGTTAAGGTGACAAACCAGCTGAAAGAGGAAGGCATTGACAAGAAGGAGCTGGGGCGGGAAGGATTCCTTAAGAGAACCTGGCAGTGGAAGGAAGAGTATGCAGGAACGATTGAGGGACAGCTGAAGAAGCTGGGCGTATCCTGCGACTGGGACAGAGAGCGCTTTACAATGGATGAAGGCTGCTCGAAAGCGGTTGAAGAGGTCTTTATTAACCTTTATAAGAAAGGATATATTTACAAGGGATCCAGAATTATTAACTGGTGTCCGAAATGTAATACATCTCTTTCGGATGCCGAGGTAGAGCATGAAGAACAGGAAGGACATTTCTGGCACATCAAATATCCCATCGTGGGAACAGACCGGTTCCTTGAGATTGCCACTACACGTCCGGAAACCATGCTGGGAGATACGGCGATTGCGGTGCATCCGGATGATGAGAGATACAAAGATATTGTAGGGAAAAATGTAATCCTGCCTCTGGCAGGCCGGGAAATTCCGATTGTAGCGGATTATTATGTGGATAAGGAATTCGGAACCGGAGCTGTAAAGATTACGCCGGCTCACGACCCGAATGACTTTGAAGTAGGCAAGCGCCACAATCTGGAAGAAATCAATATCATGAATGATGACGCCACGATCAATGAAAAAGGCGGAAAATACGCGGGAATGGACCGTTATGAGGCGAGAAGAGCGATTGTAAAAGATCTGGAAGAGCAGGGATATCTTGTAAAGGTTGTTCCTCACACTCATGCGGTGGGAACCCATGACCGCTGCGGCACAACAGTAGAACCGCTGATCAAACAGCAGTGGTTTGTAAAGATGGATGAACTGGCAAAGCCGGCGATCAACGCCCTGAAAACAGGAGAGCTGAAGTTTGTGCCGGACCGGTTTGACAAGATTTATCTTCACTGGCTGGAAAATATTAAAGACTGGTGTATTTCCCGTCAGATCTGGTGGGGACACAGAATTCCGGCATACTACTGCGATGAGTGCGGCGAGATTGTTGTTGACCGCCATGTGCCGGAGAAGTGCCCGAAGTGTGGCTGCACGCATTTTACACAGGATGAGGATACACTGGACACATGGTTTTCATCGGCGCTGTGGCCGTTCTCTACACTGGGATGGCCGGATAAGACAGAAGATCTGGATTATTTCTATCCTACAGACGTGCTTGTGACAGGATATGATATCATTTTCTTCTGGGTTATCCGCATGGTATTCTCCGGATATGAGCACACCGGAAAATCACCGTTCCATACGGTTCTGATTCACGGCCTGGTAAGAGATTCCCAGGGACGGAAGATGAGCAAATCTCTTGGAAACGGTATTGATCCGCTGGAGATTATTGACAAGTACGGCGCGGACGCACTGCGGCTTACTCTTGTTACCGGAAACGCGCCGGGCAATGATATGCGCTTCTACAATGAGAGAGTAGAGGCAAGCAGAAATTTTGCCAATAAAGTATGGAACGCGTCCCGTTTCATTCTGATGAATATGAAAGACGATACCATAGAGGAGCCGGAAGACTCTCTGTTGCAGCCGGCTGACCGCTGGATTTTGTCCGGGGTGAACACGCTTGCAAAAGACGTGACCGAGAATATGGACAAATATGAGCTGGGCATTGCGGTACAGAAAGTATATGACTTTATATGGGATGAGTTCTGCGACTGGTATGTGGAACTGGCGAAATACCGGATTTACCATGCAGAGGAAAATCCGGAAGCGGCAAACTGCGCGCTCTGGACATTGAAGACTGTACTGGCCCAGGCCTTAAAACTTCTTCATCCCTTTATGCCGTTTATTACGGAAGAGATCTACAGCGCTCTTGTGCCGGACGAAGAGTCTCTGATGATGTCCGGCTGGCCGGTATTCCGGGAAGACCGGGTATTCCCTGCCGCGGAGAAGATTATGGAACGCGTGAAAGCGATGACAAAGGGAATCCGCAATATTCGTGCCGAAATGAATGTGCCGAATAACAGAAAAACAAAAGTATACATTGTAAGTGAGGATAATGATATCTGTACCGGCATTGAGACGTTCAAAGAATCCATCATGCCGTTGATGTCGGCAGGAGAGATCATTGTTCAGCGGACAAAACAGGATGTGGATGATAACGCAGTCTCTGTTGTAGTGCCGGACGCGGTAGTTTATCTGCCGCTTGAAGATCTGGTGGATTTTGAGCAGGAAAGAAACAGACTGGAACAGGAAGAAAAGAGACTGAACAGCGAAATCAAACGTGCTCAGGGAATGCTGGCAAACGAAAGGTTTGTAAGCCGCGCGCCTGAAGCAAAGGTTCAGGAAGAACGGGACAAACTGGAAAAATATACGCAGATGCTTGCGCAGGTGAAAGAAAGAATGGCAGGACTCAGAAAGTAGACCGTTGAACCACTGCCTGCCGTGTAGAAAGAAAAGGGGATGTAAATGAAACGCATTCAGATCAGAAAACCCGATATAAAGGGATTCTTTGTTAAGGTCAGAAATCTGAAAAAAGAAGATATAAAACGGCATTTTGAACAAAAAAGGGAACGGCGAAAGAAAATCCTGGAAGAACGGCAGAACAGTGCGTTTTCCAGGAAGATGAGGCCGGTTTACAAGTGGATGAACCGGCTGTCTCTTCCGCTTCATTTTCTGCTTGCCTGTGTGATCAATTTCTTAATTGAATTGATTTCCAGACATTCCCTTTTTCAGGCATGGGACTATCTGGCAGAGACACCGCTTGTATTTTTGTATAATTCGTTTCTTATATTTGCTACATTTACACTTGTGTATCTGGTGCGGCGCAGGGTTTTTGCGAGAATCCTTATCAGTGTGTTCTGGATCTTCCTGGGCACATGCAACGGATACCTTCTGCTAAAGAGAGTAACGCCTTTTAATGCTCAGGATCTGAAAGTGCTTTCGGACGCGCTGGAGCTGACAGGCAATTACTTCAGCCCGGTAGAACTGGTACTGCTGATTATCGGAATTGTGGCTGTTGTTCTGTGGGTTGTTTCCATGTGGAGAAGAGGCGGACAGTACACGGGAAAGATGCATCGGATTATTGCTCTTGCGGGAAGCGTGCTGTCATTTGCGCTCTGCATATTCCTGACCAACGAGGCGATTGATAAGCGAGTGATTTCCAATTATTTCGGAAATATTGCATTTGCATATGAAGATTATGGGTTTCCCTACTGTTTCTCGGCCAGTCTGTTTAATACAGGAATTAATAAGCCGGCAGGCTACAGTGAGGAAATGATGGCAGAGATCAGCAACAACGGGACAATTACTCAGAGCAGTTCCGGCAGAACGGAAGAAGAGATGCCTAATATCATCATTGTGCAGCTGGAATCTTTCTTCGATCCTACGGAAGTAGAGTGGCTGAAATTCTCCGAAGATCCGATTCCGAACCTGCGGAAACTGTTTTCCGAATATTCATCGGGATATTTTAAGGTGCCATCTGTAGGGGCAGGAACCGCCAATACAGAATTTGAAGTGCTTACAGGAATGAGTATGCGCTTTTTCGGGCCGGGAGAATATCCGTATAAAACATATGTGAAAAATAATGTGCTGGAAAGCGCGGCTACAGCTCTGGAAGAATTCGGTTACGGAGCGGAAGCCCTTCATAATAACGGCGGAAACTTCTACAGCCGGGCACAGGTATTCAACAATATGGGATTTGACCACTATACCAGCAAGGAATTTATGAATATTCTTCAGACAACTCCGAAAGGCTGGGCGACAGATGACATTCTTGTACCGAATATTATGGAATCTATGGACACAACAGAAGGGCAGGATTTTGTATTTACCATCAGCGTGGAAGGACACGGAGAATATCCTACAGAAAAGGTACTGGATAATCCGAAGATCAAAGTCAGCGGTGTTGAAGATGAAGGTGAGCGCAATGCATGGGAATACTATGTTAATCTTGTCTATGAAATGGATCAGTTTGCCGGTGATCTGATTGAGGCTGTGGAAGAAAGAGACGAGCCTACAGTAGTTGTTTTCTACGGAGATCATCTGCCCACGATGAATCTTGAGGCAAAGGATCTTAAGAGCAGATATCTTTATAATACAAATTATGTAATCTGGGATAATATAGGTCTTGAAAAAGAAGATGGAAATATTGCCGCATATCAGCTGGTGGCAGATGTGTTTGACCGTCTGGATATTCATTCGGGAACTGTCTTTAATTATCATCAGCAGCGGCAGGAAACAAAGAATTATCTTTCAGATCTGGAACTGCTTCAGTATGACATTATGTATGGAAAGCAGTATGTATATGAGGAAAGCGGAAGCCCCATTACAGAAGGTCACATGGTAATGGGAGTGAAAGACGCAGAGATCTCGGAGGTGCTGGAGCAGCTGGACGGCACCTGCAGCATTTACGGGGAGAACTTTACGAAACAGAGTAAAGTATATATTAACGGAGAAAAACAGGACACTACGTTTATGAACAATACCAGACTGGATCTGACGGAGACGGATCTGGAAGACGGCGATACGATAATGGTGGCGCAGGTAGGGTCAAGTAATACTATATTCCGGACTTCAAAGACGTATGAATACCAGGCCGGAACTCTGACTGAGCTGCCGGAAGATGAAAACGCCGTGGAAAACGGAAGACAGGC
>DWZZ01000215.1 GCA_019117305.1 Candidatus Mediterraneibacter merdigallinarum | reverse complement strand
ACAGTTCTTATATATTATAAAAATACAGAAAAAGATATATAAGAAAAACGGCGTGCTGAAAAATCAAATAAACGCCGGAAAGAAAGGATGTGAAATGTTATGAAAAAAAAGATTTCATTATTATTAACTGCATTCCTGCTGGGCGCTGTGCTGTCAGCCTGTGGAAACAATACAGAAGAAAAACCGGGGAACGAAAATACAGCCGGGGCTCCTGTGGAAGAACAGGTATTGGTGTACCGAAGTAATACTACCCTGGCTGATCTGGAGGCATATCTTCTCGAAAAGGGCGTTCTGGATGGAGAGAGAACAGAAGTAGAGGCAGAGAAGGTTGGAGCGGTCGACGGGTTTGGCTATCAGGATTCCAATGTGGAAATCTATGAATATGATACGGACTCCTCTGCATATGATGCACTGGCAACAGGAGGCTGTATCGGCTTTACTTTTCCTGCAACAGAAACCAGACCTGCCGAAACAGTAGGCCCCATCTCAGCCGAAAATGTAAACAGGCAGTATGTTATGATAGCGACCGGTGATGTTTCCAGAGAACTTCGGAATACATTCGGAAACTTCGACAGATAAACTGAAATATTACGCATCTTTCATCAGGGGCCGGATAGAGATTCCTCTTATCCGGCCCCTGAATTATATCCGGCGTTGTGAGCTCAAAACAAATCATAAAATAAAATACTTGCAAACTATATACATTCAGCGTATAATAGGTTGACATAAAAGATCGGGACAACGATTGTTTTATTCTTCAACATGTTCTGCAGGAGAGCGGTTTTTCGTTCTCCTGATCAGGTGATTCAAGGCCATTCGGCCAGAGGGATTCAAAGATTTAATAAAGTAAGCGACAAAAGAATATCGGGGAGGGATATATGGAGCGCGGCAGTTACTGTCTGTCAGCTTGTTTTTCCTGCTATATATTGCTACAATGACAGTAGAGACCGTCTTTCATGTATCCTCAGCCAGGAAAGGAGAAGTACATGAAAGACAAAAAAGAACAAGGCAGCAGCAAAGTTAATCAGATTCGGAACACAAAGGTAAAGGACAGCGGGGCGAAACTGATTTTTGATAATCATATTTTATGCGCCCAGTTTCTGAGAGGTTATACAGACGTAGAACTGTTGAGAGACATACAGCCGGAGGATATTGAAGATATATCTGAACGATTTCTGTGGATGTGGCAGGAAGGGAGAGACTCCGACTCTGTAAAGAAAATTCATTTGAAAAGAGCAGCAGAAGAAGAAACGCTGTATCTTATTGCCTTGATCGAACATCAGTCGTCTGTAGATTACGATATGGCTTTTCGAATCCTGAGATATATTGTACAGGTGCTGACAGATTATGCGGATGAACAGGAGAAAAAGCAAAAATCAGTTACGAAAACAAAAGAGTTCCGTTATCCGCCGATTCTTCCTGTAGTTTTTTATGATGGTATAGGGAATTGGACCGCCGAAACAGATTTTAAAGCCCGAGTGTATTTGAATGATGTGCTGGGAGATTTTATTCCGGATTTCAGATACTTGGTAGTGCCATTGTCAAAGTATACGAATCAGGAACTGGTGGATAAAGGGGACGAACTGTCTCTGATTATGTTGATTGATAAACTCCGGAATGCAGCAGATTTTCAGAAGCTTAAGGATATACCGGCAGAATATTTTGAAAGTATCAGCAAAAATTCTCCGGAATCAGTATTAAAGTTGATTGGCAAAATCATATCAGTATTGTTGCTGCGGATGAATGTTCCGAAAGAAGAAGTGGCGGATTTTACAGATCGCGTGGAACGGAGGGATTTTACGATGTTGTTTGAAAATTTTGAAACATATGATGTGCAGGAAACGAGGAGAATCAGTAAAGCAGAGGGAAAGGCAGAGTTTATACTGGAACTTCTGGAGGATATCGGAACAGTTCCGGAAGATGTGAAGGCAAGGATTCTCAAAGAAAGGGATCTGGATACTCTGGGGCAATGGCGCAGGGCGGCCGCCCGGGCGGAGTCAGTAGAACAGTTTGCGGCTGAATGTCTTGGCTCTGAAGAAAAATAAAGAAATCTGTAACGTTCCCCCACCTGAATTTCGTTATATAGAGTAAGAAGGAAAGGATGGATTTTTCAGCGCAAGCTGACAGAAATCCCGCACCGGGCTCTGAAGGACCGAGCTCTGAACGAAAAGGAGGGAGAATGCTGTGAAAAAATTTTATTCTGTTATTTTATGGGGAATCTGTATCGCGGCCGCTGTCGGGCTGCTGATTCTTCTGGGCAGTCTGATGTCAGATGAATCTATGACGTCAGAAAAGCCGGTTATTTATCTGTATCCTGAGCAGGAACAGGAAGTGTCAGTCCGGCTGGACTATGACGGTGAGCTGACCTGCACTTATCCGGAGTACAAAGACGGCTGGACGGTGACGGCGGAACCGGGCGGCAGGCTTACAGACCGGACGGGAACGGAATACAATTATCTGTACTGGGAAGGAACATCCGACTGGGAGTATAATTTCTCGGAAGGGTTCTGTGTCGCGGGAGAAGATTCCGCACAGTTTCTGGAAGAAGCGCTTGCGAAGCTGGGACTTACCCGAAGGGAGGCCAATGAGTTTATTGTATACTGGCTGCCCAGGCTGGAAGCCAATGCGTATAACCTGATTTCTTTCCAGACAGAGGCCTATACGGAGCATGCCGGACTTGTCATTGAACCGAAGCCGGATACGGTAATCCGTGTATTTATGGCGTATCAGCCGACAGACAGCCGGCAGGAGATTCCGGAACAGGAACTGGACGCTCCGGCCAGAACAGGATTTACTGTAGTAGAGTGGGGCGGCTGCGAGGCAGACCCCGGGTAATGCTCTGAATGTGTGTATAGTATAATAAACTGCAGGGGAAACCGGAGTATGACGGTTTCCCCTTTGTATTCTGTTTTCAAGCTTCCGGTGTTTCCACTGATTTCCTGAGTACTTCCAGAAATTTTTCCGCCGGTTTGGAGAAAATCTGATATTTTTTCCAGATGATGCTCATCCGGTTTTCCAGTTCCGGCTTCAGAGGCCGGAAGCATAAGGAACTCTCTCCGGTGGTGTTGATGATTTTGTCAAGACCGACAGCGTAGCCAAGTCCTTCGTCCACAAGGAGAGAGGCGTTGAAAAGCAGATTGTAGGTGGCGGCAATATTCAGTTTTTCCGGTTCCTGTCCGATCCAGCGGATCAGACTTCCGCCCCGGGCTTCCTGCTGGGAGAGGATAAGAGGCTTATCCAGCAGATCTTCCGGGGTGATGGATTCTTTTTTTGCCAGCGGCGAATCCCTGCGCATCAGCACACCCCATACATCAGAACAGGATGTTTCCAGGGCATTGTATTTTGTCAGATCCACGTCTCCGAAAACAACGCCGAAATCGATCAGACCCTTGTCGAGATATTCTGACACAAGTGCGGAATTGCCGCTGGAAATATGGTATCGGATGCCCGGATGACGGTTCTGCAGAACTTTTGCGGCTTTTGCGATGAGACGGATGCCGTCGGTCTCTCCGGAACCGATATAGATATCGCCTATGATGATATCATCGCTTGTTGTGATCTCATTTTCTGTTTTACGGACCAGCTCCAGAATCTCTTCCGCACGCTTCCGCAGAATCATGCCTTCCTCGGTCAGTGTAACCTTACGGGAACCTTTCGTTCCCCGGATAAGGAGCTGTTTGCCCAGCTCTTCTTCCAGATTTTTGATCTGCGTGGAGAGAGTAGGCTGAGAGAGGTGCAGGGATTCCGCCGCACGCACAATACTTTGTTCTCTTGCAATAGCAAGAAAATAATTCAGGACTCGTAATTCCATAGAGGCCTCCTTTTCGGTTTTGTCTGCTGAATTTTATTATATATCCTGAAAGAGCAGGGTACAATATAAAGATAATAATTTCCTATGTAAAATCACTGTACATAAAAAATAATAATACAGGATACTGACATGGCATTTATGTTAATATAAACTAAGGAGAAAACGTAACGTTTTCCTGGTCGTATTCCGTTATATAAAGTAACGGGGAAGATATGGCCCTGTATTAGAAAAACGGACAGGAGAAAGTGATGATATATCTGCTGATGATAGATTCCGGGGAGGACAGACGGAAGTTTGTAATCCTGTATGAAACATACCGGCATTTTATGATGAGGATTGCGCTGGATATACTGAGAGATATTTATCTTGCGGAAGACGCCGTACATGAAGCGTTTATGAAGATTGCCGTGAATATGGACAAAGTGGGGGAAACCGGATCGCTGAGCACGAAACGGTATCTGGCGGTTACGGCAAAACACGCGGCGGTGGACATATACCGGAAGAGAAAGAAACAGTTTGACCGAGAGATGTCTGTGGAGGATCTGGATATCCGCATTGAGCCCGCCGCGTATATGGAGTCGGACGCTGACAATGAAGTGCTGGATATTCTGAAAAATCTGCCCGGCAGATACCGGGATATTTTTCTGTTAAAGTATTCGGCAAGGATGGAGAATAAAGACATTTCCGGCATTCTGGATATTCCGGAAGGAACGGTGCGTCAGCGGATTGCCAGAGGAAAGGTTCTGATACAGGAAGCGCTTGACCGGCTGGAGGAAATGAAAAATGAGTAATATGAAAGTAACAGACGACTGGCTGTATCAGTACATGCCTGTTGTGGATGAAGCGCTGATCCGGGGAATTGAGGACAGCACAGATTATGAATATCAGTTTTCGGAACAATTTGAGAAAAAGATGGAACAGCTGATCCGCAGAGAAAACAGGGACGCGCAAAAAGGCAGATGGAAGGCATTTACAGGCCGCCTGATGCAGAGCGTCAGAATGTCTGCAGGTTATATGGCTGCGGCCGCGGCCTGCGCCGTTCTACTGATCCTGACGGGGGTTCTGATGGGACAGCAGGGAAGCGGGGATAAAGCAGGCTCAGCTCCGGTCCGGGAAAATCAGGGAGCCGGGGCAGATTTCCTGGAGAAATCCCCGGCCTGTATGCCGGATGGCTACCGTCTCGTTTCGGAGCAGGAAGATGCAACCTCATATGAGATGGTCTATGAAAATGATATGGGGATAATCTGTACACTGAGACAGGAGACGGAAATAACGGGCAGTACAGTAGCTCCGGGTTCGGATTTCAGAAGAAAAGAATCCGTACAGCTGGAAGGGGCTCTGATAGAAATATACTGGTATGAAGATGGTTCCAGCTATTCATACTGTGCGTATGAAAACTGCTCGTATACAGTGGAAGCGGAGCAATTAAGCGCAGAAGAGATAGAAGAGATTTACACGAACTGGATTTACTGATAAATATATTGAATGCGAAATGCGTATATGATAAAATAAAATACAGGGAAACCAGAGCCGGGCGGCTTACCCTCTGATCTTTCCGGCGGGACAGCCCCTCCGTATAAAAGAAAGGAGGGGGATGCCAGTGAATGTTACATATTCGGACTTGATCCAGTTGTTAATTTTCATTGTCGCCCTTGTTGGTCTCTGTTACGAGATTTTCAAGGGAAAAAAATAGGCCGCCACTACTCCCAATAGTGACGGCTGCCCGTTAGGGCGGTAGTTTATTGTTCGGGGTAAGCCGCTTCTGGTTTCCCTTTTCTATGTATAATATAGCATATGGCAGACTGACACGCAAGTTTTTTGCGTATTGTGTCGGGGGATACAGAAAGGATATAATTTTTCTGTATTATTACAGATAGAAGAATTCTTACATCTAAGGGGAAAGAGACATGAAACTGAAAATTCTGATTGTGGAAGACGATCTGCTTCTTGCGGAGGCAGTGAGTGATTATTTTGAAGGAAAGGGATGGGAAACGGAGCAGGTTCACGACGGCGTGACCGCTGTGGAGAAGGTGGAGGCGGACAATTACCAGATGATTCTGCTGGATGTGATGCTGCCGGGGATGAACGGATTTGAAGTGTGCCGGAAGATCCGGCAGAACAGCGATATTCCCGTATTTTTTATTACAGCCCGGGTATTGGAAGAGGACGAACTGACCGGATATGCGGCGGGAGCGGACGATTATATTACAAAGCCTTTTTCGCTTCCGGTGCTGTACGCCAAGGTTATGGCTATGATGGCGCGGCTCCGGGGCGGAAGGCCTATGGAGAAACTGAAGAAAGGCGGGGTGGAGATGGATCTTCGCACCGGCCAGGTGTCAATTTGCGGGCAGAAGTGTGAGATGCCGCCGAAGGAGTATGAACTGCTCCGGTTTTTTCTGGAAAATCCGGATCGGATTTTTACAAGAGATCAGCTTGTGACCCGCTTCTGGGGCTATGATTTTGAAGGAAATGAGCGGGTGGTGGATAATCATATCAAGAAGCTCCGAAAGTTTCTGCAGGGCAGCAGGTGTATGATACAGACCGCGAGGAAGACCGGATACCGGATGGAGGTGGAGCCGTGAAAAAGAAGAAACGGACGGCTAAGAGGATGAAAATTTTATATATGGGAAAGAAAGTCTGTCTGAGTATTGTTTCTGTTTTTCTCGCCGTGTATATAGCCAGTATGCTTTTTATGATCTGGAGAGAGGAGCAGGATATAGATGGAGAGTATAATCAGATGCTCATTAACGCATTGGAGGGTTTTGAAAATTACAGTTATGTTTATGAAAAAAACGGATACAGAGTTTCAAGCCCCACAGGCCCGGAATATAATGAAGTGTACCTGGCGGACGCACTGAGGTCATGCGGGATGTCTGATCAATCCGGTCACTATCTGATGTCAGGGGCCATATATGACGCAGAAGGGAATCTGCTGATGCAGAATTCAAATTTTCTCAGAGTTCTGTTCGGCGGGGAAGTGCTGCCGTACACAGATGTGAACCTGGATGAGCTGCTGACGGAAGATGAGATCCGGCAACTTTCGGATTTTGTCCGGGTAAATGCTGAAAACGTGCCGGAGGAAGGAACGGCAGTTCCAGAATATGAGTTTGAGGCGCTGTTGTCTGATGAAAATATACTGGCACAGATCAGGGTGAACCAGATACACTGGAAGACTTATACA
>DWZZ01000214.1 GCA_019117305.1 Candidatus Mediterraneibacter merdigallinarum | reverse complement strand
CCCTTGTCCTTCATTACAGTCTGGATATCTGCGAAATCCAGGTTAATCAGAGACGGCACATTGATCAGATCAGTAATGCCCTGAATACCCTGCTGAAGCACCTCGTCCGCTTTTTTCAGCGCTTCAGGCATTGTCGTGCGTCTGTCCACAACTTCCAGAAGTTTATCATTCGGGATTACAATGATTGTGTCAACATTTTCTTTTAATTTATCAATTCCATTCAGCGCATTCTGCATCCTTGTCTTGGACTCGAAACGAAACGGCTTAGTAACCACGCCTACTGTGAGAGCTCCCTGCTCTTTGGCGATACGTGCGATCACCGGAGCTGCTCCCGTACCTGTTCCACCGCCCATTCCGCAGGTAACGAACACCATATCCGCACCTTTAAGAGCTGCTGAAATCTCTTCTGAACTTTCTTCAGCCGCTTTCTCTCCAACTTCAGGCTGTGCACCTGCACCAAGGCCTTTCGTAAGTTTTTCACCAATCTGCATAAGTGTCGGCGCCTTACAGAGCTGAAGTGCCTGCTTATCTGTATTCACTGCGATAAATTCCACGCCCGCGATCTGTTCATCAATCATGCGGTTCACAGCGTTATTTCCGCCGCCGCCTACTCCGACAACAATTATTCTTGCGGCCGCTTCTGATTCATTGGTCTTAATTTCTAACAAGAGTATTTCCTCCTTTGTCGTCTTATTAATCTCTTATACATCCCTTTTATTGAACAATCCAATTCAATAAGTATATAATAAAGTCTTTTCCGCAAATAATCAATACATTTTTTCCTATTTTTCAGATTTTTTATACTATTCAGCCATGCTGAAATCTATTCATTATTATCCGGCACAAAAGGAATGTTTTCTGAAGTACCGTCAAAATTTTCCAAATGAAGCGTTCCTGAAGTGTCCGGATAATTTTCATCCAGTTTTTCAAGTATCGGATCTATCTGGGCCAGTCTTTCATCATAATTGTCATTTCCCAGTAGAATCTGTATTCTGCCGAAGGTAAGAATTATCTCCCCGTCCGCGCAGGAAAGTCTGTCCGGCGCAAGCTTGTATTTTTCCAGTCCTCTGGAAACTTCCGTAATTTTCTCAAAAATACTTTCATCATCTACGGGAAGAGTTTCTCCGAGCACCACCCCCGAGGCATCGAAAGCAAGACCCTCCACATGCGGAACTCCCTCCACAATTTTTTTTCTCCGGACCAGCGCAGTTCCTTCATGGTCAAAATACAGATAAGAATCATCATAATCTACATATCCGACCATCTGCTTTTCTCTCACCTGAACATGCACAGTCCAGGGATTTTTCAGAGAGATTTCCATTCGTTCCACTGCTGTTGGCATTTCGGGACTAGTCAGATTATAACGGATCAGTATGTAAAGAGAATTTACCGCCAGATCATCATTATTAATCCAGCTGATTATGGAATTGTCACTGTAATACTCATTTCCTTCCACTTCAACAGACCGTACGCGGAATCCGAAAACAACAATCAGTCCTGCAAGCGCAAGTACACCGACAGTCCCGAGCAGTACTGGCAGTATTTTTCTCTTTCTGTGCTTTTTTTCTTTCATCCAAATTCCTCCTTACGCCCTATTCTACCAGACGGGACACACTCAACACAAGCCCCATTTCAAAGAGCAGAAATACAACCGACGTTCCTCCGTAGCTGATAAAGGGCAGTGTTATTCCCGTATTCGGAATCGTGTTGGTAACCACCGCTATATTCAGGATCACCTGAATCATCATATGAGCCATGGCACCTGCAGCAATAAGAGCGCCGAACAAGTCTTTCGCTCTGGTAGCTATTACAAAAAAGCGCCAGATCAGAATCAGAAAGAGAAGAATAATAATAGAAGCGCCCACAAGTCCCAGCTCTTCACATATAATTGAAAAAATCATATCATTCTGTGCCTCGGGCAGAAAGCCAAGCTTCTGCACACTGTTGCCAAGACCTCTGCCGAACAATCCTCCGCTTCCGATGGCATACAGTCCCTGAAGTGTCTGATACCCCTTTTCATATTGTTCCGGATTGCGCCAGATTGCAATCCGCTCCAGACGATAGCTTTCCATAGCAAGAAAAACCGCCATAAATGCCACCGCCGCACTTCCCATCCAGATAAACTGAGAGTATTTCGGACTGGCAGTAAAAACCAGTACCACAGCAATTCCCAGGATAATAATAGCAGTACTCAGATTACTGGCTCCTACGAGGGCCGCAATCGGCAGAACAGGGAGCATCATCAGAACAAGGGCAGAAAACCGCCCCATTTTCTTTACATTTCTGCTCACAAGACAGGCCAGAAAAAGAATCACGGCTACCTTGGCGAACTCCGACGGCTGAAAAGAAAAAGGTCCAAAAGAAAGCCATCTTTTGGACCCGTTATACTCATCTCCGAACAGCATAACCGCGACAGAAAGGAAAATAGCCATCAGATAACCCGGTATGGCAAAAGGGACCCATCTGTGATAATCAATTCTGGAAATAATCACCATACCCAGAAGCCCTACCAGCGTGGCGAATCCCTGCTTTTTCAGATAATAGAAAGAGTCGTGGAATTTTACTCTGCCATTGTATGCGCTTGTGCTGTAGAGCAGTACAAGGCCAATTCCTACAAGAATCAGTACAACAACAAGAAGCGTATCATCATATGTCCGTTTCTTATCGGAACGCTCCAATATAAATTCACTCCTTAAAGCTGATTTACAAGTTCTTTGAATTTATCTCCGCGTTCTTCATAGTTTTTAAACATTCCCCAGCTTGCGCAGGCCGGGGAAAGCAGAACCGCGTCGCCCGGGCGGGAATACTCTACGCATTTATCAAAAGCTTCCTCAAATGAATCCGCCATTACAATATCTTCAAATCCGAGTCTCCTTGCCGTCTCCGCTATCTTATCACGGGTAGCTCCAAGAAGCACCAGCTTTTTCACCTTTCCGTCAAAAGCATTGATCCACTCTTCATAGGTTGAATCTTTATCATATCCGCCTCCAATCAGCACAGTAGGACGATTCATAGCCTGGATACCGCGGATTGCCGCGTCAGGATTTGTGCCTTTGGAATCGTTATAAAAAGCAACTCCGTTTTTTTCTGCCACAAACTCAATCCGGTGTTCTACGCCGCGGAACTGACAGACTGTCTTCTGAATTACCTCTGCGGGCACTCCAAAAGCATATGCCATCGCCGCCGCTGCCATTACATTTTCGTAATTGTGGGTTCCAAGAATATGCAGGCTGTCGACACTGCACAGAGAAATTTTCTCTCCAAGATCAATAATAATCTCACCGCTGTCAAGATAAACTCCTCTTTTAAGTTTACGTTTGCTGCTGAAATATAGAACTTCGGCTTTTGTCCTTTCACCGAATTCCCTCAGCAGTTTGTCTTCATAATTCAGGACACAGACATCTTCTTTTGTCTGATTTTCAGCAATACGCTCTTTTGCGGCTACATATGCCTCCATCGTATGATGTCTGTTCAGATGATCCGGTGTAATATTTAAAATAGCGCTGACTTTCGGCCGGAACGTATGTATTGTCTCGAGCTGAAAACTGCTGATCTCCGCTACAATTACCGAACTTTCCTCTGTCCGGGGGACTATGCTGGTGTATGGATTTCCAATATTTCCGACCACGAACACGCTCTCTTTATAATTCGCCATTATTTCGCCCAGCAGAGCTGTAGTTGTAGTTTTTCCATTGGTTCCGGTAATTGCAAGAACATCCCCTCTGCCAAAGGCATAAGCCAGCTCAATCTCTCCCCAAACAGGAATATCCAGATTTCTCATCCGTTCCACAACCGGGAGATCAGCCGGTACACCAGGACTGATTACTGCCAGGGAAAGCTCTTTCACTACTTCCTCCGGGAACTCTCCAGACACAATTTTCAGATTTTCTTCCGGC
>DWZZ01000213.1 GCA_019117305.1 Candidatus Mediterraneibacter merdigallinarum | reverse complement strand
TGCCTGTACTTCCAGCTTATCCTGCGCGTAACTGAGCTGTCCCAGCTTGGTTACCCCGTCCACAAGAAGAGTAACCTCTTCTCCGAACTCCTGTGTAATATCCTCCAGCGTCATATCCGTATCTTCCACTGCATCGTGTAGCATGCCTGCCACAATTGTTTCTTTATCCATTTCCAGGTCGGCCAGAATAATTCCCACCCACAGAGGATGAATAATATAGGGCTCTCCTGACTTTCTCACCTGATCTTTGTGGGCTTCCCGTCCAATGCGGTACGCCTTCTCAATCATGGAAATATCAGCAGAGGGGTGATATTTCCGCACCCTGGCGATCAGTGCGCGGTACAGTTCCTCAGGATCCTGATAATCCTCAGGCGCCTTTACAGCATGGCCGTCTACTATTTCCAGATTTTTATTAAGCTGTTCGTATTCCAGAGTGCCTGCCATATCGATTCCCCCTTTTACGTATCCTTTGTATTTATATACTGATTCAGATATGCCAGCAGTTCTGATGTATCCGGTTTCCCCGCTTTACCGCATTTCTCCCGGCAGAGTCTGATATACCAATATTACTTAGTATATCATCATTTTCAATAATTTCAAATATTAAGTTTTCCGGTTTTTTCATCCAAACTGCCCAGTTTCCAAAAAACTACTGATAATTCACAATAGTAAGCTGCAGGGTTTTCCGGCCCATATACTCGTTTACCGCCGGATAATATGTAAATGACATAACCGGTTTTTTCTCCATCTGAGCAAGGCAGGCTTCCACATCTCCAAAGTACACTGCGTCCATCTGATTTCCGTTCTGGTCCTCCAGCCTGCATTTCAGAACATTTCTGTTTTTCCCGAAGATTCCCGGCCGGATCACCCGAAGATTCTTCTCTGCAAACAAAGGCTTCGGATTTCCCTTGCCGAAAGGTTCCAGAAGCTCCAGTTCATGGATCAGCTGCTCCGTAATATATGGAAACGGAAGACGCATATCTATGGACACCTTCATCTGCAGATCTTCCTCGCTCAGATCTGCCAGAGCATTAATGGTCTCCCGGAACCTCTGTACATTTTCTTCTTCGAGAGACAGCCCGGCTGCCAGCTTATGTCCTCCGAATTTTGTAAACAGCGCCCTGCATCTGCACATCTGAGCAAACATATCGTAGGTTTCAATGGACCGTCCCGATCCCTTCACTCCTTCTTCCGCTTTCGTCAGCACAAATACCGGACGGTAATATTTTTCCTTCAGCCTTCCGGCAATAATTCCGGCAATACTCTCATGGCATTCCGGCAGATATACAACAAGCACCTTATCCTCTTTCAATGAAGTAGTCTCAATGAGCCGCACTGCTTCTTCCACACCTTTTTCCGTCATTTCCTTCCGGCTGTCGTTTAGGGCCTTCAGATCTTCCGCCAGCATAACGGCTTCCCGTCTTGTTCTGGCATTCAGCAGTTCCAGGGCCCGCCTGGCCGTATCCAGCCTGCCGCTGGCATTGATGCACGGACCTATAACAAAACCGATATGATAAGCGTTCAGACGATCTGCATTAATCCCTGTACACTCAATCAGAGCTTTCAGGCCCGGATTCCGGGTACATTTAAGCATTTCCAGGCCCTGTTTGACAAAGATCCTGTTCTCGCCTGTCAGATCCATAACGTCTCCCACTGTGGCAATCGCTACGTTTTCCATCAGATAATCCACATCTTCCGGATCACGCTGCATCACATTATACAGAGCTTCGATCAGCTTATACGCCACTGCTGCCCCGCACAGTCCCTTAAAAGGATAGGCGCATTCCGGACGATGTGGATCCACAACCGCATCTGCCGGCGGCAGAATATATTCCTTTTCTTCTGCCATTTCTATATACGGCACCTCATGGTGGTCTGTCACGATAACTGTAAGCCCGTGCTCTTTCCCGTAGGCAATCTCATCTGCCGCCGCAATTCCGTTGTCGCAGGTAATAATCGTATCAATTCCCTCGTCCAGCGCCCGGTCAATAAGCATTTTATTCAGGCCGTACCCGTCCCTGATACGGTCCGGTATATCTGTATCCACATCCGCTCCCAGCCCGGACAACCCCTCCTGAAGAATATAGGTGGCATTTACGCCGTCAATATCATAATCTCCTATCACACGGATTCTTTTTTCTTCCCTGATTTTCTCGGCCAGAATATCCACAGCACGATCCATATCTTTCATAAGCATGCCGTCATAAAGATCTGCTATCGTCCCGTTGAGATAAAAGTCAATCTCCTGATCCCCGACAATATCTCTGTTCCTGATCAGACGGGCCGTAATCGGCGAAATGTGATATCTCTCTGCAATTTCGTTAAAATCCGCTTTCTTCATGGCAATAAACCATTTTTCCATGTCGTCGTACCTCCCGATATTCCTGAAGTATTTTCAGATGGTCAGACAAAAACATCCTGAAAAACTTTCTTATGTACAATAAAATAATTATAGCAATCCTCTCCCGGAAATACAATAAACACAGGAGACGCACCGTTTTATGCCAAAGGGGCGTAAATCTCTCCAATAATATAAAAATATCTGCCGGAACCCACAGTTCCGGCAGATATCATACTTTACAGGATATCTGTATTTATTTTATTTCATTGACCTTCTTCTTGCTGCTGCAGCCAGAAGAACAGCCGCGCCCATTCCTGCAAGCGGAAGAATCACATTAGTTGTGTCTCCAGTCTGTACAGCTTTCTGACCCTCATCGCCGCTATTGATCTGTCCGTTTCCATCCGGATTCGACGGCTTCTGTGTTCCGTCCGGATCTTTTGTATCATCCGGATTTGACGGCTTCTGCGGATCTTCCGGTTCCTCTTTTGCTGTCACAGTAACTGTGAATGTTGCAGAGTCGCCGTTATAGGATACTGTAATTGTCTGCTCGCCGATCTGCTGAGCATCGTATCCGCTTACTGTATAGCCGTTTTCGCCTTCCTCCAGTTTGACAACTGAAGTATCACTGTAATGCGCTTCTACAATAATTCCGGTCAGGTCAAGTTCCTCTCCCTGGACATATTCTGTCTTGTCCGGCAGATTTGCTATCGTAATTCCGGTAAACTCAGCTCCCGGTTCCTCTTTCTCTGACACAGTAACTGTAAATGTCACTGACTGTCCGCCGAAAGATACGGTAACTGTCTGCTTGCCGATCTGCTGCGCGTTGTAGCCGCTTACTTCAAATCCGCCGTCTGCTGCCTGGATCTGATCCGTATATCCGTTTTCATACAGAGCGTTCATAATAAGTCCTGTCAGATCGAGCTCTTCACCCTGCACATACTCAAGCTTTACAGGTGCTGATTCAAGGGTAAGATCTGTAACATTTCCTTCCGGTTCCGTTGGTTCTGCCGGTGTCGTTACATTTACCTGGGCGGTTACTTCAATCGCTCTTGAACTGTACAGCTCTTTGTTTTCCGCGGTATGAAGAGTAGATCCGCCGTCGCCGACCCAGTCATCTGCATTTGCGCTGATGGACTGCACTACACCTGTAACAGTATATGTATCCGCCTCATCCAGGTTTACGGACGACAGATCCCATACAACCGGAAGCTCAGATGTTCCCATATCATATGCCAGGTTTACTTCCGCTGTCTGCGGCAGCTGTGCCTGCAGCTCCTCTGCTGCGCTTCCTTCCGTGATTTCAACTGTTCCCAGATTCTCATTTACAGCTGACGTAGCGTCCGCATTACGGATTGCGTCATACTGAGCCTTTGTAAGAGAAATGACTCCGCCGTGCTTTGTATAGGATGTCAGGAAGTAATTGGATGCATCAAGATGATCCCATCCGCTGTCCAAATCTGTAGATACCATAGGCTGATATCCCGGAGTGGGCAGATCATCTACAAAGAGATACCATCTGTTATCCACACTGTGATCTTTAAAGGATGCCGGACCTTCTACTGCTCCGTACCAGTCCGCGCCGATCGAGGTCTGCACCCGGGTCCAGTCATAGTTTGAATCTCTGTCGCTTCCCACAAGCCACCACTGTGGTTCGTTTGTATATTCCATAATGATCTCTTCGCCGGGAGCCTGGCTCTTTGTTATATGATATGTTCTGCCGCTGTCCTGAAGAATATTGGTATCAATGCATCCGTACTCTCCGCCGTCCAGCATTACTCCGCCGAATTCCCATGTATCCTGGGTAAAATCTGTTGTTGCGCCCCACATAATATCTGAGCCGCCGTCACTCTGCGTGTGAGCCGCGTCTGAATACACGTTAGAAGACCAGTATACGACAAACGCGCCCTGTCCTTCTCCATAATAATCGTCTACCCAGGTTGCCTCCGGAGCCCACATCATGCCCAGATATGCCGCTGTATTGCCGTCTGTATCCAATGATACGTCAAGCTGACGTACATTGCTCCAGGTAATCAGGTCTTTTGACTCCCATACGTTCATCTTTGTGCTGCCCTGGCTTGCCCATGCGCCCCAGTTTCCGTTATTCCAATCGGGATCATTTGCATTGAACACTCTCAGGTCTGTAGCAATAATATAGTAGGTCTCTGTTTCCGGGTTATATGTGATATACGGGTCTCTGGTTCCTGTTGTTCCCAGATTGGAAGCCAGAATAGGTTCTCTGCCGTTTAACGGATCCCACTGTTCCGGATTGTCTCCTCTTGAAATATCAAGATAGATTTTTTCCGCATATCCTGCGCTGTCCTCAACAAAATGTACCATCAGGTATCCGTAGGGGTCGTCCGGTCCTACCTGAGCTTTTACTGTAACCGAAACAGTAATCTCTCTGGTCAGGGTTCCGAGTGTGATAACTCCGGTCAGCGTACCTGTCAGATCATCCTCGCCGACTGCCGGTGCCTGCACTTCTGCAGTAAGGCCGTCTTCTGCAATGCTGATCGCGGACAGATCAGATGAAGTCCATGTAACAGTTCCGTTATAATCCGGCAGTGTATTCTTCCCGTTTTCCAGAGTCATGTCAGTAATACCAGCCTCAATTTCATCCATCTGCTGCTGCAGAAATGTCTCCGGAACCTGCTGAAGTATTTCTTCTGCAGTAAGAGCCCGTCCCCAGATTTTCAGGTTGTCCATGGCAATCTGCGAATATTCGCCGGCCGCCCAGTTTGCCTTTCCGATCTGAAGAATACTGTTATTCCCCAGTATATCCGTAAGAGGATAGCTGCTTGCAACCCTTGAGCTTTCCATGCCGTTTACATAAATAGCTGTATCCTCCGCACTGTGCACTACATCAATATGCACCCAGTCATTTCCGACAGTCGCGGAAGCGCTCGCCGGGCGCGACCCGGCATTATTATAACGCTCAGTGGTCAGAGTTCCATTGCTGTGCATGCATCCGATGTAATGTTCCACCTGATATTCCTGTGTGGTTGTATTCGGCGCAGCAAAAAACGCCCAGTTCGTTGTAGTTCTCTCATTCTGGATGTCATAGGAAATAGTTATCTCATCCAGCCCTGTCAGAAGGCTTGTTCCATCACTCTTTGTGACATTAAGCCACTGAGAAGAAGTGCCGTCCAGATGAAGTGCTGAACTGCCGTCATAGCTCTCTGTAAGAGTATATCCGCCTGTTGCAGAAGCCGTATCTGTAGTAATTTCCGCTCCTGCCGACAACCCTTCAAAGTTAAAATCCAGAAGCAGATCTGCGCCCGAACCTTCTGCCGATGCCGGTATAGACGGAACATACGCCCCCGCCATGGCAAGGGCAAGAAAAGCGGCAAGCACCCTTTTGGTTCCCGGTTTTTTCTTTTTCATTTATTCCAGTATCCTCCTTTTCTTTTTCACAAAAATTCTTCCTCCCCGGAATATATTTTTGTATATTTTTCCACTTTTTTATCATATCATTTTTACCGGACAAAAAAAATGCATTTTTCTTCTCATTTCGTTTAATATTTTATCATATTGGTAAAACCGGATCTCTTTCTGCCGATTGCCCGATATACTTTTGCCGTCTCTCCAGCAATCGAGTAGGAGGGAGTGATTAACTCCCGTCCTCTCACACCA
>DWZZ01000212.1 GCA_019117305.1 Candidatus Mediterraneibacter merdigallinarum | reverse complement strand
CCGTGAAAGGGCGATGTCTTAACCGCTTGACCACGGGGCCATATCAATCTTCCACTGAGAAAATACCACTCAGCGGCAAACTATATACTATCATAAACACATCGCTTTTGCAAGCATTTTCTTTCCTCTTTTCTTATCTTTATTCCTTCAAATGACAGCATATCTCAACACTGCCTGCATACCGGATCTATCGCAGCACAATTATACATTGTCCTGACTCCTGCAGGTACACTCTGCTTTTTTAATTTTCACAGATAAAAGCAGTGCCCCGGACTTTATCCGGGGACACTGTTTTTTCAATCATTTTTAATTATAATTTACAGTCTCAGCCGCGTTTTCTTCTGTAGATTACAGCTCCTCCCATAACAACGGATACTGCCAGTAATGCAACCATTGTTCCGATCGGAGTCATATCGCCTGTCTGAACTGCTTTGTCCTGATCTGCAGAGCCGCTTCCGCCGTTATTGCCGCCTGTTCCAGGTACATCGCTCGGATTATCCTGTCCCGGTTTATCTGTTCCAGGTTCATCTGTTCCAGGTTCATCTGTTCCAGGTTCATCTGTTCCCGGCTCGTCTGTTCCGGATACAGGTTTCAATGCCTCTTCGGCCTGCTGAAGTGCCGCAAGTGCTGCATCAACATCTTCCTGAGTTGCATTCACATCTGCCAGAACTTCCTGTGCATTTGCAAGTGCTTCCTGATAAGCCTGCCAGCTTTCTTCTGTATACTTATCTTTCTCAGAATCTGCCAACGCATTATCTACAGCTGACTGCAGTTCTGATTTGTCAACCGACGGTGCGATAGTATTGGCAAGAGCTGCCTCCAGTGCTTTATATGCATTGTAAACATCAACCTGTGTTGCGTCCGCATTGTCCAGAACTGCCTGTGCATCTGCAATTGCCTGCTGAAGTGCTGCCCACTCGTCTTCGCCGTAGTTTTCCTGTAATGCATCTGCGGCAGAATCTACCAGTGACTGGAGCTGGTCTTTATTTACTACAGACTGGGTATCTTCTACTTTCACATATGCATGATATCTGTAATTGTAAGCATCGTACATCGGATAGAAGTTTAATCCATTTGTTACAAGATGCGGAACGGATCCGTCTTCAGCATCCGGTCCTGTTACAACTTCAACAGAATCTTCCAGGTTCTCGCTGAGAACTACTGTGTACCAGTTCATCGGTACATATGTTTCTCTTGTATCTTTTGCTACCATTACAAGCGGACCATACATCAGAGATGCTACTGTGCTTCCATCCACCTTATCCGGTGTCTTATCAAGGTGAAGTGTATACGGCATAGTAATTTCTACAACATCTCCGTCGCTCCATGTGCGGTCAATCTCAACGTATGTGCTTACTTCCGGATTTGTACAGATTGTTTCACCGTTTACCTTAACTTCAAATCCTTTTGTTGCCCAGTATGGAACTCTCAGCTTCATTGTAAAGTCGCCGGAGCCGTTTACAGTAAGTTTAGAATGTTCAGACGGGAAGTTTGTCTCCTGTTTTACGGATACGCCCATCTCATCCCATGTTACTGTTGTCGGCATGTACAGATTTACATATAATGTATCAGCTGATTTTGCGTATGCAGCTGCCTGATATTTTACATGGTTCTCCATACCGGTTCCGTTACAGCATGTGAATCCGCCGTAATCATAATCGTAATCACGTTTCTGGCCCGGATCGATCGGAAGCATGTAGGTTGTACCATTGTGCATCCAGTCTGTTGTATCATGGCTCTGGGAAGCAGCGATCTGATTGATCAGAGTTCTCTCATAGTAATCCATGTACTCTGCATTATCCGGATCATAGTTATAAAGGTCTTTTGTCAGCTTCAGCATATTGTAAGCTGCACATGTCTCGCAGTTCTCACCACGTCCTTCGTTTCCAAGGATATTATTTCCCTGGCGATAAGGATCTTTGAACATCTCACCTGTTCCAACGCCGCCAATTGAGTATGCATAGCGCTGTGTTACGATATTCCAGAAATTATAAGCTGTATTATAGTAAGATACATCTCCTGTTGCAGCATACTCATGGATTGCACCAACGATACGCGGAATATGCTGATTTGCATGTTTGCCCTGAACTACATCGATATTAGATGCCAGATCTGCAAACCATGTTTTGTGATCAAACATCTGAGCCGCTTCTTTGAACTGATCTTCATGTGTAATCTCATACAGTCTTGCAAGTGACTCGTTCATTCCGCCGTACTCACCTGCAATGTACATTGCCCACATCTGCTCACGCTGCTCTTCAGTTGTGCAGCCGTCAAGTCTTCTATAGATCCATGTACCGATTCCTTTCGCAATTTCAAGAGCTTCTTCATTTCCGCCATACTGATAGCAATCGATCAGACCTGCAGTAATCTTATGCAGTGTATAATACGGTGCCCAGATTGTTGCGTATGGAGTATACTGTTCAAGCAGTGCGAACTGATCCGGTGAATATGCGCTCAGGAAACCTTCACCCCATGTGCTCGGATCTGTGCTCCACTTGGACTGTGCGGCATCATTCGGTGTACACTTGGTCTCAAATTCTGCCGGATCACCTTTGGACAGAGCCTGGAGTTTTCCAAGTTCGGTAACCATGTAATCCATTTTCTCTTTGTACTCACTCTCACCTGTTGAAGCATAAGCCTGTGCCAGTGCAGACAGGAAGTGACCGGTTGAGTGTCCTCTTAACAGACCTGTCGGTTCTTCCCAGCCTGTCAGCGGCTGAGCGCCTTTTGTATCCTGTCCGAATGCCAGACGGAAGTTATACAGCATTCTGTCGGCATCCATAATCTTCAGATATTCAAGATCACGTGCCATGTTCTGTCCGAAAATTGTATTTGTTCCGTCAAGAGTGATATCACTAAGATCAAACTCTGATGTCATAGGAGCCGGAACTTCTGACATTGTATCCACTACAGATACACTGGCTGTTACTGTAATATCGTAATCTACAATCTGTCCGGTTACTTCCACTGTATCACCTGCTGTAGCAAACTGATCTACTGACAGATCTGTAGGCCATACAACCTTTTCTTTTCCGGTTGTGTCATTTTCATATGTAACATCAACATATCCCGGAAGAAACGGAAGCGTATTTTTCACTGTTTCTACAACAACAGGTTCTACTTTGACAATATCTGTTTTCTCATATACAGGAACTACTGTTGCTGTAAACTCTTTAGTTGTAGAAAATCCATCATAAGAGATCGTTGCTGTCAGTGTTACATCAACCGGATTGCCAACCGGTCTTACTACTGTACCGTCTGTTGCAATAATATCCGGATGAGAGCTTTCCCATGTAATTGTCGATCCTCTTTCACCTGATGTCGGAAGTGTCAGATTATCATTTACTGCTGCAAGTCCTGAAAGCATCAGATCTTCTGCATCACCGTTTACAATTTCTTCTGCTGTAAGCTGCTGTTTCACAGTTACTTCAAATGTCTTTGTATCACTTGCGTCACCCGATGTAAGTGTTGCTGTCAGCGTTACAACCGCATCGCCATCTCCAGCTGTAGGTCTTGTAACAGTACCATCTGTTGCAATAACATCTTCATCTGAACTTGCCCAGCTAATGTCAGAACCTGCTGCTCCCTTGGTAGGAAGAGTCAGATTATCAATTACTGCGCTCAGATCGCCAAGATCCAGCCATTCTTTATCTTTTGCAACTTTCTCATCGTCAGGAATTGCGAACTCATCCGCTACCTGCTCTGCTGTCATTGCATAATCATAAATCTTAAAGTCAGCTACACGACCATCCATGATCGGGTTTTTAAACTGTCCGTATCCGATCATAGCGTTGTCCGCATCCTCCAAAATGGAAAGATCTACATCTGTCTTCTCTGTTCCGATCAGCACACCATCTTCATAAAGAGACATTTCTTTTTCAGAACCATCGAAAGTCACTGTTGTGAATATCCATTTTCCGGTTTCAAGAGGCTGCTGCTTTTCCGGGCCTTTCTCATCGCCCCATCCGCTGTTTGTAATAGCTGCTGTGTAACCTACATGTCCCTGATTTGAGCCGTCGGCAATCAAATACATATAGGAAGTTGTATTAAAATCAGATGCACCTGACTTAAATCCAAAATCCCAGATTCTCTGATATGCTCCACCGGAAGTATCCATATTTACCCAGCAACTTACTGTCATATCTTCCAGACCATTGAACACACCTGACGGGAGCTCCACATATGTATTTGTATCACTCGGAGATCCGCCCTGGAAATCATATGCAGTATATTCTGTTCCGTAAATATTCACGTCTGCTGTTGTTACCTGTGAACCTGTCGGGCGGACAACTCCCGCATAACCGTTTCCGCTCATATCATTAACAATTGTTCCTGATTTCAGACTTTCGAAATCATACCAGAGAACAAGTCCGTCGTCCTCTCCTGCAGCCATTGCTACATTCGACAGCGGCAGAGCCGTCGCCGTCATGGCGAATGCCGCGCCAAACGCAATTCCTTTTCTTATCAAAGACTTAACTCTTTTCATTTTTTCCCCTTTCTTCGCTTTAAATATTATGATTAGATATTTTTCTCAGATTCAGCATTGCTGTCGTTTCTGCACATTGACTGAAACTCAGAAACGGTGCCTGCTGTATCGTCTCTATATCCTACCTCCTTTCTTTGTCTCATAAATTAAGGCTGCATTTTCAGTTTACAGAGGAATCTGAAGCTTTTCATTCTAATCTGTCATTCCTGCCTTCTGTATACCGCTCCGCCTTAATTCACTACCATGGTCTCTCTGAATGCCGTTGCGGCTTCCGGAGCAAATCTGATCATGCAAAAAGATTCTCCCCTGTCTTCACACCGCCCGGATATCGAAACGTTTTACCCACCGGCCGTTTCATTCAGATTTATGTTAAAGTTGGAACCCGCAACAATCATCTTGACTAACACGCTTTTAAAAAAACGCCCTGTTCGCTCTGACTGTCACAGGATCTTCCCATGTGTAGCTTGTCCACTTCTTGTTTAAGGCGCTCTTTTCGTAATACCAATAGAACAATACCCCATTATCATTACACATTACACTTAGTATAATCTTTCTGAATTTCAGTTACGATAGACTTTTTTTAGAATTTCATTGAATTTTTTTGAAATATAAAACGTTTTACATTCACTAAATGTCTCTTTTCCTGTGTCTGAATTCTTTCGGCGAACAATAATTATATTTCCGGAACAGATAGCTGAAATACTGAGGATCATTATATCCCACTTTGTATGCTATCTCAGCTATTTTCAGAGAAGAACACAGCAGAAGTTCCCTTGCTTTCTCCATACGCACTTCCGTTAAATATTCAACAAACGTTCTCCCGGTCTCCTTGCGGAAAACAGAGCTGAAATAGCTGGAATTCATATTTACATATGTGGCAACCGAATTCAGAGATATATTTTCTGACATATAATGTTCTTCCACATATTTTTTGGCGGTCTCTATAATACGCGTATATTTGTTTCCGCTCACCGCGTTGCGCCGCTCCAGCGTATCTGCAAGCATATCGTGAAGTATCACTTTCATCTGCTCCAGTGTATGAGCGCGCTGAATCCGCTCTATAAATTTTTCTATGTATTGTTCCTTTATTCTGTCAATTCCGTTCTGTTTATAAAAGGAATTGATGGTAATAAAAATGTCCACCGACAGATACTGTCTCATCAATAAGGACTGAAAATGTTCTTCCGGTATTTCCGAAAAATAAAAACCTATAAAACTGTCAAGTTCTTCCACAGAACCTTTTACCAGAAATCGTTCGATAAGCAGTCTGCTATATTCCATTTTATCAAGATTCTCCGTACTCAGAGATTCTTTTTCCTTCAGGCTGTCATCCTCGGCAACAATAATCTGGCCGGGATCAGAAATAAATCTTCTTGAAAAAATTCTGTCTGCAGTTTCAAATGCATTCTGCAATTGGCTGATCTGCCGCACACAGGATCCTGCTCCGCCAAAATACTCCAGTCCGGGATATTTCCTGATTATTCTCTCCAGACTGTTTTTCAGACGAATCGTCTCATCTCGGATTTCCTCCATGCTTTCGGCATGCAGAAGAAAAACCCATCGTTCGGAACTGCTTCTGAAACATGCAGCGACCTCTTTAAAGTCCTTATCTACACAATACTCAATTTCGCATCCTGCTTTCTCTGTTTCATCCCCCAGCTGATCGTCCCGGCCTGTCCACACCCGCAAAAACAGAAACCGATATATCCCCGGTCCCAGCTGTATCCCGATTATTGCTGCTCTTCTATGTGCTTCGTCCTCGGATATTTTTCCCTGAAGCAGTTCATTCAAAAGGCTCACTTTCATATGATTTAACATCCTGGAGTCAAACCTTTTCTTCCATTTCTGAAGTCTTCTGCCTTTTTTCTCTTTTTCAAGCGCTTCCCGCAGCTGATTCAGACTCTCGGAAAGAATTTCCGGCTTAACCGGCTTCAGTAAATAATCGGCCACTCCAAGATTAACTGCCAGCCGCATATACTCAAAATCTTCATATTCACTTAAAATTATAATTTTCGTGTCAGGAAGAGCGTCTCTGATCAGCCGGCTCAATTTATATCCGTCTATTACAGGCAGCTGAATATCTGTTATCAGTATGTCAGGTTTTTCCTTAAGGATTTTTGTGTATGCCTCTTTACCGTCCGCTGCCTCTCCTACGAATTCATACTCGCCGTTTTTCCTGTCAAGCGCATCTCTGACTGTATCACGAACAGATGATTCGTTCTCCGCAAGAAATACCTTAATCATATTTTTCCCCACTTTTTTTATGTTGCTTATAATTTTACCTTCTTTATTTCTATCAGGCAATTCTCTTTTTCTCTGAAAAGGTTTATTTTTTTCAGATTTTATGCATTTTCTATTTTTCTTCTTAATCATCAGATGCTTGTTTTCGGCAAACGAAAATCGGAATTTCTTATAAAAAAGCCATGAAGTTACAACCGCAACTCCATGGCTTTTATACCCTGTTTTCACTGATTAATTGTATGCATCTCAGCTGTCCGAAGCACCCGGACGCGCCTTGCCCTGCCGTATTTTCCGCTGTTCTCCCCGACCGGATCACTCGGACTCTTCCAGGATCCTGAGTATCATCCGGTCCCTCTGCTTCTCCTCATTTTCAAGATCCCCCTCTCCGTACGTATAGAATCCCTGCCCCGAGGAGATACCCATAACCGTAAAATCCTTTGTCTTCTCTACCTGAAATACAGTCTAGCATTTCCCTTCTCTTCAAGGAAAAATAAAAAGCCCGACAGTAAAACTTAAAATTTACCATCAGGCAACACACCGGAACCCATCCAGCAACGCAATTCCGGTTCATTTTTCGGTTAACAAT
>DWZZ01000211.1 GCA_019117305.1 Candidatus Mediterraneibacter merdigallinarum | reverse complement strand
GGGAAAAAGTAAATATGGAAAAGTATCGGGCTGCCGCATTAATGCGGCAGCCCGATTGCTGCAGACGTTATTCCGGCAGTTCAAAAACCATCCTGCGTCCGTCCCGGGGATGGCGGAATTCAAGACGGTATGCGCAGAGCCTGAGGGGCTCTGCGATTTTGCTGTCTGCAGGTGAATTTTCACGGACCGTATTTCCGTATTTTCTGTCTCCTGCCAGCGGGTGTCCGAAATGCGCCATCTGCACCCGGATCTGATGATGGCGCCCGGTGTCCAGCCGGATTTCAACAAGCGCCGAGGCGGGGGCGGTTTCTTCGTATTTCTTTTTTACCTGATAGTGAAGCCGTGCCGGCTTGGCGCCGGGAGTATCCTTTGTGCAGACCCGTGAGGTGTTGGTGCGGCCGTCTTTTATCATATAGTTTTCCAGCATGCCCTCGGCAGGTTCCGGTATGCCGGTGACAACGGCACGGTAGTATTTTCCGAAACCGGAGGAGGTAAGCTGCTGATTTAGATTCTTTGCGGCAGCAGGAGTTTTGGCAAATACAAGCAGCCCTTCTACCGGCTGATCAAGGCGGTGAATGACAGCCAGATAGGGCTCTCCGCGGGAAGAGGAAAGCTTTTTGGATCCGGAAGCCAGGCGTGTCTTAAGAAGACTTACCATATCCGGTGTACGGATGCGCGCGCTCTGAGTAGGAAGCCCGGCGGGCTTGCGGCAGACAATAATATCTGAATCTTCATATATAATTTCCGGTGAAATAACCTGTGCCATTTTCCTCTCCTTTTCCGTTTTCGCTTATCTTGACTTTTCTACTGCCTGAGGCTAAACTGATTATCATATAAAAGAATTTCGGAGTCAAGCTCTTTAAGGAGGAAATCCATGATAAATAATGAATGGGAAAGATTTGGTGAGGATATCCGCAGAACAATACAGAATGCTGTGGATTCCCGTGATTTCAGCAGGCTGAATCAGACGGTGTCGGATACCATAGGTCAGGCCATGAATACGATTTCCCGGGGACTGAATAACGGCGGCTGGTACAGAGAGCCGGGAGATGCCGGACGCTGCGGTCCGGGCGGAGGATTCGGATCAGAAAAGTGGAATCAGGCCGGGCAGGACCGGTACGGAGAGACAGCTGGAACGGCAGCATACGCCGGCAGCGGAAGTGAGTATGGAAAAGGGAATACAGAGGTGAAAAGCAGAAGCTCCGCCCTTTATCTCAAAGGGACTTCTGCCAGAATAGGGGGTGCGTTTCTGGCTGTGACAGGCGGGGTGTTCGGCCTTATCAGCATTGCGTTTCTTCTGTTCATAGTAATCAGCAGTATTGCTGCAGGATGGGATGTGCTGAATGTGGCTGGTTCGGCTGCAATCGGTATTTTTACAATTGCGTTTGCGGTTATGTTTGGCGCGGGACTTGGGATGTCCTCGGAAGCCGGCCGCTTCCGCCAATATGTAAAGATTCTTCAGGAAAGGGAGTACTGTGATATAAAAGAACTGGCTGGACGGACGGGCCGGTCGGCCAGGGCGGTTATCAAAGATCTGAAAAGAATGATAAAAAAAGGATGGTTCCGGCAGGGGCATCTGGATGAACAGGAAACCTGCCTGATGGTCAGTGATGATGCATACAGACAATATACAAGCCTGATGGATCGGGTGCGCAGGGAAAAGGAGGAAAAGGCCGCGGCTGATGCCAGAGCGCGGCAGGAACATGAAAAGCTTTCCCCGGAGGTGCAGAAAATTCTGGCGGCAGGAGATGAGTATGTGAGAAAGATCCGGGAGGCTAATGACGCTATTCCCGGAGAGGAGATTTCGGCAAAGATATCAAGAATGGAAATGCTGGTGGGCCGTATTTTTGACCGGGTGGAGCAGAATCCGGATTCTGTTGACGATATCGGCAAGCTGATGGAATACTATCTCCCCACAACGATCAAACTTCTGGAAGCTTATGAGGAACTGGACGCCCAGCCTGTTCAGGGAGAAAATATTCTGTCATCCAGGCGGGAGATAGAAAAAACAATAGATACGCTGAATACTGCTTTTGAGAAACTGCTGGACGATCTGTTCCAGGATACTTCATGGGATGTATCGTCAGATATTTCAGTGCTTGAAATGATGCTGGCCCAGGACGGGCTGACTGAAGACGGGCTGAAAAAGAAGCGGTAAAAGTACAGGCTGAGAATAGTTGAAAATAAAAGAAAATGCAATCACGGAGGCTAAGATTATGGGCAGCGAATTTAAAGATCTGGACACAGCACCTACATTAACATTGGATCCATTTCAGACACAGGAGGAGAAGAAACCTCCGGTAGTTCAGCAGCAGGAAGATCCTGCGATGGATGACAGTATTCTTACGGAAGAGGAACGCAGACAGGTAGACGCATTTGCCAGTCAGATTGATCTGACAAATTCCACACTGGTGCTTCAGTATGGGGCGGGAACCCAGAAAAAGATGGCTGATTTTTCTGAGTCTGCCCTGGAAAATGTGAGATCAAAAGATCTGGGAGAAGTAGGGGAGCTGCTTTCCGGTGTGGTTACAGAACTGAAGAGTTTTGACGAGGAAGAAGAAAAAGGTTTTTTCGGCTTTTTCAAAAAGACATCCAATAAAATTCAGGCCATGAAGGCCAAATATGCGAAAGCTGAGGAAAATGTCAGTCAGATTGTCAAAGCGCTTGAAAAACATCAGGTACAGCTTATGAAAGATACAGCCCTGCTGGATAAGATGTATGAGCTGAATCTCACATATTTTAAAGAACTGTCCATGTACATTCTGGCGGGAAAGAAAAAACTGGCGGAAGTCAGAAATACCCGGCTTGCGGAACTGACGGCAAAGGCGCAGACTTCCGGCCTGCCTGAAGATGCCCAGGCCGCGAAAGATCTGGACTCAATGTGCAGCCGGTTTGAAAAAAAGATTCATGACCTGGAACTGACAAGAATGATTTCCATTCAGACGGCGCCTCAGATCCGCCTTGTTCAGAATAACGACACATTAATGGTAGAGAAGATTCAGTCCACGATTGTTAATACAATTCCTTTGTGGAAAAGCCAGATGGTGCTGGCTCTTGGAGTGGAGCACTCATCCCAGGCGGCGGCGGCGCAGCGTCAGGTGACGGATATGACAAATGAACTGCTCAGAAAAAACGCGGAGAAGTTAAAAATGGCCACCACAGAAACGGCCCGGGAGTCTGAACGGGGCATTGTGGATATGGATACGCTGAAAGCCACAAATGAGTCGCTTATCTCTACCCTGGATGAGGTGATGAATATACAGAAAGAAGGCCGGCAGAAACGGCAGGAAGCAGAAGCGGAACTGCGTAATATGGAGCAGGAGCTGAAGAAAAAACTGCTGGAAATACAGGGCTGAAGCAGTGAAGAACGGCAGCGAAGCAAAAAGGGATGCCTGCATGCTTGACAGAACGGCTCTTTTTCGTTAGAATCACATTTAACGCCAGATACTGGCGGAATATGCTTTACAGTATGAGTAGGGCGGGCGATGAACGGGATTAGTATATATGAGAAAATGCCACAGAGAGAAGGCGGATGGTGCAAGCCTTTTGCAGGACTGTATAGAACCGGCCCGGGAGCTTCTGCATGAAAGTGCAGCGT
>DWZZ01000210.1 GCA_019117305.1 Candidatus Mediterraneibacter merdigallinarum | reverse complement strand
TCAGACACACAGCAGCGATCAGTACGATTACTAAAGTGTTCATAACTCTCCACTCTCCTTTAACTATGTATAATTGCATTGCATCATGAAGCATCCTGCACCAGGGTGCTTCGGATTAGTGCCAGATACGGAAGACAGGACAGTCCTGAGGACTTTCCTGTAAAATAAAAAAGCCTTCTGACAGATTACTCTGTCAGAAGACGAAATATTTTTTCCGCGTTACCACTTCTTTTACCGGATTTTTCCGGTCTCTCTGCCCTGTCGTCCTTCATCTCTCCGGGATTAACAGGTTTCCTTATAACGGTGGAATTCCGGTCCGGGTTACTTCTTTGGCTGGGGCAGACATCCGATTCATATCTGCTGCCGGTTTTTCACCCCGACTGCTCGCAGGGGATAGCTTCCGCGGTCATGCTGTTCCCTCGCACCTGCCGGCAACTCTCTGAAAACATGAACTTCCGCGAAGTCGTGTCCTGTTCTTCGCATTGGCTTTTTTCTTAATCCTGTTTCATTATAGCGCAGTTTTTCCAATTGTCAACAAAAAATCAGAGCAAACTCTGTTTTTATTTGCGTACATACACTGCTTTTCTGAAATTCTGTTTCCTTTTTATCAGCTTTCTCACAGCCGCCAGTACAAGCACGCCGGCCAGCGCTCCCGCGCTATCCAGAATTACATCCGATATCTGTCCGCTCCTGCCCGGCACAAACAGCTGATGCACCTCATCTGTCGCAGCATACAGGGCCGCCGTCAGCCACGGAAGAAATATCTCGGTCCGGACACTATTTTTCTTTTCTTCTTCTATTCATCTTCACGGTATCCGAAATTCTTCATCAGATAGTCGCTGTCCCGCCAGTTTTTCTGCACTTTAACCCAGAGCTTCAGATTAACCCTGCAGTCCAGCATCTTCTCGATTTCGTAGCGGGCGGTGCTTCCGATCTTTTTCAGCATACTGCCCTGTTTTCCGATTATAATTCCTTTATGAGAATCCCGCTCACATATGATCGTTGCGTCAATATGCATTACTTTCTTTTCCATCTTCATGCGGTCAATGGCCACTGCTATCCCATGAGGGATCTCCTCATTCAGACAGTGCAGCGCCTTTTCCCGGATCAGCTCCGCCACAATCTGGCGCTCCGGCTGATCGGTAATCGTATCCTCATCGTAAAACTGCGGTCCATAGGGAAGATATTTCAGAATCACCTTCACCAGCTCGTCCGTATTATCTCCCGTGCGTGCGGACACCGGCACAATATCCGCGAACTCATACTCCTTCCGGTACAGATCAATAGCCGGAAGAATCTCCTCTCGTTTCACCATATCCACCTTGTTGATCACAAGTATTACCGGAGTCTTCACCCTTTTAAGCTGGTCAAGAATATGCCGTTCGCCTGCGCCGATAAACGTAGACGGCTCCACAAGCCACAGCACCACGTCCACCTCATTCAAAGAACGTTCCGCAATATTCACCATATACTCGCCCAGCTTATTCTTTGCCTTATGGATGCCGGGCGTATCCACAAACACAATCTGCCCCTCTTCAGTGGTCAGAACCGTCTGAATCCGGTTCCTGGTAGTCTGGGGCTTATTGGACGTAATCGCAATTTTCTGTCCGATCAGATGGTTCATTAATGTAGATTTTCCTACATTCGGCCTGCCGATCAGTGTTACAAATCCTGATTTAAAATTGTCGCACATTTTCCCTCCATTGGGGACGGAGCCTTTTGCAAAAGGCTCCGTCCCCTTTTAGCTAAGTATTCTGACTTCTTTAAATAATTGTTTCTGTTGTTCGATTTTTTCTTCGCTTCCGATGACGCAGATCAGTCCTGCGTCCAGCACCGCCTGTACAATATCCGCCAATGCACGGATATCCTCCTGGTCGGCTTCCAGGATCTGGGCGCGTTCCTGACGGAGCATATCTTCTGTAATATGATTCATATACAGATTCATGGAACGGCTTCCCTTTGCGGCGGGATTCATGGGCCGGTCCAGATTGCTCATGGTTCCGATGATGAATTTGTTCATGTCTCTGTCGTCCACAGTAAAGTTCTTCAGATAGTCCACGACACCTTCAAATACTTCAACCGTCTTTTCCAGGTTCGGATCCCGGTAAGAAACAAGATATCCTTCTCCCGCCCGGTTAAAGCTGCTCATACATCCGTAGGCCCCGCCTTTTACGCGGATATTCTGCCACAGATAGTCATAACTTAAAATAACTTTCAGAATCTGCAGCGCTCCGGTATACTCCTGTCCGCCGTCGATAAAGTTTCCGCAGCGGGCTACATACTGCACTTTTGAAGAAGTTTTGAATCCTTCATTCCGTTTTCTGCAGTGAATAACGCAGGCGGTATCCATCTTCTCTTCGCCGTTGTTCAGCCGGTCTCTGACCGACGCAAGGGCGTCCAGCGCCGGCACCAGTCCTTCTTCCGAAGAAGTGTAGCTCATCATCATATTGTCGGCCCGGAAAATCCGCCGGGAAATCTCTTTTAAGTTCCGGATCAGCTCTTCTTTACGGCCCTCGAAATCTTCCTCAATCTCTTTTACTTTCTCATAGAAGCCTATGCCGTCTGTATCATCCTTAAATTTCGCGGCAGGAGAGGTATAGGAAAGAGCGCGGAGCACAGCGGTAGTATGTCCGGAAGAAAAGAATGACATCTGAAGCCGGGATTTCAGCATGGCCAGGATTTCCTTTAACCGTTTCTCATCTTCCAGCCGGGACTCCATCAGAATTTCCCGCATCATGGCGAAAAGCACATCCATTTTCGGATAGAGAGCTTTTCCTTTTATCTCAAATGTAGCGCGGAATTCTTTTTCCTTCACCTTGGTCACATCGGTGTACAGCTCAAGAGAGGTGCCGATGCCTCCGGTGTTCATATTTATCTCATTAAACAGTTCTCCGTACTCATAGTTCGCAGTATCAATAATGCCCAGAACGCTCTGCAGAATTCCCACATAAGGAAGGAGCTCCTCCTCGATACCGGACAGGTCAAACATCAGGGTCGCGTACCCGATTCCGTTTGTCTCTACGTTATGATGAACGACTTTTACCCCGTCCGCATCCATCTCATCATTGTAAACAGGAGCGATCTCTCTGGAAATGTCTTCTCTCTTCAGAACCGGTATCTTTGCCAGATCCTCCTGGGACGACTCCTCTTCCTGATACTCTTCCAGTTCCTTTGTTGCCTGAACCAGAGCTTCAATCTCTTCTCCGGAAAGGCTTTCTTTATAGGCTTTGAGGCGCTCTGCCAGTTCCCGGTCCATACGTGCCGTGCGTCCCTTTTCCGGACGGATAATTACAATGGACCCGTGAGTATTATCCAACAGATATTTCCGGATCAGATCCTCAAAATATCCGGTTTCCACATTTTCCTTCAGAAATTCAAAAACAGGGATGGCCTGCATGTGGATAAAGGGCTTTTCTTCGTCATACAGCCAGCTGTCAAACAGCTGAAGCCCGTACATCAGTCCCCGGGGATAGTTGCCGAAATCCGCCTCGCGGAACCGGAATTCATGATAGTTAATTCCGGCTCTCAAAGCTTTCCTGTCCATACCCTTATCTGCGATTTTCTTCAGGGTATCCTCAATTACACGGATAAATTCATCCTTCTGCTCCAGCTCAGCATTCTTGGATATAACAGAAAAAATCGGCTGATAAATTCCATTGTCGTAAGATCCCAGAATATCCTTTCCGATCCCCGCATCCAGAAGGGCCTTTTTCAGCGGCGCGCCGGGAGCGGACAAAAGGGCATAATCCAGAATCTGGAACGCCAGATACAGCTTTTCATCCAGGGAAGTGCCGATGACCTTATTGTAGGAAAGATAGGTATTCTCCTTCTCACTCTCCCCGCTGGCAATGGAATACTCCTGCACCACTTCCCGCATCTGGTCGAAAGGCTGCTGGAAACGGATGGCAGAATCCACCGGATCATTGTCAAAATCCGACAGGTAATTCTCATCCAGCCATCTCAGTTTCTCCTCCATATCCATATCTCCGTAAAGATAAATATAACTGTTGGAGGGATGATAGTATTTTCTGTGGAAATCCAGAAACTGCCCGTAAGTAAGCTCCGGAATCACCTCCGGATCTCCGCCGGACTCATTTGCATAAGAAGTGTCCGGGAAAAGAGAATTCAGAATCACCCGGTCCAGAACACCTTCCGGTGAGGAGAAGGCTCCCTTCATCTCATTGTAAACCACACCGGAAAGTGTCAGTTCTCCGTCCGGCTCCTCCAGTTTATAGCTCCACCCTTCCTGGCGGAATGTCTTATCGTGCTGATAAATATTCGGATAGAATACAGCGTCCATATAGACGTGCATCAGATTCTGAAAGTCCGTGTCATTGCAGCTGGCTACCGGATAAACTGTTTTGTCCGGATAAGTCATGGCATTTAAAAATGTGTTCAGCGATCCCTTGACCAGCTCCACAAAAGGATCTTTCACCGGGAAATCCCTGGAACCGCAGAGTACAGAATGCTCCATAATATGCGGCACTCCCGTGCTGTCTGACGGAGGCGTCCGGAATCCGATGGCAAACACCTTATTCTCGTCTTCATTTTCCATCAGAAGAATCCGGGCTCCGCTTTTTTTGTGTTTCAGAAGAGTTCCACGGGATTTAATATCTGATAAATCAGCTTTCTGTATCACCTGATATGCTTCCAGATCATATATACTCATATGCAAATCTCCTTATTTTTTGTTGTTCTTTCTGTTTCCGGAATGCCCCGTTCCGACGGAAGCCGCCGATGCGGCCGGGCATTCGGAAATGTGTATGCTTTACCTAGTATATCACTAATCCGGACAGTTTAAAAGGGGACAGAATATTCTTCTGTCCCCCGGGTAAGCCGCCGATTTCCGCTGCTCTATTCTGTTTTTTTACTGCCCTTTTCATTCAGATTCTCCGGACGGAAGAGCTCTCTTATTCCTTTTCTCCAAGCATTCCCGCTTTTATTATTTCTTCCAGTCCATCTGCGAAATAAGGAATATCATAGCTGGCTTTTCCCGCAGCAGCCAGGAGATGAATCTGCCCTTTTCTGATGCCGCACCTTCTTGCGAGGAAGCTCTGTGAAAAATCAGCATACTGAATATTAGAATATTTCACCATTGTATAATGCGTGCCAAAATACCCTCTGCGCAGTTTGAGAACTGTTTCTCCCGCGCTCATGCCCGCAGTTCTGTACCCCAGTATCATCCCCGTCAGCACAGAAATTATAAGCAGAGCAGCGCCTCCGCAGATACCGGTCTGCACCGGCAGTCTGTCGGAAGAGGCCATACCGGCTGTCATCATCATGCCTGCTGCCGCCGCCAGAAGCACAGCCAGTACATATACGGCAAGATGAAACGCCCATACAATCCTTGCTGTTCCGGGCTGTTTTTTTACTTCCTGATCCAATGCCGGAGCCATCTCCGGCAGAAGCAATTCCAGCTGCTGCCGCATTTTTTCCTTCGTACAATAAAGCACAAGGAAAGAATTCTTCTCTTCCTTCTCATCTCCCATGCCCACGTTCACAATCTCAGCCATATAGCGGCCGCATATCCGTGCCACCAGCGACTGGTGAATCCGCAGCGCCTGTATCTTGTCTGTCGGAATCGTATATTCCATTTTTTTCAGAAGTCCGTAACAGATAAACAGACGGTTTCCTCTGCGCTTCGCGCGGAAATCATAGTATTTAACGAAATCCTTCACCGTATCCCAGAGGGCGGAAAGGACAATCGACGCAGCCACCAGAATCCCTGCCGCGGCTCCCAGCAGAGATTTTATAAAACCGGGGTTCTGTACAACCTGAACAACCGCCCCTACAGTCGCCCCGATGCCGGCCAGCAGAAGAAGTACGGAAAATATATTAATAGAAAACAGGCCGTGCCGGATGATATCGCCGAAGTCCATACGCACATCATAAGCCTCCTGAAAAGAAGCCCCGTTGACCGCTCCGGCCGCCCGGTATTCCTCCGGGCTGTCCCCGGTTCCGGAAATACCGTCCGTCTCTCCCGCCGACAGTTCCACGGAACCAGACGCATGCATCCGTGCCGTAACCTCCCGACGGAATCTTTCCGCATCTGCTTTTTTCAGAACAATTTTCACATCCGTCTTATCTGCCGTGGACAGGCTGTTTGTGTCCAGCTTCACTTTACAGGTGCCCACCAGCATTTCGAAAAGATTCCGCTCCAGATTAATATTGGAAATGTTTTTAATTCCGATAGTATTTTTCTTTTTATTTACAGTATTTTTTTCAATAACAATCGCGTTGTCTTCCAGGTATATGTATGTCCTCGCCCAGACAAGAAGCCGGTTTCCGATCAGAACTGCCAGAATAACGGTCAGTCCCAGAACAATCCACAGCCCTTTATCCGCCAGAAAAGACAGATCATCCGCAGACGTCTCCGCCAGTTCGGGAAGTCCCTGGACAAACACAAGAATAAGCAGCGCCAGAATGCTGCCCCATACCTCCTCGGCTACAACGGATATATGATTTCTGAATTTTTTACCTGTTTCCATTTTCCGCCCTCTGTTCCGTCACAATCTCATTAATTCTCCTGCGCAGGCTGTCCGCGATCTGCTCCGCTTTCTCTTCCTCAAGAAAAGAAATAGTCACATCGCCGCCGCCTGTCGTTACTACAACTTTCGCTACTTTAAAGAACTGGTCAAAGGGTCCTTTTGCCGTCTGCAGTTTATGAAGCCGCTCAATGGGCACAATATTTCTCTTTACAAAAAGATACCCCTCCACAATATCAATACACTCATCATTGATGCTGTACCGATACCGGTGATACCGGAAATAGGGACTTACCAGAACATCCAGCAGAATCAGCGCTGCCAGCCCGGCTGATATCCATTGTCCCACAGCAATCTTTTCCGGCACAAGCCAGAACCAGTTAACCGCTCCGATAATAAACAGCAGCACAGCTCCTGTCACAATCCCGGATGCATACATGCAGTACAGCGCTTTTCTGGAAAGCTTCTCATAAGAAATGTTCCCGGCACCGTACTTTTCTGAACTCATCTGTTCCGTATTCATGTTCTCCTCCTCCTTGCAGGCCCTTTTTCCTGATCTGACCGGCAGTCTGATCCGGGGAAAGCCGAAAGACTTCCCCGCAGCAAAAAAGGCTCTGCCGCGCCCCGGAAATTACGGAGCGAATATTGTACTATATATTTAGTACAATATTACAGAACCTTCCTTCCTTTGTCAATCCCGTTCTGCTATAACAGAACCTAAATCCGCAGTCAATTTACCGTCTTTTTCATTCCTTCTTTTATAAGGCCTTCCTCAATCCGCAGCAGCCGGTTATATTTGGCCACCCGCTCAGACCGGCAGGGCGCCCCTGTCTTGATCTGCCCGGCATTAAAGGCTACGGCAATATCCGCAATTGTCGTGTCTTCCGTTTCCCCGGACCGGTGGGAAATCACTGTGTTATACCCGGCCTCCTGCGCCAGCTTCATTGTCTCAAAAGCCTCGGTAAGCGTGCCGATCTGATTGACCTTTATTAAAACCGCATTGGCGGCTCCCAGGCGGATGCCTTTTTCCAGACGTTCTGCATTTGTAGTAAAAAGATCATCTCCCACAAGCTGCACCCGGTCTCCGATTTTTCCCGTCAGCGCGCTCCAGCCGTCCCAGTCCTCCTCATCCAGCGGATCTTCAATAGAACAGATCGGAAATTCAGAAATCAGATCCAGATAATAGTCCGTCATTTCTCCTGTAGTCCGGATTACTTTCTCCCCTTTCTCTCTCCCTTCTCCCGGGAAGCAGTATACTTTTCTGTCCGGGTCGTACAGTTCCGAAGCGGCCACATCCAGCGCTATGCGGATGTCCCGTCCCATTCTGTATCCGGCCTTTTCCACCGCGTCCCGCAGGGTGCGGAGCGCTTCCCTGGTATCTTTAAAGTCCGGCGCAAAGCCCCCCTCATCTCCTACAGATGTGTGAAGCCCCCTGTCTTTTAACAAAGACTTCAGAGAGTGATAAACTTCTGCGCAAACCCTCAGCTGCTCCCGGAACCCCTCCTTCTCCGCAGGTACGATCATAAATTCCTGAATATCAAGAGAATTGTCTGCATGTACGCCTCCGTTTATGATATTCATCATGGGAACCGGCATCTGTTTTGCCCTCACACCTCCCAGATATCTGTACAACGGGACTTTCATCGCTTCTGCCGCAGCATGCGCGGCTGCCATGGACACCCCCAGAATAGCATTTGCACCCAGATTACTTTTGTCCCTTGTACCGTCCGCCTCGATCAGAGCCCGGTCCAGCCCTTCCTGATCAAATACATCTCTTCCGATCACTACAGGGGCCAGAATACTGTTCACATTTTCCACCGCCCGCTCCACGCCCCGGCCTCCGTATCTTTTCTCTCTATCTCTCAGTTCCAGGGCTTCGTATCTGCCTGTTGAAGCGCCCGAGGGGACCGCGGCCCTGCCTACAATATCCTCCCCTGCCAGAACTTCTGCCTCCAGCGTGGGATTGCCCCGGGAGTCAAGAATTTCTCTTGCAAATATATCCCGAATCGGTAATTGTCGGTCCATATGTGCCTCCTTTTCAGAAACATAAATATTATCGGCTGTACATGTCAGCCCGCATCTGCCGCTGCACATGTACCAGCTGTAACACATAGTATTTCCCTGTCAGATTGGCTTAATGCGTTGACTTTTTATATTCCAGAGATTACAATTCGAATAGAATTTTAAAGCGGGGGAGAGACATAAGATGAAATGGAATCTGAAACACTTTTTTCTTCTGACTGCCAGCACCCTTCTCATGGCATTCGGAACATATTTTTTCAAATTTACCAATAATTTTACCTTTGGCGGAATTACCGGTCTGGCTGTGCTTGTAGCCAAAACAGGCCTGATGTCGGCAGGAGATTTCAACCTGGTGGCAAGTATGATTCTTCTGATCGCAGGGCTGATTATTCTCGGAAAGGAATTTGCTGCCAGAACAGCCTATTGCAGCATCCTTCTTTCCATTGCCCTCTCCGTCATGGAACGTCTGTGGCCCTTGTCAGAACCTCTGACCAGCCAGCCCATGCTGGAACTTTGTTTTGCTATTGCTCTTCCGGCTCTTGGCAGCGCGGTGCTCTTTAATATCGGCTCTTCCAGCGGCGGGACAGATATTATTGCCATGATCCTGAAGAAATATTCCAGCTTTGACATCGGACGGGCGCTGATGATCTCGGACGCGGTCATTACAACCGCCAGCTTCTTTGTATTTGACATTGAGACAGGCCTTTATTCATTCCTGGGCCTTGCAATCCGCTCCTTTATGATTGACAACTTTATCGAAAGTTTCAATCTTTCAAAATATTTCAATGTAGTATGCGACCATCCGGAACCGATCTGTGATTTTATCGTTCACACTCTGGGGCGAAGCGCCAGCGTATGTCTTGCAAAAGGCGCGTATTCCGGGAAGGACAAATATCTGATCCTGACCGCTCTGAACCGGGTGCAGGCCGTAAAACTGAGGAATTTTATCAAAAACGAGGAGCCGGACGCATTTATTCTGATCTCAAATACAAGTGAAATTATCGGAAAAGGATTCCACAGCATCTGACAGTTTCCGCAGCAGAACAGAGTATCTGCTGCGGAATTATTCTGAAAAAGCAATATATTATAAAATATCGTTCTACGAAAGGAGCTTTTTTATTTATGAAACATCTTGTAATCGCTGAAAAGCCTTCCGTTGCCCGGGACATTGCCCGCGTGCTCCACTGCGGTCAGAAATCAGCCGGCTGTATGGAGGGCAAAGACTACATTGTTACCTGGGCTCTGGGCCATCTGGTAACCCTTGCAGACCCGGAGCAGTACGGCGAACAGTATAAAACATGGAGCATGGACACGCTTCCCATGCTGCCCAAAAACTGGAAGCTGGTTGTCATCCGCCAGACGTCCTGGCAGTATAACGCGGTAAAAGATCTACTTTTCCGCAAAGATGTGGCCGATGTGGTAATCGCCACAGACGCCGGCCGGGAAGGGGAACTGGTAGCCCGCTGGATCCTGGAAAAATCCGGATGCAGAAAGCCGGTAAAACGTCTCTGGATTTCCTCTGTCACTGACAAGGCCATCCGGGAAGGCTTCGCCCACTTAAGACCCGGAAAAGACTATGAAAATCTGTACCATGCAGCGGTTGCCCGGGCTCAGGCCGACTGGGTGGTCGGCATCAACGCCACCCGGGCTCTGACCTGTAAATACAACGCCCAGCTTTCCTGCGGACGGGTCCAGACTCCCACCCTGGCCATGATCGCTGCCCGTGAAGAGGAAATCCGCAGTTTTGTGCCAAAGCCGTACTACGGACTGAAAGCCGCCGCAGGAGGCATTTCCTTTGTCTGGACAGACGCTTCCTCCCGGTCCTCCCGGACATTTGACAAAGAACGGATCGAATCCATTTACCAAAATGCGGAAAAGCGGCTGAAGATTACAGAAGTGACAAAAAAGCCGAAAAAAAGCTGGTCCCCGGCCCTCTACGACCTGACTGCCCTTCAGCGGGAAGCCAATCAGAGATTCGGTTTTTCAGCAAAAGAAACGCTGAATATTATGCAGCGTCTGTATGAGAGCCACAAAGTTCTTACCTACCCGCGGACGGATTCCCGGTATCTTACAACGGATATTGTAGGGACATTAAAAGAGCGCCTGGAAGCCTGCGCTGTCGGGCCATACCGGAAAACCGCGGCCCTTCTGGCCAGACAGGACATCCGCCCGTCAAAGTCTTTTGTAAACAACGCAAAAGTATCGGATCATCACGCCATCATTCCCACCGAGGAATATGTGCGCCTGGAAAATATGTCCTCTGATGAGCGCAAAATCTATGATATGGTAGTCCGCCGGTTCCTGGCGGTTCTCTCCCCGGCCTGTGAGTCGGAAGAACTCTCCGTCACCGGCATGATCGGAACCGAAAGATTCACGGCAAAGGGAAGCGTCATAAAGAATCCCGGCTGGCGTCAGGTATATGACTCAGACTGGCAGAACATAGAAGACGAGGATGACATCGAATTTTCCGGCAGGGACGGGGCAGATGACTTTACGGCAGGCCAGGGCCGGGGCATCCCGGACAATCTGGACACCGCCTCCCTCCGGCCCGGAGCCACGCTTCCGGTTACTGCCCTTTCCATCACAAAAGGCGCCACAAAACCGCCTGCATACTTTACAGAGGGCACGCTGATCGCCGCAATGGAAAACCCTGTCAAATATCTGAAAAACAAGGACAAAACCATTGTCCGCACTCTGGGAGACACCGGCGGCCTGGGAACGGTTGCCACCCGCGCGGATATTATAGAAAAACTGTTCAACAGCTTTCTCATGGAAAAGAAAGGGAACGAAATCCATATTACATCAAAGGGCAGACAGCTGCTGTCCCTGGTGCCGCCGGATCTGAAAAGTCCGGAACTGACCGCCCAGTGGGAGCTCCGCCTGCAGGCCATCTCCCGTGGGAAAGACTCGGACCGGAAGTTCATGGGAGAAATCCAGGATTACACCCGGCGCCTGATTCAGCAGATCAAAGACGCAGACGGCACCTTCCGGCACGACAACCTGACCCGGCACAAGTGCCCCCAGTGCGGAAAACTGATGCTGGAAGTAAACGGAAAGCACGGGAAAATGCTTGTCTGCCAGGACAGGGAATGCGGTTACCGGGAAACCATATCCCGCCGTACCAACGCCCGCTGCCCGGTCTGCCACAAGAAAATGGAACTGGTAGGAAAAGGCGACGCCCAGCGATTTGTCTGCTCCTGCGGACACAAAGAAAAACTCTCCTCTTTCCAGGAGCGCAAAAAGAAAGAAGGGAAAGGCGGAAACAAACGGGACGTAGCCGCATACATGAGAAAACAGGCCAAAGAAGCAGAACAGCCGCTGAACAACGCATTTGCGGAGGCCTTTAAGAATCTGAATTTGTGAGGGGAGAAAACTTCCGCCGGGAGTCCAGGGATTGTGCCGGAGAGCGCGCTTTCGCTCGGACGCGGCGCAGCGGTACATAAGAGCGCAAAGGACGCGCTCTAA
>DWZZ01000209.1 GCA_019117305.1 Candidatus Mediterraneibacter merdigallinarum | reverse complement strand
CAGGGAGATTCTCGGGGACTGCACGATTGCGGAAGACAGAGGAACATGCAGTTTTATCTGGGACAATTATTATTATGAAGAAGAACATATCAATGAATATGATCTGACGCTCTATATACAGGACGAGGAGTATTCATCGGAAGGGCGGGAACTTTTCCGGAAGTATCAGGAAACCCATTATCAAAGAGGGTATAGTCTTGAAGAGATCCGGGAACTGCTTGCCCGTTCCGGACTGGTTTTCGAACAGGCGTATGACGCCTTTACCCGGGAGCCGCCCACAGAAAAAAGCGAAAGGATCTGTGTAATTGCGGCAGAATCCGAAAAAAGCAGAAAAAAGGATAAATAAAAAGGATATATAAGGAGAATAAAAATGAATGATTCAATCATAAGAGCCACGGCAGCCGGCGCGCAGATCCGCGCATTTGCCGCAGTAACCACAAATCTGGTGGAGGAAGCACGCCAGCGACATAATACCAGCCCTGTAGCAACAGCTGCGCTGGGCCGTCTTATGACCGGAGCTGTAATGATGGGAAGCATGATGAAAAACCCGGAGGATATACTGACGGTTCAGATCAAGTGCTCCGGACCCATCGGCGGCCTGACTGTTACGGCAGACAGCCAGGGCGGCGTAAAAGGATATGCATACAATCCGGACGTTATGCTGCCGCCGAAGAACGGTAAGCTGGATGTGGGCGGAGCTCTGGGACAGGGTGTGCTGACCGTAATCCGGGATATGGGCATGAAAGAACCTTATTCCGGGCAGACCATTCTTCAGACCGGAGAAATTGCGGAAGACCTGACCTATTATTTTGCTACGTCAGAGCAGATCCCTTCTTCGGTAGGACTGGGTGTTCTGATGGAAGGGGACAATACAGTCCGCTGTGCAGGAGGATTCATTGTACAGGTGATGCCTTTTGTGGAAGATAAAGTGCTGGATAAGCTGGAAGAAAATATCGGTAAGATCCGCCCTGTAACAGCGATGCTGGATAACGGGCATACGCCGGAAGAAATGCTGCGGGAAGTGCTGGAAGGCCTGGATGTGGAGATTACCGACACTCTTCCGGCCGGATTCACCTGCAATTGTTCAAAACAGAGAATAGAAAAAGCCATTATCAGCATCGGGAAGAAAGAAATTCAGTCTTTGATCGACGAAGGAAAAGACATTGAGGTAAAATGTCATTTCTGTAACACAGCATACAGCTACAGTGTTGATGAGCTGAAAGAACTGTTGAAAAAGAGCAGATAAAGTCAGGGAGGCAGAAGAAAATGAAACATGGATTTGTAAAAGTGGCGGCGGCCACCCCGGATATCCGGGTGGCGGATGTAAAGTATAATACGGAGAAGATCTGTCAGGCCATTGAGGAGGCATCAGATAACTGTGCTAAAATTCTTGTATTTCCGGAACTCTGTGTGACCGGTTATACATGCGGGGATCTGTTTACCCAGGATATTCTTCTGAAGTCTGCGAAAGAGGCTCTTTTTGAAATTGCAAAATTTACGGCAGGGAAAGATATCCTTGTCTTCGCAGGCCTTCCACTTGAAATGGACGGCAAGCTGTATAATGTGGCTGCGGCTCTGAATGAGGGAAAGGTCATCGGACTGACAACAAAAACATTCCTTCCGAATTACGGGGAATTTTATGAAATGCGTCAGTTTACGCCGGGACCGGAAGAAGCAAGGTATATTTCTTTCGGGGGAGAAAAGGTGCCCTTCGGGCCCCGGATTCTGTTTGAGGCGAATGAAATGGATAATCTCATTGTCGCTGCAGAGATCTGTGAGGATGTATGGTCTCCGATTCCGCCCAGTATCCGGGCTGCGCTTGAGGGGGCGACGGTGATTGTAAACTGTTCGGCCAGCGACGAGACCATCGGAAAGGACACTTACCGCAGAGAACTGATTTCCGGACAGTCTGCCCGCCTGATTTCCGGATATGTGTATGCAAATGCCGGAGAAGGAGAATCGACAACGGACCTGGTTTTCGGCGGCCATAATATTATTGCGGAAAACGGAGCCATCTTAAAACAGGCCCGCCGGTATCACAATGAGATCATATATTCAGAGCTGGATATTCAGAGGATTATCAGCGAGCGCCGCAGAAACACCACATTTAAGACAGAGGGACACCGTACACTGATCAAAGTTCCTTTCCATGTCAGAAATGAGGTCACTTCTCTTACCAGACATTTCCCGAAGATGCCTTTTGTTCCGGCAGATGAGCGGGCCCGGTCAAAGCGGTGTGAGGAAATTCTTACCATACAGGCTATGGGACTGAAAAAACGGCTGGCTCATACAAAATCAAAAACGGCAGTAGTGGGAATCTCCGGAGGACTGGACTCTACGCTGGCGCTGCTTGTAACCGCCCGTGCGTTTGACATGCTGGGACGGGACAAAAAAGATATTATCGCAGTGACCATGCCCTGCTTCGGGACAACAGACCGGACCTATCAGAACGCCTGCGAGATGGCACGGAAAGTGGGCGCAACGCTGATGGAAGTGCCCATCGGGGAAGCGGTGAATATCCATTTCCGGGATATCGGCCAGGATCCGGAATGTCATGATGTAACTTATGAAAATTCACAGGCAAGAGAGAGAACGCAGGTGCTGATGGATATTGCCAACCGGACCTGGGGCATGGTGATCGGCACCGGAGATATGTCAGAACTGGCGCTGGGCTGGGCTACCTACAACGGAGATCATATGTCTATGTACGGGGTAAACGCCTCGGTTCCAAAGACGCTGGTGCGCCATCTTGTAAAATACGCGGCAGATGAGACCGCTGATCCGGAGCTTAAGAAAGTTCTTTACGATGTGCTGGACACACCGGTCAGCCCGGAGCTCCTTCCGCCGAAAGACGGAGAGATTGCCCAGCGTACGGAAGATCTTGTGGGTCCTTATGAGCTTCATGATTTCTTCCTGTATTATATGCTTCGTTTCGGGTATGAGCCGAGTAAGATATTCCGTCTTGCAGAAAGGGAATTTGAGGATGATTATGATAATGTAACCATACTGAAATGGCTGGAAACTTTCTGCCGGAGATTTTTCTCCCAGCAGTTTAAGCGTTCCTGTCTGCCGGACGGACCGAAGGTGGGTACTGTGGCGCTTTCACCCAGAGGAGACTGGAGAATGCCAAGCGACGCCTGTGTGGATGTATGGATGAAAGATCTGGGAAATATATCCCTGACCGACCGCTTCTGACAGAAAAAGGCTTCCGCCGGAAGATCAGAGAAAGTTTTTATATTAAAAGTACAAGTTAACCGAGTCAGCGAAGCGGATTGTGAATATCCGCCTGACTTCATCAGAAAAGAGAGGAGAAAGCCGTGAAACTGATTAAAACTGAAGATGCCGTAGGCAGCATACTCTGCCATGATATTACCCAGATCATTCCGGGAGTGGTAAAGGATGCGGTATTCCGGAAAGGCCATGTGGTGACAGAAGAGGATATCCCGGTGCTCCTCTCTGTAGGAAAAGAACACCTGTATGTGTGGGAACAGCAGGAGGGAATGCTCCATGAAAATGACGCGGCGGAGGTGCTGCGTCAGGTCTGTCAGGGAGAACACATGAAGGCGTCCGAACCGAAAGAGGGGAAGATTGAACTGACGGCAGAATGTGACGGTCTGTTAAAAATTGACAGAGACAAACTGAATAAAGTAAATGCCATGGGACAGATGGTTCTGGCTTCCCGGCACGGAAATTTCCCCGTGAAAAAAGGAGATAAGATTGCGGGCATGCGTGTTGTACCTCTTGTGATTGAAGAAGAGAAGATGAATCAGGTAAAGGAAATCTGCGGAGAAGAGCCCATATTCCGCCTTCTGCCCTTCTGGAAAATGAAAGTGGGGATTGTGACTACCGGAAACGAGGTCCTTTCCGGGAGAATCAACGACCAGTTTACACCGGTTGTTGGAAAGAAACTGGAAGAGGCCGGCATGGAGGTTATGGGGAATGTCCTCTCCGGAGATGACTCGGAAAGAGTTACCGAAGCCATCCGCCAGTGGTTGGACAAAGGAGCGGAGATGGTTGTGTGTACCGGCGGCATGAGCGTAGATCCGGATGACCGGACGCCCCTTGCCATACGAAACGCGGCGGACACCGTGATTACCTATGGCGCTCCGGTGCTCCCGGGAGCCATGTTTATGCTGGCTTATGCGGGAGAAGTGCCGGTTGTGGGACTTCCGGGATGTGTGATGTATGCCAGAAGAACGATTTTCGATCTTGTTCTGCCCCGGATCGCGGCCGGAGAAAGACTGACGGCAGAAGACTTTACTCTGCTGGGAGAGGGCGGCCTGTGCCTGAACTGTGATGTGTGTACGTTCCCGAACTGCGGATTCGGAAAATAGGAGTTGAAAATATACTTTTTATTGTTGCCTGCTGCCCTGTGTGGTAGTATATGAACAGGGACAACCGTGTTACAGGGTGGATGACCTCTATTCTACATAGAATGGGGGTGGTGCTGATGGATAAAAAACCGTTTGATTTTAAAGATCTGATGGCTTTTGGAATGTTCATTCTGGCATTGCTG
>DWZZ01000208.1 GCA_019117305.1 Candidatus Mediterraneibacter merdigallinarum | reverse complement strand
TCTTCTCTTTGAAAATTCAAAAAAATATCCATCAGACTGTCTGTCAGCATCTTGACAGAAACCGCATAGAAAAAAGCATCACACAACAGATATTCACTTTCCGGCACGGATATTCTGCTGAGCCCGTTTTGTCTCATTACCGCCATGATTTCTCTGGTAAAATTTTCCATCCACAGCTGTGATGGCCGGTATTTTTCCAGCGCACTGTACCCTTTCCGGATCTCAGACCTGATCCGGTCTGCTTTCTTTGTTCTTGCAGCGGCTTCCAGCTCCATCATGATATTTTCCTCAAGTTCGCGCAGCTCTCTTGCCTGCTGTCCGGAAATTTCCGGCGGTTCTGCCAGATTCACGCACTGTGTTACTCCTACACTGCTGCGCTGATCCAGCTCCTGATACATTTTCCGTATCTTCTCCTGCAATTCATTTACGGAAAATGGTCTGCTGTCATAGATCAGTGTATAATAATCCGGTTCTTTCCGTTGTTTCTGGATTTTCTCCATATAACGCAGAAAGTCTCTCTCTGATAACAACTTCTTCGGAATCAGATACAGGGCTTCCATCTCATCCCGTCCGAAAATCAGAAACTGTTCATTGATATCCGAATATATTTCTCTCGTTTTATCCATGGCAAACCGGCGCGGAAGTCCGTTTGTCCGTAAAATTGCCCCATAATACTGCCTGTAAGGTATATAGCGTTTCAGCTTCTGCATATCCGCTTTTTTCCCATTTCCGATTGTCCGCAGAATCCGGTTGCGCTCTGTATAATGGATTTTCCTGATTTTTACTGCCGCATGTTCCAGTGAGTTCAAAAGAGCCGAAGGCACAATTGGTTTCAGAAGATAATCGGTCACACCGGAACGTATCGCACTCTGTGCATATTCAAAGTCCTGATAACCGCTGACAATTATAAAACAAATCTCAGGAAATTCCTTTCGTATAATCGCAGCCAGCTCCACTCCGGATAAAAGCGGCATTTTAATATCACATATAACAAGATCCGGCACATACTCCCGAATTTTCTGCAGAGCCTCCTGCCCGTTTTCTGCAGTTGCCGCGATTTTATAATTCTCACATCGCTGTTCAATAATCAAACAGACAGACTTTAATGCAAGCGGTTCATCGTCCGCCACCAACACCCGATATTCCATCCTCGCTTCTCCTGTTCAGCCATTCTCCAACCGTTACCTCTACTCCTCCTGACGGAAGATTCCGTATAGAAAAGATCAATGCATCGTGATACAGCAAAAAGCATCTGGCATATGTGTTTACCAGCCCCATACCTCCGATTTCCATTTCCATCCCTCTGCGGTTCTCCAGGTTTTTGCGCACATTCTTAATCTTTTCCCGGATTTCCCTTAGTTTTTCTTCACTAATGCCCTCTCCGTTATCCTGCACCCGAATCTCCCAATGGTCAGAATACATGGTTCCGATCACCTGTATTATCATTCTCCTGTCAGAATGACCGTATGCATGAGCCAGAATATTTTCCACGAACTGATGCAGTGTCATTTTCGGAAGCAGCTTATCTCTGACCGCAGAATCTATAGAGACGTCAAAGGATATTTTATCTCCATAACGCGCCTTCAGCAGATACAGATAATTTTCCAGATAATTCATTTCCTGCTCTGTCTTCACATACCGCTCTTTATTGTTTGTTGAATACCGCAGCATACTGGCCAATGCTCCGCACATGTCGCAGATCATATCATCGTTATTTTCAATTCCGCGTCCGGAAATGATGTTCAGCACATTATAAAGAAAATGAGGATTGATCTGTGCCTGAAGCGCATCAAACTGTGCCTGCATCTGAAGCATCAGCGCCCGTTTTTCACTGTTCACCGCCTGACTCAGACGCTTTGTCATAGCCTGATAGGACTTTGCCAGTGTTCTGACCTCATCCAGGCCATAATCTGTTTCTATAGCCTGAATATCCAGATTCTCCAGACTCGTCTGTTCGATTACTCCCCGCAGCTCTCTGATTGATTTTGTAAGAATGTAAGACCATAGAATAATCAGCAGCAAACAGACTCCAAAGGCAATAATAGCCGCTGCCATTGCTGTGATAAGAATCGCTTCCCTTCCATCTCCTTCTGCAATTTCCGGTATATAGGCAATGACGCTGAGGTCGAATTCTTCAGAACTGCTTCTGGATACAAGCATCCCGGATATTTTCTCTTCCTCTGACTCCGCCTTCTCACACAGACTCCGCAGACTTTCTGTATCTGAATAATCGCCGTTGCTGGAATACATCACTTCCTCACCGTTTGCTACAATGACAAACTCTGCCCCGGGTGCTGCCACAGCCAAAGTAGAAAGGCTCTCTATCGTATTTTCCACTTCCAGAAATCCCATCTGGTATCCCTGAAGCGCTTTCATCACAGAATAAACCTCCGGCCCGTCCGTCCTTCCCCATTCATCTGTATGCGCACCAATCAGAACCGTTTTTCCTTTCGCCTGAACAGCCCGTTCCAGATAGGAAATCGTTCCCAGATCAAAATCTGTGGAAACCTGCCGTGCTTCTTTTGCATTAAAGCTGCTGACCAGATCGCCCAGCTGATTATAGAATACTGTCCTGTAAGAATTCTTGAGAATATACTCTGTATTAAACCCATTGCTCAGTGTTGTTCTTGCATTTAAAACATAAGAACTCTGTACTTCTCTGTCCGAAATTCTCCCAAGTGTCTCAATACTGTCCAGCATATCATAATCTGACAGAATATAATAAATGATGGCATCCATCGTACGGAATCGATCCTCCATCTGGGAAACAAGCTGAGCAGAAGTTACATCCAGGCTGTTTTCCTGACGTTTCACTTCATAGTCCAGACTGATACTGTATACAACAATTCCCAGAGCAATGCTCAGCAAAAGCGCAATCGTTGCATAACCAAGGATGAGTTTTGTCTGATACTTCATGATATTTTTTCTCCTCTGACTGTGAAGAAAGAGCTGCCTGCACATTCGGACTATAAGTATGCAGACAGCCTGTGCCTTTTTTCATTATAGCAAAAAATCAGGGAATTCTCAATTTTTC
>DWZZ01000207.1 GCA_019117305.1 Candidatus Mediterraneibacter merdigallinarum | reverse complement strand
TAAAAATTCGGGAGGAAAAAATTTGACATCAGAAGACTTTCTAAAAAAAACACTTGGAATTTCCGATCAGACGCTGCTCTGTAAGCTTGCAGATGCAGCGGAAGAAAAACGTTTAAACCGGGGTGACTTTGTTTTACGGGAGGGAGAAGAACAGAAAGAGGTTTCTTTTCTGATAACCGGAATATTACGCGGCTTTTTTATTGATCTGGACGGGAACGACGTTACAGACTGTTTTGGATTTCAGCCGGGGGATCCTGCCATGACTACTTTTGAAATCGGCACATGCTCGTCAATATCAATTGTCGCGCTGACAAAATGCCGCCTGCTTACATTCCCTGTAGACACTGCGATAAAATTCATTGAAAACGAACCCGCATTAATGTATACATACAATCATCTCTTAACCGCCGCGCTGAAAAGGCACTGGGAGATTAAAACCATGCTGTATAAATACACGGCAAAAGAACGTTACGAATGGTTTCTTGAAAAATATCCCGGCCTGATCGATCAGATTACCAACAAATATATTGCTTCCTTTCTCAGAATGAGTCCCGTAACATTAAGCCGTCTGAAAAGCCTGTATAAAAACAAAGCCGCGGCCATCCGATAAACGGGTTTAATCTTTCCTGCGACAGAATATGTAACGGAATTTCAAATGCGGCGGAATCCGAAACGCCTGATGATTGACTCGCAAAGAGAAATTCGTTACAATAGCTGTGTTTGAATATTACTTTAGAAAGAAAGGAATATCATTATGGCAAACCCAGTTGTTACATTTGAAATGGAAAACGGCGATATCATGAAAGCAGAGCTGTATCCGGAAATCGCGCCAAACACAGTAAGAAATTTTATCTCATTAGTAAATAAGGGATTTTATGACGGACTGATCTTCCATCGCGTGATCCGCGGCTTTATGATCCAGGGCGGATGTCCGGACGGAACCGGTATGGGAGGCCCGGGATACGCAATTAAAGGAGAGTTTTCTCAGAACGGTTTCCCGAATACCCTTGCCCACGATCCGGGGGTTCTTTCTATGGCCCGGGCAATGGATCCGAATTCCGCAGGAAGCCAGTTCTTTATCATGCACGAAAAGTCTCCTCATCTTGACGGAGCCTATGCCGCATTCGGAAAAATTATCGAGGGAATGGACGTGGTAGATAAAATCGCCTGTACGGCTACAGACTTCAGAGATCGGCCTCTGGAAGATCAGAAAATGAAATCTGTAACTGTAGAAACCTTTGGCGAAGAATACGCAGAACCGGAAACATTCTGAAATTCAAAATGGGTAAAAAGATCAGCAGGGCAGGTATTCTGCCGGCTGATCTTTTTCACTTCTGATTCTCTGTATCTTTTAAATCTTCTATTTCTCCCATATCAGGCAGCCATATTTCCGATGCATCTACCCGGTTTACCACATCCTCTTCCTGACCGGCTATTGTCGAGGGTATTTTTCCCTCAAGCTGTCCTCTTACACTTTCCGCTCTCAGAAGACAGAATGATGTAAATGTCTCCACCCCGGTGAGATAATCTTCATAAGAACAGAAGGCTGTAGGATCTTTTTTCACATAGGGAGCTATCATTTTCGTAATTTCTGCCACTTTTGTCTCAAAATGTCTGTTTTCAAAATATCCGCTGAGCAGCTCGTCAAAATATTCATGATACCGTATAAAATACTCTTCTGTCTTCATCAGATTATGGTAAAGAGGACGGTTCAGCATAATCTCACCGGAAGCAGGAGTATCTATCGGATAATTAACATAGAGTTCAGCATCATTAACAGGGTCCGGCATTCCCAGGGAATAGGTGGCATACGCCAGATTATAATCCCACGGAAGAATGCTGATAATACCGTCTTCTTCATACAGAAAATAATTATGCCCTGTATGTCCCAGATAGCTGTCGAGATTAACTACGAACACCTGCACTGTAAAATACCGCAGAACTTCGTCTACATTAACGGCTGACTCCACTTCATTCCCTTCGGACTCTGCAAGAATTTTCAGGGAACGGATCAGACGCCGCTGATCTGTTTCACTGATCTCAAATTTTGCATGTCGGAAAATATTATCATAATCTTCGGGATTATCCGTCGTATATTTCAGCGCCACATCATTATTCTCCGCTTCCAGCGAGCGGTAGTCAGGCTTATACAGCTTCCCGTAGTCTGCTCCGAAGTTCCGGCGCGCAAATGCTTCCTCCGGTTCCTCTATTGCCAGGAACAGCCCCCAGTCTTCACCATTCACTGTTACCCATACATAACTGCACAGGGGGGAAGGCACATCCATAAATTCCATCATATCATATGCAATATAATTTTTCAGATATGAGTTATCCTGAAAAGAGGAGTCAAGGGACATCTTATCCAGTCCATAATAAGTGTTCCCTTCCTGGAAATGGTCAAACTCTATTTTAAGACTGTATCTGTCCAGGCCGTATTCTTCAACAAGCCTGCGGGAATTGTTCCCTTTCGCACGCAGGCCGACAGAAGAAAAAATCTCCCCGTCAATCTCAGCGTCGCATTCTATATACTCTTCTTCCGGCGCTTCTTCGAGAAACAGCTCCCAGTTTTCAACCCGCAGATCAATATGATGCACGTAACTGTCGTCGAACAGACGTACAGAATATTCCGGGACTGATGACAGAGGCGTAATTCCCAGATTCTCTCCCATCAGAAATACTGCCGCCCCGATGCATGCTGCAACTGTAAGAATGATACAGATCCGGTCAATATATCTGTGTTTCAGCATATCAGTTACCCCATATAATCCCCGTTATAAGAGACAAGAATCACGTTGCTGACTCCTTCAATCTGTGACAGGGCGTTAACAAAAGCAGATTCTCCCTCTTTAAAGCGCACCTCATAATTCAGTTCAATACATCCCGGTGAAACAGCCTTGCTTTTCAATGACATCGCTTTCACCTGTTCACTTATATATGACTCCGCTTCCTTTTCTTTTTCTTCTGTTTCACAGTGCACCACAAGAATGTACGGCCGTTCTGTATTTTTACGTCCGGAAAAAATCAAAAGGACAAGTCCGATAAATACGCTTCCGAATACAGCCAGCGGTATAAAACCTGCCGCCAGCACAATCCCTGCCGCAATACTCCAGAAAAGGAACGCAATATCCATCGGTTCTTTAATAGCCGTTCTGAAACGTACAATTGAGAGCGCGCCGACCATACCCAGCGAAAGCACTACATTGCTTGTCACCGCAAGGATAAGAAGAGTCGTAATTAATGTCAGCGCCACAAGCGTTGCCCCGAAGGCTGCAGAATACATCAGTCCGCAGTAACTTTTTTTATATATATAAAATATGAAAAGCCCTACCGCAAAGGAAAGGATTAGCGCTGCCGCCATATCGAAAATTGAAATTGCATTTGTATTCTCTAAAAAACCCGATTTAAAAATATCCTGAAATGTCATAATATCCACCTTTTTCCCGTCTGATTTTGCAGAGACCGTTCCGGCTCTCCGGATAATAAAATCCGCCGTCAGTCATACCGTCTGCAGACAGCATATTTTGAATATGCACCTGTTTTTCTGTCCGGCACCTGTACCGCCATGCGTACAATATCCGGAAGAAATGCATCATATTTAACTTCAAGAATTGTACTGCCCGGTTCCGGCTCAAGACGATGGGCTGCTGAATTCAGAAAAACTGCCGGGGAAGTACAGGTACTGAGCTTTCTGTCCAGCGTAACCCGTACATTGCCCGGCGTAAATATATACGCTTCTCTCTCATAACTCACGATTGTCCTGGGCTGCAGAAGCTCTCCCTTCATCTTACTGTACAGTTCAATCATAAGCGCGTCACCGCTCTCAAGCAGAAAACGGATATTGCCGTTTAATATACTTTCTGTCTGTTCATATGTAAGGCGGGCGCTTCGTTTGGAACAGAGCCCGCCTTTTTTTATTTTCTTCTCCAGTCTGAGAAATCTCCTGTCCGTTCCATAATACCGGATGCGGAACTTTTCTCTTTGGTCCACGCCTGAAATCTTCTGAAGAAGCGCCTTGTCTCCCGGAGTATCAAAATAAAGACTGTTTACCCTGTATGTCCCGTCCGGACCGGCATGGCTGTCCCGCCGGAACAGCCTGCCGAGTCTTTCTGATATAATCCGGTCTTCGGCAGGAATAATCAGATGTTTCAGTTCATGCCGGAAATGAATGGGATTTTTCTCAATCATCATAGCCGGAATCACCATAACCGGAATCATTGTCATATCCTGAGTTGCCGTCATCGTAGCCGGAATCACTGTCATATCCTGAATTGCCGTCATCGTAGCCGGAATCGCCCGACTGAGCCGCTCCGGAAGATGTTGAAGTTGACGGTTTGGATGTCGACGGTTTAGTTGTTGCAGGCTTGGATGTTGAAGCCGACGGTTTTGTAGTCGTGGTCTGTCCTTTGCTGTAATTGGAATCGCCGTCATCATAATCGGTCACACCATCGCTGTTTGTTCCATAATCCGTATTGCCGTAATTTGTATTTCCATAATTTGTATTGCCGTAATTTGTATTTCCGTAATCAGTGCTGCTGTTCTTGTTTGAAGTGCTGTTGTTTCCGGTTCCGGCTGTGCCTGCAGGCTTTGCGTCATCATAATCCGTTACGCCGTCGCCGGTTGTGCCATAATCCGTATCATCATAGTCCGTTACGCCGTCATTATCCGGGCCGTAATCTGTATCACCGTAACTGCTCCATCCGTATGTGCTCTCTCCGTCAACTGTAACCGGTGTGCTGATTTTCTCCGCGCTGGTATATTTCTGTATCTCCGCTACAATCATATTCAGGAAATTCTCTTCCGGAAGTACTGACCCTTCTTCGATTTCCAGAGTAATCTGATTTGTTTTTCCGTCTGTTTCTTCTACAAAATATCCTGCCTTATTAATTGCGGCTACCAGATCGCCAATCACAACCCGGCATTCCTTTCCTTCGAATCCCGTATAATCGGCTATTATTTTTTCGCCGTCATCATTGCGGGCTTCAATTTCTGTTACCATTCCCTGGTCATCGTAATGCACCGCGATCTCCGGATTCACTTTAATTGAAATTACACCGCCCTGCTTTTCCTGCTGAGTCTCCGTTCCTAAACCGGATGGTGCCGCTGTTGTCTCTCTGCTTCCACATCCTGTGAAAATTCCTCCGCAAAGAGAAAGAGATAATACTGCTGCCAGTGTCGCCATTAATTTTTTCTTCGTCATAATTCATTCACTCCTTTTTTTTCTTCTGAATTTTGTTTCAGCTTTTGATGTAGAATACGGAAGCAAAATCCGGAAAACGGGGTCAGAAGAAATTTTTTTTATTTTTTTATTTCCGGTTTTTTGTATTATAATGTAGATTCACCGTCCCTGTCTTTATATTTACAATCATTTTACCTATATCTAACATTAATTTAATATTTCAGGAATATACTAATTTTGCAATTTTCTGGTTTCAGACCCCGAAAAATAATTCCACGGTTTCGTATACTTCTTACAGGAGGGAAATTTCAATGAACGGTGGCCATGAACTTGTGGAACAGGTATACGCGGCAAAGACCGATCCCGATGCGGCTGACAGTCTTATCCGCCAGTATATGGGCTTTTTACGTGCTGAGACAGCAAAATATCTTCACCGCGCTCCCATAGAGGGACAGGATGAAGAACTCAGTATTGTTCTGCTGGCCTTTTATGAGGCGATTCTCGGATATGAAAAAAACAGAGGCGCATTTCTCGCCTATGCTTCAAGAGGAATCCGTAATCGGCTCATCGACTATTACCGCAAAGAAAAAAAACATGCAAATGTAACTTCTCTCCATGAACCTGTTCAGGAGGAAGACAGCGAAACTCTGAAAATCGATCATTTAGAGCACCCCGAGAATGAAATAGAAAAAAATCATCACAGAAGCGCGGCCAGAGAAGAAATTCAGGAATTTGAAAAGCAGCTTCTTGAATTCGGCATTTCGTTCTCTGACGTGGCAGACAACTGTCCCCGGCAGGATCGTACTTTGCAGGCCTGCAGGCGGGTACTGACCGCAGCCCGGGAAAATACCTCGCTGCTTGATGATCTGCTTCGCACGAAAAAGCTTCCCATAGCGGCGCTTTCTGAAATTTCCGGAACAGATAAAAAAACCATCGAACGACACAGGAAATATCTTGTAGCTGTTCTGCTTGCCTTTACTAACGGCTATGAAATCATACGCGGACACCTGTACCATCTCTAAAGCAAACCTGATACATAGCAGAAACGGAGCTGAAAATGGAAAGAAAAGCAACTTATATGGTAGTTGAAGCACATAGTGCTTATGCAGTTGTCCTGGACAACAGCGGACGTTTTATTAAAGTGGCAAATTCCGGATATGCTGTCGGAGATATCACAGATAAAGTTATTCCGCTGATCTATCCACGGGACAAAAAGAAACGGAAAAGCACAATAATCCGGCTGGCTGCAAGCCTGGCGGCCTGTGTAGCTCTGTGCGTTTTCGGCATATATGAATATCAGTATGTATATACAGAATACGGAAGTATACATATGCAGATCAACCCGGAAGTAGAAATTTCTCTGAGCCGTTCCGGACGCGTCCTGGAAATAGAAGGAGAAAACGCTGACGGCGACGCGCTCCTGCAAGGTTACAACTATAAAGGGAAAGATAAGGAAACCGTTGTAGATGAACTGGCAGATCTTGCCATAGAACAGAACTATCTTACTGAAGGCGGCCAGATCGCTGTTTCTGTAGACGCCCGCAGCAGCGAATGGGCCGACAGAATAGAAAATGAAATACTGAATGAGCTGAACAGATATCTTCAGGAACAGAATATTACAATAGAAATCGTAATCGGTTCTCTTCAGCCGCAGGAAGAGGAAGAGACAAAAGAAGTTCTTGACGAAGCACAGACAGTTACCATACCGGTTCCTCAGGCAGCGGATGAAGCAGAACCGACAGATTCCGGATATGACAGCAATGACGACGACGGGATAACCGACTACTCCGCGCCATCAGCACCTTCTGCACCGTCATCTTCTTCGCCGGCCACGCCGGCTCAGAACGATTCCGGATATGACAGCGGCAACAGCTCCTATAACAGCAGCAGTAATAGTTCCGGCAGCGAAAACAGCCATAATGACAGTCCTTATGACAGCAGCGGAAACAGTTCTTACAGCGATACAGATGACGGCGACAACGGTAGTTCTTATGACAACGATGATGATGACGACTGAATTCCGGTAAAACACAGATCTCTTTTCAAACCTCAGAGCAGATGAGCCTGACCATATCAGGCTCTCTGCTCTGATTTTTATTCTGATCCGGACCCCTTTATTCCCTTTATATCTTGAGAAATACCTGTTTCCATTTTATAATGTAAAATATTTTGTTGATAAGAAAAGGAGATCATCTATGAAAATCGGTTCACATGTCAGCATGAGCGGAAAAGATATGCTTTTAGGCTCTGCGAAAGAAGCTGTGTCCTACGGAGCAGATACATTTATGTTTTATACCGGGGCGCCGCAGAATACACGGCGCAAAGAAATCAGCGAGCTTAACATTGCTCCTGCCTGGGAATACATGAAAGAACACGGAATTGACGAAATTATTGTCCATGCGCCGTATATTATTAATCTGGGCAATACAGTAAAATCTGAGACTTTTACACTTGCCGTAGAATTTCTGGCAAAGGAGATTGAGCGGACAACAGCCTGCAGAAGCCATGTCCTTATCCTTCATCCCGGAGCCCATGTGGGAGCCGGAACAGAAGCCGGAACCGCACAGATCATCCGGGGACTGAATGAAGTTCTCACCACGGATACTGACTGCTTTATTGCTCTGGAAACTATGGCGGGAAAAGGATCTGAAATCGGACGTTCCTTTGAAGAACTGGCCCGCATTTATGACGGGGTAAAATATAACGATAAACTCAGAGTCTGCTTTGACACATGCCATACCAGTGACAGCGGATATGACATTATTCATCACTTTGATGAGACGATGGAGGAATTTGACCGGATACTCGGGAAAGATCAGATCGCGGTTTTTCATATTAATGACAGTAAAAATGCTCCCGGCGCTCAGAAGGACCGGCATGAAAATACAGGCTTCGGACACATTGGATTTGACGCGCTGAACTATATTGTACACCATCCGGATTTCCGGACCATTCCGAAAATCCTTGAGTCGCCGTATATTCCTTCTCCGACTCTGCCGAAAAAATCTTACGCGCCTTATAAATATGAAATCGACATGCTCAGAAAAGGAACGTTTAATCCTCACATGAAGGAAGATATCATCCGGGATAACGAATCATAAACATAAAGTCCGGATATATTTTTGCCCATATATCAGTAAAAGACTTTTTTAATCATTGTTTCCACTTGACAGTTTTTTACTTTCATCATATTATTGTATTATAGATATAATACAGTTTAATAAATATATAGAAAGAAGTGATTCAATGCCTTGGGATTTGGATAATGAACGCCCCATTTATCTCCAGCTGATGGAACGCATCCAACAGGACATTGTCTCCGGTGTTTACAAACCGGGCGAAAAGATTCCTTCTGTCCGCGATCTTGCCCTGGACGCAGCTGTCAATCCAAATACAATGCAGAAAGCGCTCTCGGAACTGGAACGCAGCGGACTTGTATACTCCCAGAGAACAAGCGGACGTTTTATCACTGAGGACGCAGGAATGCTTAAGGAGCTGAAACGCAGCCTGGCCGCCGACCATATCCGTGATTTTTTCCACAAAATGAGGCAGCTTGGCTTCAGTGACGATGAGACTTTGAATATCATACAGGAAACGATAAAGGGGGAAGATCATGAAAGCAATACTTGAATGTCAGCGGCTGACAAAGAGATACGGAAATTTTTTTGCTCTCTCGGATCTGAGCTTTACACTGGAACGGGGACAGATCATAGGGCTGCTTGGCCCGAATGGAAGCGGCAAAACGACTCTTATCAAACTTATAAACGGCCTGCTGGTGCCTTCTGACGGACAGATCGCGGTAAACGGCTGTGCGCCCGGAGTGGAATCCAAAAAGATCGTTTCATATCTGCCTGACCGGGACTGTCTTCCCAGCCAGATACGTGTAAAAGACGCACTGACTCTTTATTCTGACTTCTACAGTGATTTCAGTATGGAACGGGCAGCTAAAATGCTTGACGCGCTGGAAATTGACCGGCATTCCAGACTCAGCGCTCTTTCAAAAGGTACAAAAGAAAAGGTGCAGCTTATTCTTGTAATGAGCCGGGACGCACAGCTCTATGTGCTGGATGAGCCCATCGGAGGGGTAGATCCGGCTGCGCGGGATTATATTCTCCGTACTATCCTGACAAATTACAGCGAAAATGCAACAATACTAATTTCCACTCACCTTATATCTGATATCGAAAATGTGCTGGATCATGTACTTTTTCTGAAAGCCGGACACCTTGTACTCAATGAGGCTGTAGATGAAGTACGGACAAAATATGGAAAATCTGTTGACAGTTTGTTTCGGGAGGTATTCAGATGCTAGGAAAACTTATCAAATATGACTTAAAAAATGCTGCCAGAATTTTTCTTCTTGTACACGGCATTTACCTGTTTATCTGTATTATCCTGCGGCTGCTGGTTATGAATCCGCTTGATTTCAGTGCCCCATCCAGGCTGCTCATAACCCCTTTAACTCTGATTGTTGTTTTATTTATTTTCCTGTTGACGGCAATGACACTGACAACCAGTCTGCTCATTGCACTCCGCTTTTACCGGAATCTGTTCAGCAAAGAAGGCTATCTGTCCTGGACGCTTCCTGCGGCCCCGTCAACTCACCTTCTTGCGAAATTTCTCTCCGGCTATCTTATTGCGGCAGCAGACATTATTATTATTGCGGCAGGCATACTGGTTCTTGTAACGGGATCAAATGTAGCAGATGCCTACCGGCAGATAGCTCCGGACATGGAAAAAGTATTAGGGATTACTTTAGGTTCCTATGCATTAAAACTTTTTCTATTTACAGTCATTTTTACTTTTACTTCTATTGTACAGATTTATTTCTGCATAGCTCTGGGACAGCTTTTTCAGGAACACCGGGTACTGCTTGCTATTGCCTTTTATTTTCTGGCAGGTTTTGGCGTACAGATCCTTACCACTTCGCTGCTGCTTATAACCGGACTTATCAGGCCACAGATGTTTGCTGATTCATACAGCTTCAATATGGGGCGCTATACTGACATACTTTATCTGATAACCGGAATACTCTCGATAATTCTGGCTGTTATCGAATACATGGTAACAAATTATATTATGAAGCGAAAAATCAATCTGATATAAAATACCGGGATACAGGCAAAAACTTCTTTTTGTAATGTATCCCGGTATTTTTCAGCAATGCGTCAAATCAACTATTTCCGATCTGATTTACTGAATATCCATCACTTTATAATCCTGGTCTTCTACCGTTTTTTTAAGCAACTCATCCGCCACCTCGGCATTAAGCGTTAACACGGCGGTCCCTTTCTCATGGCTGACGTCCGCCCGGTCTACTTCCGGAAGGGATTCCAGCGCCTTCTTTACTCTCGCCTCACAGTGTCCGCACATCATTCCTTCGATTTTCATTGTTTTTTCCATTGTTGTTTCCTCCTGTTTTCTTTTTGATTTGATTTTTTTATCTCTGCCTGCGTCATACAATTTAAACCAGTTGAGACGCAGTGCATTTGTCACCACGCAGAAGCTTGACAAACTCATCGCCGCCGCTCCAAACATGGGATTTAACTGAAGTCCGAAAAGGGGAATCCATACTCCCGCCGCAAGGGGAATTCCGATTACATTGTAGAAAAATGCCCAAAACAGATTTTCGTGGATATTCCGCAGGGTAGCCCGGCTCATGCGGATCGCTGCAGGCACGTCGGTAAGTCTGCTCTTCATCAGCACCACATCCGCAGCGTCAATGGCAATATCGGTTCCGGCTCCGATGGCAATTCCCATATCTGCTCTTGTCAGTGCCGGCGCATCGTTGATGCCGTCTCCTACCATGGCTACTTTTCCTTTTTTCTTCAGGCGGCGGATCACGCTTTCCTTTCCCTCGGGAAGAACGCCGGCAATAACTTCATCCACTCCGGCCTGCTTTCCAATGGCATTTGCCGTGCGCTCATTGTCCCCGGTCAGCATAACTACATGAATTCCCATGTTCTGAAGCTCTTTTACTGCTTTCGGGCTGTCTTCCTTAATTACGTCGGCTACTGCAATCACACCGGTCAGCTTGCCGTTTCTGCTGAAAAACAGCGGAGTTTTTCCGGCATTTGCAAGTGTTTCCGCCAGCGCTTTTGTCTCGTCAGGAACCTGGGCATTTTTACTGATAAATTTCAGGTTGCCGCCGGCCAGCATGTCTGTTCCCATTTTTCCGGTCAGTCCGTTTCCGGGAACCGCATGGAAATCTGTGGTCTCCAGCTCTGCACTGATCTGCTTTTCTTCCGCAAGCATGAGAATCGCATGGGCAAGCGGATGCTCGCTTTTCTTTTCCAGAGCATATGCACTGGAAAGAAGCTCCTCTTCTGTCACTCCTGCTGCCGGAATAAGATCCGTCACCCGGGGCTCCCCGCTTGTAATTGTTCCTGTTTTATCGAGAGCCACAATCTGCGTCTTTCCGGTTTCTTCCAGTGAAACGGCGGTTTTAAACATAATTCCGTTTTTCGCGCCGACACCGTTGCCCACCATAATTGCCACAGGCGTTGCCAGTCCCAGAGCACAGGGGCAGCTGATTACAAGAACGGATATTCCCCGTGCCAGGGCAAATCCAAGGGTCTGGCCTGCTGCCAGCCATACAAGAATTGTAACAATGGCAATTCCGATTACGGCCGGGACAAAAACGCCGGACACACGGTCCGCCACTTTTGCAATAGGCGCTTTCGTTGCCGCCGCGTCGCTTACCATCTGAATAATCTGGGACAGGGTAGTATCTTCACCGACCCGGGTTGCCTCACATTTAATAAAACCGGAATGATTCAGCGTAGCTGCCGATACCTGATCGCCTTCTTTTTTGTCCACCGGAATACTCTCGCCGGTCAGCGCGGACTCATTTACCGCACTGTTTCCCTCCAGCACGATACCATCCACCGGTATATTTTCTCCCGGCCTTACTACAAATATATCACCTTTCCTTACCTGATCAATTCCTACTTCTTCTTCCGCGCCATTCCTCAGGACACGGGCTGTTTTCGGAGCAAGCTTCATCAGACTCTTCAGAGCGTCTGTTGTTTTTCCCTTTGATCTGGCTTCAAGCATTTTTCCCACGGTAATCAGCGTCAGGATCATGGCCGCCGACTCAAAATAAAACTCATGCATGTAGGACATAACGCCTTCCATATCTCCCCGCATCTGCGCGTCTGTCATGGCAAAAAGAGCATAGGTGCTCCATACAAAGGATGCCCCCGCTCCCAGAGCAACCAGCGTATCCATATTCGGCGCCCTGTGGATCAGGCCCCGGAAACCGCTGATAAAAAATTTCTGATTAATCACCATAACAACGCCGGTAAGCAGAAGCTGCAAAATCCCCATTGCCACATGGTTATTTTCCATAAAGGAAGGGACCGGCCAGTTCCACATCATATGTCCCATTGAAAAATACATCAGCGGAATCAGGAAGCAGAGAGATGCGATCAGTCTCTTTTTCAACACAGGCGTCTCTCTGTCTTTTAACGAATCCCCGGCGGCCGCTATGGATGATCCGGCAGATCCGGCTGCTGCTGTACCTTTCCCTGCCGTTCCGGCGCCTTTCCGGGATGCGCCGTACCCGGCCTCCTCTACTGCCGCAATAATATCCGCAGGCGAGGCGCTTCCCTCCACGCCCATGGAATTTGTCAGAAGGCTGACCGAGCAGGATGTAACTCCCGGCACTTTGGAAACAGCCTTTTCCACACGGGCGCTGCAGGCGGCACAGCTCATACCTGTCACGTTATATTGTTCCATAATTTCACTCCTCCAGTCTTTTCCGGTATCTTCGCCTTATTTCATCAGCTTCTGCAACGTTGCCACAAGCTCGTCAACGGTCTCTTCTTTCCCCGCGCGGATATCATCCGCGACGCAGGTTCTGATATGATTCGCAAGAAGGACCTTATTAAAACTGTTCAGCGCCGCGTTTACCGCAGACACCTGAATCAGTATGTCTGTACAGTAAGCATTATTCTCAACCATTTTCCGGATTCCCCTTACCTGGCCTTCAATACGGCTTAACCGGTTAATCAGATCTTTGTATTCTTTGTCTGAGCGCTCCTTTGTTTTATGGGTGCACTCCGGACAGACTTTCTTTTCTTCTGCCATAAGTTCACTCCTTTTACAGTATTTTCTTCTTTGTGTAAATTCATTCTATTATAACCCCCTGGGGGTATATATCTACTCTGTAAGTATATACCCCATCAGGGTATATTTCAAGTCTTTTTGCATAAATTTTTATACAAAAAACAGGACAGAAACAATATGTAAAAACTGTTTCCGTCCTGTCAGTCCGCTGTTTTCTGTCTGTCGTTTTCCCGCCGCTACAGATTACTCCACACTCTTCAGGGATTCTACCATGTCAATCTTCTTCAGTTTAAAATACATCGCTCCGTTTACGAGAAGCGAGAACAGAAATGTAAGCGCAAATCCATATATAAAACTGCTCAAATCAATATTGCGTCCGAACATTACAGACTCCACTTCTACCGTGACTATAATAAACCGGTGCAGAATCTTTCCCAGAATAATGCCGAAAACCGCTCCGAAAAGCGTAAGCAGAATATTTTCCCGGTATACGTACATGGATACCTCGCTGTTATAAAATCCGAGAACTTTCAGAGTCGCAAGCTCTCTCTGCCTTTCTGTAATGTTAATGTTGTTCAGATTGTAAAGTACCACAAACGCCAGCATACCCGCTGATATAATCAGTACGGCAATAACCGCGTCCAGCGCTCCCAGCATGTTATCCACCTGTTCCCGCATATCCGTGGTATAACTGATACTTAATGCGCCCGGCAGAGCCAGCGCCTCCTCACCGATCCGCTCCGCTTCTTCCGTCGTTCGGTCTGCCGTCTTATAGAAAATCGAATTGTAGGCCGGATTTTCTCCATATACCGCTTCATAAACTTCCGGAGTCATATAGAGGTAATGTCCCAGGTAGTTCTCGCAGACTGCCGAAATCTTAACCGTCAGATCTCCTTTGTCTTCGTCTCGTATCGTTATGCTGTCCCCGGCCTTTACATCCAGCTCACCGGCCATCTTTTCCGTAAGAATAGCGCCGCTGCCGTCAAGAGAATATCTCTCATCTGTAACTCTGTCTTTTAAAACCACAAAATTCTCAAATTCTTCTACATCTGCCGGAACATCCAGATATACATCATACCATTGGCTGCCGCTTCCCACCGTCACCTGGGTCAGCAGGCCTTCCGTCAATCCGGCTGTCCCGCTGTCCTTTTCAAGTTCTGATTCGATCTGGTTCCGTTCCTCTTCTGTGGCTCCGCTCTCCAGAATAATATTGCCGTCATAAAGCTGAATCTCGCCATACTGAATGTCCACAATAGCAAAGATAGAATCCTTCAGGCCAAATCCCACCAGCATCAGAGCCATGCAGCCGCCAATGCCAAAGATTGTCATGAACAGCCGCTTTTTATATCTGACCAGATTTCTCACGCTGGCTTTCCAGGAAAAATTAAGCCGCTTCCAGATAAAGCCTGCCCGCTCCAGCAGCACTCTCTGCCCCTGCTTCGGCGCGGGCGGACGCATCAGTTCCGCCGCCTGTTCTTTCAGCGCCTGATAGCAGGAAAGCACTGTTGCAAGAAGGGTACTTACCAGGGCGGCGGCAGCGGCTCCCACTCCATAGACCAGATTATAAGGAAGCCGGAGTTCATCCATATGGCGGAACATAATTCCATAGGCGTTAATAATAATATATGGGAATACCTTCTCGCCGAACAGAACGCCCAGCAGACTTCCCGTAACCGTCGCCAGCAAAGCGTAGCCCAGATATTTGCCTGCTATGGAATGCCGCTCATATCCCAGAGCCTTAAGGGTTCCGATCTGAGTCCTCTGTTCCTCCACCATTCTTGTCATAGTGGTCAGACTGATCAGCGCCGCCACAAGGAAGAAAATCGCAGGGAAAACCTCGCCAATGGCTCTCATCCGGTCTGCATTTTCTCCATAGCCGCTGTATTCCGGCAGATTGGACCGGTCGTATACAAGCCATTCCGGTTCCTCCAGATCCTGAATTTCCTGTTCCGCATCCGCCAGTTCCTGTTTTGCGTCTTCGATCTTCTGTTCTCCGTCCGCGATTTCCTGCCGTGCTTCTGTTTCTCCTTCGTAATACTCGTCCCAGCCGTCAGAGATCTCCTGTTCTGCATCTGCCAGCTCCGTCTCCGCGTCCGCAAGTTCCTGCTCTCCGGATTCAATCTCCGCCCATCCGTTGTTAATCTCCTCCTGGGAAGATTCCAGCCGGGCCTTCGCGGCCTCAATCTGAGCGTTTGCCTGGCTGACGGCCTGCTCTCCCTTCTGAATTTCCTCATAAAGGGCATTCATCGCCGCGAGAGTCATCTCATCCGTCTGTCCGCCGGCCGCAAGAGCATTGTACTGCTCCTTTGCTTTATTGAGCGCATCGATCTGGTCATTGAGTGTATCAATATTCGCGTTCAGCTCTTCTTCTCCCCGGTCCAGTTCTTCCTGCCCGTCTATAAGCTGCTGTCTGGAAGATTTCAGCTGCTCTCTGGATGACTCCAGCTGCGCCTTTCCGCTGTCCACTTCTGCCTGTGCGTCTTCCAGCTGCTGCCGCGCGTCAGCAAGTTCCGCCTCGGCCTCTGCTCTGCCGTCTTCCAGTTCCTTCTCTGCGTCTGCCACTTCCTGCTTCGCATCGGCAAGAGTTTCGTCCGCCTCGTCCACAATCTCATCGTAACGGGCTTTCTGCCGCTCCTCTTTGATGCTCTCCACCCGGTCCAGCACTTCCGCCACCCGGTTGTCATAGGCGTCTGTAAATGCAGTCAGTTCCTTCGCGCCGTCCACCTGTGCGTATATTTCTGTATAGACATCCAGAGAAAAACTTTCTTCCGGCACCACTGCAAACGCGGCCACACTGCCGTTTCCGATGGTGGTGCTTCCTCTCTGGAATGAAATATAGCAGGGACTGCTCACTGCTCCTACAATCGTATATGTATCCGTCTTAAGCGTGTCGGTAATCGCATCATCGCTGCCGCTTGAAAAAGTGATCGAATCTCCGATTTCCAGTTTTCCCTCTTCCAGATAATCCACGTCTATCGCGCATTCATTTTCCTTTTCCGGAAGACGTCCCCGCTCCAGCTGTACTTCATTCATGGACGGCAGCATGGACATAACGTGCACAACGATTTTATTCTCTCCTTCTGTACAGAGTACATCCACAGAATATCCGCCCTCTGCCTTTTCAATCCCGTCTACATTTTCTATAGCCGTCAGGTCATCGGCTGTAAGTCCCATCGTGCTTATAACCTGGATATCCATCAGATTTTTACTGTCAAAATAGGCATCACCGGAATAGCGCATATCCGGTTCGGAAGAACGAATGCCCGAAAAGAAAGCGCAGCCGATAGCCACGATAAAAAATATAGACAGAAACCGCCCTATACTGCGCCGGATTTCCATATAAAAATCTTTTCTCAACGCTTTCTTCTTCATCTGTTTCCCTACCATTCTATCTCATCAATTGACATCGGGCGCTCATTAGTCTCCATCCGTGAAACCCGCCCGTTTTTAATGTGTATCAGCCGGTCCGCCATGGGCGCGATAGCCTGGTTGTGTGTAATTACAATCACCGTCATTCCCCGCTCCCTGCACATATTCTGGAGAAGCTTTAAAATCGACTTGCCGGTATTATAATCGAGCGCTCCCGTCGGTTCATCGCAGAGCAGAAGCTTCGGATTCTTTGCAAGCGCTCTCGCGATAGACACTCTCTGCTGCTCTCCTCCGGACAGCTGTGCAGGGAAATTATTCAGCCGGTCGCCCAGTCCTACTTCTTCCAGCACCTTGCGGGCATCCAGGGGATCCCGGCAGATCTGGAGAGCCAGCTCCACATTTTCAAGGGCGGTCAGATTCGGCACCAGATTATAGAACTGAAATACAAATCCGATGTCCTCCCGGCGGTATTCCGTAAGCTGTCTGGCAGTGTATTCCGTAATATTCTGTCCGTCTACAAGAAGCGTTCCATCTGTAGCCGTATCCATCCCGCCAAGAATGTTCAGCACCGTCGTTTTTCCCGCGCCGCTGGGCCCGACAATAACGACAAACTCACCTTTTCTGACAAAAAAGCTGATTCCGTCTGCCGCGCGGATCTCTACTTCTCCCATTTTGTATATTTTGGTAATGTTCTGCAGTTTTACAAATTCATCCATTTATCTGTTTTCTCCTGAAAAGTAATCTGATACAGAGAAAGCGGATACCATGTACCCGCTTTATTGGTTTCCTGTTTAATTATAACATGAATTTTTATCAATATGTCTGATTTCAAATTAATTTCATATTTATATACACACTTTTTACTGCGTCTGCCGCCCTGCATTCAGCTTCGCCGAATACCGGAATAACACAAGCCCGATGAGAAACATCACGGATAACGCGCTTACGCCGATGTTAATACTTCCTGTCACCTGACTCAATACAGAAACCAGCGCTGTTCCGATAACAGATGCTCCTTTCCCGCATATATCATAAATTCCGAAAAATTCTCCCGATTTTTCCGCCGGAATAATCTTTGCAAAATAAGAGCGGGACAATGCCTGGATTGTGCCCTGGAACATACCGACAAGCACGGCCAGAAGCCAGAAATCAAATTGTGTATCCAGCCAGTATGCATAAACGGCAATACAGAAATACGCCGCAATACATATGGTGATAATCGCTTCAGGCTTTATCTTCTTCACAAGTCTGCTGAAAATCAGAACACAGGGGAAGGCAACAATCTGTGTTACCAGCAATGCCAGCAGAAGCCCTGTACTGTCCAGACCCAGAGCCTGTCCGTAGGCGGTCGCCATATCAATTACTGTATAGACTCCGTCGATATAAAAGAAAAACGCAAGCAGAAAAATAAAAATATGTTTTTCTTTCGTCAGTTCAATAAAAGTTCTGCCAAGCCGTTTGAAGCTGTTCCTCACTACATGGCCGTCAGCATCAGAAAAGTATTTCTGACGGTAAGAGCGCAGCAGAGGAATGGATGAACACAGCCACCAGAGTGCCGTAATAACAAAAGCCAGTATCATGGAAGTCTGCGTACTGATTCCAAGGCCGCCTGCTCCCAGAACAATACCCAGACACGCAATAAACGGAATACAGCTTCCGATATATCCCCAGGCGTATCCGTGAGAGGAAACAGAATCCATTCTCTCCGGCTCCGTCACGTCAGTCAGCATGGCGTCATAAAAAATCAGGCTGGCTGAATAACCGGTTTTCGCAAGTACAAATACACCAAGGAACCAGATCCACGAAGACAGAAATCCCAGCAGGATACAGCCAAAGACTCCAATCCCCATGGAAATGGAAAATACAATTTTCTTAAAATTCTTCGTATCGGCAATTGCCCCCAGTGTGGGGCCCAGTATTGCCACAATCAGAGTACAGACCGAGGTCGCATATCCCCAGTACGCGAGATAATCCACATCCGATATCCCCGCCCCCTCTGCAAGAGCGTTAAAATAGATGGGAAATATGGTCGATACCATCATAGTGAACGCTGAATTTCCCACATCATAGAGCACCCATTTCTTTTCCAGTGAAGTCAGCTTAAATTTCATATTATTGCTCTCTCTTTCCTTTTCTTTGATGTTCTTATTTTGTTTCTGTCACTTCTGTCTTCCGTGCTTTCTTCTGGATCTGCCGTTTCACCGGTATATCTACAGGCGAAGTTCTTCCCATTTTTCTCCCGCGCCGAATGTTCTGTGGAATCGGGAGGGCAGCTCGCCGCCCTGGAAAAGTTTTTTCTGATACTGGATAATCAGCCCTGCTGCCAGAGGAACAGCCCCGGCAAACAGACGCTTAAGAAGCCGGCAGTAGTCTCTGCACTGCGGATTCGGCTCAAGACTCATTACCATACCGTGCATGCCGTCGTAGGCGCCGATCAATTTCATGCCGCCGAAAAGCAGCTTTCTTTTTGTCTTTCCCGGAGCCAGCAGTACTTTGTGATAAAAAATCATGGATTTCATGCATTTTTCTATAATCTGGGGCGTAAGATCCTCATAAAACGGGGCAATTACCTCCCCGTTTTCTATGCTGGGGTGGATATGGCCGGTTGACAGATAACGCACCGGATTAATATAGTCTTCTTTCATCAAAAGGCGGTCAAACTCCATCTCAATCTCCGAATGGCTGATACCGCTTGTCTGAATCATTTTTTCAATATACGGATGGCATTCGCTGTCAAGCGCAAAGTGACAGATAAACCCGTAAATGTATGCTCTCGCAGCTCCGGGATTTTCTGAATTTTCAATCACCTTAACTGCGTTTTCAAAAAAAACATCTGCCATTTTGTCGTGCAGCTCATATCCCTGCTTATTAACTGCATTTTTTATGGCCGGTCTGTAGTAGAATAACAGATCCGGTCCGTGCAGTCCCATATCAAAAAGCTCCCTGTTTTTCTCTATCGAATTCTGAAGAGGTCTCGGCAGAGCGCTGATTACCTCTTTTCCAAATTTATAATGTGCATATGTTGTAGGCATATATACTCCTCTTTTCCGTAGCATTATCACAGACATTCAGCCAATGCTGTCCGCGAAGCCGTACTGACATGCATGACGCGGGTATGCCGCTTTTTGCACATATGCACCGCCGCCTGCATTATGGCTGAACTGTCCGTTACATATTATCACATATCTGCTGTAAAAAATCCAGTTTTCACGAAACTTCGATATGTTAAATTTTTTTAACCTTTTCACGTTTCCACAATGATATTCCTTGACTTTTCCGCCGTCCGGTTCTATATTATATATTGTGCAGTCGTTGGCACATATTTTGTCCGTACAGATTATACAGCAGTTTTTCTGTACACACAACCAGGGGTTGTACTGGTTTCGACAGGGATCCTGAAGATGGAGAAGCTATCCGCAGGCTGATGCGTCAAATCGCAAATTTAAAATTAAACGCTAACGATAATTACGAATTAGCTGCAGCCT
>DWZZ01000206.1 GCA_019117305.1 Candidatus Mediterraneibacter merdigallinarum | reverse complement strand
GTGACATTCGTGTCGTGTGGGTTCAAGTCCCATCTTCCGCATTGAGAAAAAGCCTTGAATTATTTTCAGGGCTTTTTTATTTTGCAGGAGAGCCTCGTTTGCCGGGCAAGCCTCTTTTTACATATAATCTGCTATTAATGCAGATCCTCTTTTTTCTGAATAGCAAGTTCTGTTCTTCCGGTGAGTTCATCCAGTGTCACGTTAAAAAAATCTGCAATTCGAATCAGAGTGAAAATACTTGGGAGCGTAATACCGCGTTCATATGAAGAGATGGTTTGTCTGCGCATGTGAAGACTGGATGCAAGTACATCCTGTTTGACCGCATTTTGTCTGCGTAGTTTTTTGATATTTTTTCCGATTGTGTTTGACATCATATCTATCACCAGTTATATTTTATCACCCTTCGGTAAGTATGTAATAATACACCCGGTATATGAGTATACTTTAATCCGAAATACGGATAGCACTAAACCGCAGATTCGGTACAATAAAGTATAAATGACTAAAGGGTGTGTATACAGTGGATAACCGTGTGAAGGAGCTTCGGAATGAAAGGGGCTTAAGACAGGAAGATCTTGCAGGAAAAATCAATGTCTCTCAACAGACGATCAGCCGGATAGAAAACGGGGAAAATTCTCTTCCGGCGGATCTTCTGATTCAGCTTTCCAGGTTCTTTCATGTTTCAGCGGATTATATATTAAAGTTGACTGATGTCAGAATGACGCAGGAGTATCGTATTGAAGTTGAGAAAAGTCTGGAGCGCAACAAAGATTTTTGCAATGCTTTTGAGCGGCTGAACATGACAAATCAGGAGCTGGTTGTACGTTTGATGGAACAGCTGGATGAAGGCCAGAATTAAAAAATTATAAAGAACGTAAAAAAGAGGAATTCTTTAACGGATTTCTCTTTTTTTTACTGTTTATATGATATAATTACAATAATTTACTGGAAGAGGCTAATACTATCTGAATAAGAAGAGCGGAGGGAGAAATATGTTAGAAAAAGTTGACTTGTTAAAAAAATTGTCAAAAGAAGAGTACAAGGAAAAAATGTCTCAGCTTGAAACCAAAATCGGACAGCTTCAAAGAGAATGTAAAGCACTTAAAATTCCCATTATGATTGTATTTGAAGGATTCGGAGCGGCGGGAAAAGGGCTTCAGATCGGCAAGCTGATCCAGAGTATGGATCCGAGAGGATTTCATGTATACCCAGTCAAGAATGAAACCGAAGAAGAGCGGATGCATCCGTTCCTCTGGAGATTCTGGATCAAAACTCCGGAAAAGGGGAGAATCGCTATTTATGACGGCAGCTGGTACAGAAGAGTACTGATCGACCGGTTTGAAAAACGTACAAAAGAGAAAGAACTTCCGGAAGCATTTCATTCAATTAATTCTTTTGAAGAACAGCTGACAGATGACGGCACTGTAATTATCAAACTGTTTCTGGATATCAGTAAAAAGGAACAGAAGAAGCGCTTTGACAAGCTTCAGAAGAACAAAGAAACAGCATGGCGTGTGACCCAGGGAGATCTTGAGAGAAATGCAAAATATAACGAATATGCCGCGATGATGGAGGATATGCTTTTTAAAACAGACACAGATTATGCGCCCTGGACGATTATCGAGGCTACGGACCGTAGATTCGCAACTGTAAAGATTTATACTACAGTAATTAAGGCCATGGCAGATCAGATTGAAAAACTGGCGCGGCAGAAAAACAGAGATACAGCGGATCAGGAAACAGAAGATCATATGAATGTTTCAGAAGTGGCCAGGGAAGCGGATAAAGAACTCAGGGAGCTTCAGGTGTCCATTCTCTCCAAGGCAGATCTGTCTCTGAAATATACAAGAGAAGAATATGAAGCAAAGCTGGATAAGCTGCAGAAGAAGATAGAAAAACTCCACGGTGAACTCTACCGCAGAAGAATTCCGGTTGTACTTGGATTTGAAGGCTGGGATGCGGGAGGAAAAGGCGGAGCAATTAAGCGTCTGACGGCAAAAATGGATGCCCGCGGGTATGCGGTAAATCCTACTGCATCACCCAATGACATAGAAAAAGCGCATCATTATCTGTGGCGTTTCTGGCGCGTAATGCCAAAAGCGGGACATGTGGCAATTTTTGACCGCACCTGGTACGGACGTGTTATGGTAGAACGTATAGAGGGATTCTGTACAAAAGAAGAGTGGCAGAGAGCTTACAAGGAGATCAATGATATGGAAAGGGATCTCTGTGACGCAGGAGCCATTGTAATCAAATTCTGGATGCATATTGACAAAGATGAACAGGAACGGCGTTTTAAGGAACGGCAGGAGAATCCGGAAAAGCAGTGGAAGATTACCGATGAAGACTGGAGAAACCGGGAAAAATGGGATCAGTATGAGGATGCGGTAAATGAGATGCTCCTGCGCACTTCAACTGATTATGCACCCTGGGTGGTAGTAGAAGGCAATGATAAATATTATGCAAGAGTAAAAGTGTTAAAAACTGTTGTTGACGCGATTGAAGAACGTCTGAAGGAGAAATAAGTATGGCATTGACAATCAGGGAACAGCTTGAGGAGCGGGAAGTAGAATATTTAAGCCCTTATGCCACATTAAGCAGGAATTCCAAAGGGCGGCAGAGGGAGGAACCTCAGTGTGATATCCGTCCCGTCTTTCAGAGAGACAGGGACCGGATTCTGCACTGTAAAGCATTCCGCAGACTGAAACAGAAGACCCAGGTGTTTCTCCTTCCGAAAGGCGATCACTACCGAACACGGATGACTCATACTCTGGAAGTTTCTCAGAATGCCAGAACCATTGCAAAGGCGCTGCGGCTTAATGAAGATCTGGTAGAGGCGATTGCTCTGGGACATGACCTGGGGCATACGCCTTTCGGTCATGCCGGCGAAAAGGCCCTGAATCATGTTTATCATTTTCAGCACCAGAAACAGAGCCTTCGTGTTGTGGACTGTATTGAAAAAGAAGGACGGGGGCTGAATCTTACCTGGGAAGTCCGGGACGGTATACTGAACCATCAGACTTCCGGCACACCTCATACTCTGGAGGGACAGGTCCTTAGACTGTCTGATAAAATTGCTTACATCAATCATGACATGGATGACGCTATACGGGGAGGAATATTGACGGAAGAAGATATTCCCGCAGATATAAGAGAAGTGCTGGGCAGTTCATGCAAGGCCCGTCTTAATAAAATGGTACATGATGTGATTATAAACAGTATGGATCAGCCTGAGATACGGATGTCGAGTCAGGTAGGCAGGGCGATGTCCGATCTCAGACGATTTATGTTTGAAAATGTCTACTTAAATCCACGGGCCAAGGGAGAAGAGGAAAAAGCGATACATATGATTGAACAGCTTTTTGAATACTGTGTTAAGCATCCGGATATCCTTCCGCAGCAGTTCAGGGACGCTTTGTCCCGGGGAGAATCCGGCAGAGAGCAGATCGTGTGCGATTATATAGCCGGGATGACGGATTCCTATGCGGTAAAAAAATTCCAGGATTATTTTATTCCGGAATCATGGAAAAAATAAAAGGAAAGAAAAAAGTTTTGTCGAATATATAATATAGGGTGTTCTTTGAAGCCAGTATAGAGGAAACAGCATGGAGGAAGACATGTACTATTCAGACGAACTGATTGAAGAGATAAGAACAAGAAATGATATAGTAGATGTAATATCCGGTTATGTCCGGCTGCAGAAAAAAGGAAGTTCATATTTCGGGCTGTGTCCGTTTCACAATGAAAAATCCCCTTCCTTTTCCGTGAGCAGAGAGAAACAGATGTATTATTGTTTCGGCTGCGGAGCGGGAGGAAATGTATTTACGTTTCTTATGGAATATGAGAACTTTTCTTTTATAGAAGCAGTAAAGTATCTGGCGGACCGGGCGGGGATTGCTCTGCCGGAACGGGAATACTCAAAAGAGGCAAAAGAAAGAGCAGATTTAAAGTCGTCGATACTTGAGGTGAATAAACAGGCGGCAAAATATTTTTACGTGCAGCTCAAATCAGAACGAGGAGCACAGGCTTATACATATCTGAAAAACAGAGGCCTGTCGGACAGTACAATTACAGCGTTCGGTCTGGGATATTCCAATAAGTACAGCGATGATCTGTATAAATATCTCAGAAAACAGGGATACAGTGAGGAACTGATCCGTCAGGCCGGACTGATCAACACAGATGAACGGCAGGGAGTTTATGACAAGTTCTGGAACAGGGTAATCTTTCCGATTATGGATGTTAACAGCAGAGTAATAGGCTTCGGCGGAAGAGTGATGGGTGATGGAAAGCCCAAATATCTGAATTCACCGGAGACTCCGGTATTTGATAAAAGCCGGAATCTGTACGGATTAAACCGCGCCAGGACATCCAGAAAGCCATATTTTCTTCTGTGTGAGGGATATATGGATGTGATTTCCCTGCATCAGGCAGGTTTTACAAATGCCGTAGCTTCTCTTGGAACCGCGCTTACTACCGGTCATGCCTCTCTGATCAAGCGCTATGTAAAGGAAGTTTATCTGACTTATGACAGTGATGAGGCAGGAACGAAAGCGGCGCTGCGGGCGCTTCCCATACTTAAGGATGCGGGAATATCGGCGAAGATTGTCCGGATGGAACCGTATAAAGACCCGGATGAATTTATTAAGAATCTGGGAAAAGAGGAATACGAAAAAAGAATTCAGAATGCAAGAAACGGGTTTCTTTTCAGTCTTGAAATACTGGAGAATGACTATGATATGGCGTCTCCGGAGGGGAAAACCGATTTCTTCAGGGAGGCGGCAAGGCATCTTCTTGAGTTTGAGGACGAGCTGGAGCGCAATAATTACATAGAGGCGGTAGCCTCCACGTATAGGATCAGTAAAGAGAGTCTGACGAAGCTGGTTACAAAGACAGCTGTAAACTCCGGAATGGCAAGGCCGGTACAGCGGCCCAGAAGAGCCGCGGGAAATGAAAAACCAAAAGAAAACGGGATTCTCACATCTCAGAAGGCGCTGCTTACCTGGATGATCGAGAGTGAAAAGGTCTTTGACTGTATCAGCAGTTATATCAGTCCGGATGATTTTACGGGAGAAATTTACCGGAAGGTAGCAGAGCTTCTGTACGAACAGAGAAAGGACGGGAAACTGAATGCTGCCCGGATTCTGAATCATTTTACGGAAGAGAACGAGCACAGGGAGGCGGCGTCCCTTTTCCATACACGGATTAAGGAGCTGAAAACAAAAGAAGAAAGAGAACAGGCGCTGCGGGAAACGATTCTCAGAGTTAAAGCCCACAGAATTGATCAGAAGACTCTTGAACTGGATCCTTCTGATATGGCCGGCCTTCAGCATCTGATGGAGGAAAAGCGGAAACTGGAAGAGCTGAGACAACTGCATATTTCTATTGATTAAGGATAAAATAAAACAAGATAGCCTGCGTATATGCGCGGCGAAGGAAGGATGGACACATGGAAGAAAACACACAGCAGAAGTTTCTGGAAAGAATGAATGAACTGGTTGCGCTGGGGAAGAAGAAAAAGAGCATACTGGATGTTCAGGAAATCAATGATTTCTTTTCGGATATGGAACTGAATACTGATCAGATGGAGAAGGTATTTGATTATCTGGAAGCAAACAATATCGATGTACTGCGCATCAGCGGCGATGCGGCAGATGATATTGAAGTTGAAATTGATGATATCATCGCCGAAGAGGAAGACGTTGATGTGGAAAATATCGATCTGTCTGTACCGGAAGGCGTCAGCATTGAAGACCCGGTCCGTATGTATCTGAAGGAAATCGGAAAAGTCCCCCTTCTGAGCGCAGAACGTGAGATAGAGCTGGCAAAGAGAATGGAGGAAGGCGATGAGGAGGCAAGAAAAGAGCTTGCTGAGGCAAACCTCCGTCTGGTAGTCAGTATTGCAAAGCGTTATGTGGGCCGCGGCATGCTGTTTCTTGATCTGATCCAGGAAGGAAACCTGGGTCTGATTAAAGCGGTGGAAAAATTTGATTATCATAAAGGATATAAATTCAGTACCTATGCCACATGGTGGATCCGTCAGGCGATTACCAGAGCGATTGCGGATCAGGCAAGAACAATCCGTATTCCAGTGCATATGGTGGAAACCATTAATAAACTGATAAGGGTTTCCAGACAGCTCCTTCAGGAACTGGGAAGGGAACCTCTTCCGGAAGAAATTGCAAAAGAGCTGGACATGCCCGTAGAACGTGTGCGCGAGATTCTCAAAATTTCACAGGAGCCGGTTTCTCTTGAAACTCCGATCGGAGAGGAAGAGGACAGCCATCTTGGTGATTTTATACAGGATGACAACGTGCCGGTGCCGGCGGAAGCGGCTGCCCAGACGCTTCTGAAAGAACAGCTGGATGAAGTGCTGGATACGCTTACTGAAAGAGAACAGAAAGTGCTTCGTCTTCGTTTCGGCATGAATGACGGACGTGCCCGTACGCTTGAAGAAGTGGGCAGAGAATTTGATGTAACCAGAGAGCGTATTCGTCAGATCGAGGCGAAGGCGCTCCGTAAACTCCGCCATCCGAGCAGAAGCAGAAAGCTGAGGGATTATCTTGACTGAGCAGGAATGTGGAACGGGACGGAAAGCATTGGAACGGTTTCCTGATCTCTCTTTCCGCCTTCAGGCGGTAGCTGAACTTGTCACCGGCGGATACCGGATGGCGGATATCGGAACAGATCACGCATATGTTCCGATCTGTCTGGTAAAAGCCGGCAGGATACCGGGGGCCATTGCCGCAGATGTAAATAAAGGTCCTCTTCTGCGCGCGGCAGAACATATCAAAGCCAACAGACTGGAGAATCAGATAGAAACCCGGCTGTCAGACGGATTTTCCGCACTGAAGCCGGGAGAAGTACAGTCGGCGGTTCTGGCAGGCATGGGCGGAGGCCTGATGATACGTATTCTGAAAGAAGGAGCCGGCGTAACCGAATATCTGGAAGAATGTATTCTGCAGCCCCAGTCAGAGGTAGAAAAAGTAAGAGCCTTTCTTTTAGAGGAAGGTTTTTTGTTTCTGGAAGAGAATATGGTTCTGGATGACGGAAAATACTATCCCATGATGAAGGTAAAGCCGCCATGCAGAAGAAAAGGAGAAGGAAAATCGAAAGAAAATCCGTTGGAAAGGGCGCAAAAGCAGACATGGACCGAAGTGGAACTGCGGTACGGAAAAATTCTTCTGGAAAGGCAGAATCCTGTCCTCCATGAATTCTTAGAACGGGAACACTGCATTAAACAACAGATTCTGTCGCAGCTGGAAAAGAAGGATTCCGGGAGAATCAGGGAAAGACGAAAAGAAGTGGAAATGGAACTGGAATGTACAGAGAAAGGATTGAGTTATTATGCTGTGCAGAGAGATTATACAGGTAATTGAGGCAACTTATCCGCGGGGCGCCGCGCTTGATTTTGATAATGTCGGACTTCTGGCCGGCCGCACGGAAAAAGAAGTGAACCGGGTGTATCTGGCTCTGGATGCCACGGAGCATGTGATTGAGTGCGCCGAAAAAGCAGGGGCGGATATGCTGATCACACATCATCCCCTTATTTTTTCTCCGATAAAAAAGGTGACGGATGAAGAGTTTATCGGCCGCAGGCTTGTACGGCTGATCCAGAGCGATATTTCCTATTATGCTATGCATACCAATTATGATGTCCTTGGAATGGCGGAACTCTCGGAACATATTTTGGATATCCGTGATGCACAGGTTCTTGATGTTACATCGTCTGAGGAAGGTGTGGAACAGGGGATCGGAAGAATCGGAAATCTGGAAAAACCCATGACGCTTTCAGAATGCTGTGCCCATGTCCGGCATAGTCTGAAACTGGGGAGTCTGAAGGTGTTCGGGGACATGGGCCGGATGGTGTACAGAATCGCTGTATCGCCTGGTTCGGGAAAATCAGCCATTCCTGTTGCAATCGAAAAAGGAGCGGATGTGCTTGTTACAGGAGATATCGGTCATCACGAAGGACTGGACGCCGTAGCGCAGGGGCTGGCAGTAATTGATGCAGGTCATTATGGAACGGAATATATCTTTATGGATGATATGAGACAGTTCCTGGCGGATAAGCTTCCGGGACTGGAAGTAGAAACAGCGCCGGTTATTCATCCCTTCCAGGTAATACCGTAAATAGCCGGCATTTCCGGAAAATATCAGAATTATTCCATATAAGGAGGGACAAAATGACAGTTCAGAGCTGTACAGTTACGATAGACGGAGAAAAGCGCAGGTATGCCAAAGGGACAACATACAGGGAAATTGCAGAAGAGTATCAGTCACGTTACGCCCACCAGATAGTGCTTGTGTTTGTAGATCAGCTGCGTCTGCAGGAGCTGACAAAAACGCTGCAGAAGGACTGTTCTCTTACATTTGTTACGACGGAGGATGAGATCGGTCACGCAACTTATGTAAGAAGTCTTTGTTTCCTTCTTGTGAAAGCTCTCTATGATACGGCAGGACATGATAAAATTGAAAGAGTGAGAATTCATTTCTCTCTCGGAAGCGGCTACTACTGTACAGTAAACGGCGATGTGGAGACAGATTCCGCATTTCTTGAAAAAGTATCGCAGCGGATGCGAGAACTGTCAGAAGAGGCCCTTCCGATCCGGAAACGTTCTATTCATACGGATGAAGCGGTAGAAAGATTTCACCGCCATGGAATGTATGATAAGGAAAAGCTATTTGAATTCAGACGTGTATCTAAAGTTAACATTTACAGTATCAATGAATTTGAAGATTATTATTATGGGTATATGGTGCCGGATACCGGCTGTCTGAAGTATTTTTCACTGATTCCATATGATGAAGGATTTGTGCTTCAGATGCCGTCCAGAGAGAATCCGGAAGAAGTACCGCCGTTTGAGCCGCTTCCGAAACTATTTCACGTGCTGAAAGAATCTGTCCTCTGGGGAGACAGACAGGAGATTGATACGGTAGGAGCGTTGAATGAAATGGTGACCAGGTATGATATGCGGGAAGTTGTGCTTGTTCAGGAAGCTTATCAGGAGAGGAGAATCGGGGAGATTGCCAAGCAGATCGCAGAACGGGGAAATGTAAAGTTTGTACTGGTGGCAGGACCTTCTTCTTCCGGAAAAACGACCTTTTCCCACAGACTTGGAATCCAGCTCCGGGTTAATGGTTTCCGGCCCCATCCGATTGCTGTGGACAATTATTTTGTAGACCGGGAACATACGCCGAGAGATGAAGAAGGAAATTATAATTTTGAATGTATTGAAGCAATTGATATAGAAAAATTTAATGAGGATATGGGCCGGCTGCTTAATGGAGAGGAAGTCTTTCTTCCGGTTTTTAATTTCAAAACAGGGAGAAGAGAATATGAGATGTATCCGAAAAAGCTGGGTGATAATGATATTCTTATCATAGAAGGAATACATTGTCTGAATCCAAAGCTGTCAGAAATGTTAAACGATGAGAATAAGTTTAAAATATATATCAGCGCGCTTACCCAGCTGAATATTGATGAGCATAACCGGATTCCCTCCACAGACGGCCGTCTGATCCGCCGTCTTGTCCGGGACGCCAGAACCCGAGGGGCATCGGCCATGCGGACCATTGCCATGTGGCCGTCTGTCCGCAGAGGTGAAGAAGAAAATATTTTCCCTTATCAGGAAAATGCGGATGTAATGTTTAATTCATCGCTCTTATATGAACTGGCAGTTCTGAAGCAGTATGTAGAGCCGCTGCTTTTCGGTGTGGACCGGAATTCACGGGAATATGTTGAGGCAAAGCGCCTGCTGAAATTTTTCGATTATTTTGTGGGAATCGGAAGTGAAAATGTGCCGACCAATTCTCTTCTGAGAGAGTTTATCGGCGGCGGATGCTTCAGAGTTTAAATGAAAAGAGCGAACAGGACAGACATAGTTCTGTTTCGCTCTTTTTTCAGAAATTTTTTGCCGTAAGTTTCCGGAGTTTCAGCTTGATTTGACTTCCCGCCAGAGTTCATTGTAGATAACTTCGTTTTCATCTCCCAGGAAACGGAAAGTTTCACAGTTTTCAAGCTGAGAGATATCCGGGAATGCAATAGTACTGTTGCGCATCCAGTCGTCTTCGATCAGCGCCCGGCCTGCACTGTTTGGAATAGAATAAGTGATGTATTCAAAATTCATTTTGGCAATATCCGGACGGCAGAGGAAATTGATAAATACTTCTGCATTTCCTTTGTTACGGGCATTTTTCGGTATAACCCAGGAATCGATCCAGAGATTGGATCCTTCTTTCGGAATGACATATTCAAGATCCGGATTTTCTTCCTGACAGTACAGCGCCTCACCAGAATATATGACTCCTATGGCTGCTTCGTTTCCAATCATTTTATCTCTGACCTGATCCACCACATATGCCTGTACCAGAGGTTTCTGTTCTATCAGCAGTTTTTTTGCCTCTTCCAGTTCATCCAGATCAGTGGAATTCAGCGAATAGCCCAGATATTTCAGAGCAACTCCAAAAGCGTCGCGGACACTATCCTGCATCAGTATGCTGTCTTTATATTTTTCATCCCAGAGGATTCCCCAGCTGTTTACCGGTTCATCTACCATAGTTCTATTGTAAAGAATTCCTACAGTTCCCCAGAGGTAAGGCACACTGTATCTGTTGCTTTCATCAAACTGTGTGGAGAGATCCATATATATGTTGTCAATATATTTTATATTCGGAATGTTATCAAAATTAATCTCTGCCAGAAGATTATTTTCGATCATGCGCTGAACCATATAGTCAGAGGGGCAGACCACGTCATATGCAATTGCGCCCGACTGTACTTTCGGGTACATGATTTCATTTGTTTCATATTCTTCATATATAACATGAATTCCGGTTTCTTCTTCAAACAGGTCGATTACATCAGGATCCAGATACTCGCCCCAGTTGTAGACAATCACCTGTTCGCCGGAGGAGACTGCTCCGTTATTGCCGTAAATAAAGCCGCCGGCTATAATTACACCGATAATTGCAACCGGAACGACCTGCTGGAAAAATATTCGGCTGAATTTCTGAAAAACTCCGAAACGGGTTCGTTTCGTCCGCTGCTTTTCTGCCTTTTGCGGAGACATATTAATCAGTAGCAGCAGAAGAAGTACTGTTACAAACATAATTGTAGACAGAGCATACATTTCCGGTTTGATTCCCTTCCTGACTTCACTGTAGATCTTGGTGGACAGAGTATCTATGCCGGGTCCTTTGGTAAAGTGGGTGATGATAAAATCATCCAGAGACATCGTGAAAGCCAGCAGAAATCCGGAAAAAATTCCGGGCATTATATCCGGAAGCACAACCTTGAAAAAAGCATAGACAGGAGACGCTCCCAGATCAAGAGCTGCTTCATAGGTGCTTTTGCTTGTCTGCTTCAGCTTTGGCATTACACTTAATATCACATAGGGGATGTTAAATGTAATATGAGCCAGCAGAATAGTGGAGAATCCCAGTGTAAAGCGGAATGCGATGAACAGAAGCATCAGAGAGATGCCTGTTACAATATCTGCATTCAGCATGGGGATATTCGTAATTCCCATGAGAAGAGTCCGCATACGCGGTTTCATGGCCTGAATGCCGAGTGAAGCCGCTGTTCCGATCAGTGTGGCAATCAGAGCGGAAAGAAGGGCAATAATCAGCGTGGTATACAGTGCGTTCATAATATCCTCATTCTGAAAAAGCCGGATATACCACTTGCCGGTAAATCCGTCCCATCTGGAGCGGGTTTTGGTATTATTAAAAGACAGTATAACCAGAGTGAAAATCGGCGCATAGAGAATAAGAAAGATCAGCGCCAGATAAGCTTTTTTTGCAGCGCTTTTAATCAAAATGCTGTTCCCTCCCCTTCCTTATCATATTTGGCAATCAGCGCCATGCTTGCAATTATAAAGATCATCAGAACAAGAGAAAGTCCGGAACCTACATTCCAGTTGCTTCCCTGCTTGAATTCCTGCTCAATTACATTTCCGATCAGGAGAATCTTGCTTCCGCCCAGCAGGTCAGAAATAACAAATGTCGTAAGAGACGGAACAAATACCATGGTTATACCGCTTATTATTCCGGGCACGCTCAGAGGCAGAATGATTTTAGTGAAAGTCTGAATGCTGTTTGCGCCAAGATCTCTTGCCGCATAGATTACATCTCCGTCAATTTTGGAGAGCACGTTATATACAGGCAGTACCATAAAGGGCAGAAAATTATAAACCATTCCGAGAATAATGGCTGCCGGCGTGTTTATGAGAGTCTGTTCAGGCAGATGAAAAAATGCAAGAATACTGTTAATTACTCCTTTTTTTTCCAGCAGAGTCTGCCAGGCCAGGGTGCGCAGGAGAAAATTCATCCACATGGGAAGAATAAAAATAAGTACAATGAAGCTTGTCTGGTTCAGGTTTTTCTCTGAGAGAATCATGGCAAGAGGGTAGGCAAGTATCAGGCAGATCAGTGTGCTTACCAGGGAAAGCAGAAGCGCCAGACCCAGTGACTTGAGATTTTCGGGTTCCGCCATTTTCGCAAGATTTAAAAGTGTAAAAGCTCCGTCAGTATCTGTAAGACCATAATATACGATCAGCAGAAGAGGGATAATAATGAATGATACGGCCCAGAAAAGATAGGGGCCGGCCAGCAATCTTCTAGTTTTCAATTCCCGCTGCCTCCTCATCTTCTGATTCCGGTTTCTTCATAATCTGAATATCAAAAGGATCCACGCGGATGCCTACTTCAGTGCCGACCGGAAACATATCTGTACTGTGTACAAGCAGTTCGTAGTTGTTCGCAAGTATGTCCATTTCGTAGTGAACGCCTTTGAAAATCAGATTGGTTACCACACCGTTAATGGTTCCTTCGCCGGGGGATACCAGGTCAATGTCCTCCGGGCGGATTACAGCGTCAACTGCCTTGTTTTGTCCGAATCCTACGTCAACGCACTGCCAGACCGCCCCAAGCATTTTAACCACCTTGTCTTCAACCATAGTGGCAGGAAGAATATTACTGTCTCCGATAAAGTCAGCCACAAAAGCATTCTGCGGTTCATTGTAAATATCTTCAGGAGTTCCGATCTGCTGGATATATCCCTGATTCATAACAACAATAGTATCTGACATGGTAAGAGCTTCTTCCTGATCGTGAGTAACATAAACAAACGTAATGCCGAGTTCGTTTTTCAGCCGCATAAGTTCATACTGCATATCCTGTCTGAGTTTTAAATCCAGCGCGCCAAGCGGTTCATCCAGAAGAAGAACCTTCGGCTCGTTGACAATTGCTCTTGCTATGGCGATTCTCTGCTGCTGACCGCCGCTGAGAGAATCCGGGGTTCGTTCTTCATAGCCTTCCAGATTAACCAGCTTCAGCGCGTATTTTATTTTGTCCCTGATATATGCCTGAGATTTGCCGCGGATTTTCAGACCGAAAGCAATATTTTCGGCAATTGACATATGGGAGAACAGGGCGTATTTCTGAAAAACCGTGTTAAGCTGCCGGCGGTTCGGCGGCAGCTTGTTGATATTCTTCCCGTCAAAGATAATATCCCCGGAATCAGGAGTTTCAAAACCTCCCAGGATACGCAGAAGCGTGGTTTTTCCGCAGCCGCTGGGGCCCAGCAGTGTAAGGAATTCATTCTCGCGTATATAAAGATTCAGTTTGTCAAGTACTATGGTATCATCAAAAGATTTTGTAATATCCACAATATTGATCAGTTTATTGGACATTTTATTCCTCCGTATAAATTCTTCTGACGTGTTCTATGCGTGAACACATATTTTGCAGCAGCAGATCGGCCAGAGTTATGGCGGTCATGGACTCCACTACCACTACAGCCCGGGGGACGATAAGTGGATCGTGACGTCCTTTGACCAGAATTTCTGTATTCTCTCCGGCTTCATTTACTGTGTCCTGTGGCCGGGAAATGGAGGATGTAGGTTTCACGGCAGCGCGCAGGATCAGGGGAGAGCCGTCGCTTAAGCCGCCAAGTGAACCGCCGGCGTGATTGGTCTTTTTGCATACTTTTTTGCCGTCCATGTAGAAAGGATCATTATTCCGGCTCCCGACAGATGCGGCGGCGAGAAAACCGTCTCCGATTTCTACTCCTTTCACGGCTCCGATGGACATAATTGCCTGGGAAAGAAGCGCGTCAAGCTTGTCAAATACCGGTTCTCCCAGGCCGGCAGGAAGGCCGTCTGCCGTACACTCTATAATTCCGCCGCAGGAATCACACTGAGACATGAGAGTGGAAACGTATTCGGCCGCTTTTTCAGCTATGGCATTATTTGGAAGATAGAAGCTGTTTTCGAATATTTCAGAAAAACAATATTCTTCTTCAGAAACTGTATAGGGTCCGATTGATTTGGAATAAGCACGGACAGAAATTCCCAGTTCTTTCAGAAAAGCAGAAGCCACAGCTCCTGCAGCTACACGCCCGATCGTTTCCCGGCCGGAAGAACGCCCTCCGCCCCTGTAATCCCGGATGCCGTATTTTTCAAAAAATCCGTAGTCCGCATGTCCCGGCCGGAACGTGTGGGCTATATTGCCGTAATCCCGGGATCTCTGGTCCTGATTGCGTACCAGAAGAGAGATTGGGGTACCGGTTGTTTTCCCCTCAAAGACACCGGAGAGAATCTCTACTGTATCTGATTCACTGCGCTTTGTTGTATATTTGCTCTGCCCGGGTCTTCGTCTGTCAAGAAATGTCTGAATTATATTTGCGTCCAGAGCAAGCCCGGCCGGGCACCCGTCTATTACAACACCAATTCCTGCTCCGTGGGATTCGCCCCAGGTTGTAATCCGGAACAGTTTTCCAAATGATGATCCACTCATTTTATAAGTCTCCCTTCAAAAAGCTTTTTATTACAGCTGTATTCCGATAAAAAGAAGAAATTTTACCGCATAAAAGTCATTATATAGGAAGACATGAATCGACGCAAGTAAGAGGATAGAAAACTGTGATACATTTGAACAAAAAGAATTCACTGTACTTTTTCTGTTTTTCGTAATATAATGTTGCCGAGATGTTGAAAAAGGAGAGAGATGATTAATAAATGAGTAATGAAAACAAAAAAGACTCCAGAACAACTTCTGAAGAAATAAAAATTCCAGACAGCAGAAACAATACAGATCATACAGAAAAGGACTTGGAAGAAGAAAAAACGGACAAGATACCTGCAGAAGCGGTACTTTCTGCTGCAGAAAGCAGTGAGAGCAGCGATCCTGATGAGAACGATGAAGGCAGCGTGCCGGAGTCTGACAGGGCAGAGAATCCTGAGGCAGATGCCGCAGATAATGATGTAATTCCATCAGAACAGGGCGCCTGGTCAGATGATGAGGAAGAGGCACAGGAAGTCCTGTCCGGTAAGGAAAGAAGACGCAGACGGCGCCGCGGAAAAAAGAAACAGGAATCCGGAAAATCCGGAAAGAAGGGACTTTTTATCGCGGGAGGTATTATCGGTGGTCTGTTGCTGATATATCTCGGAATATCTGCATTTTTTATCGGTCATTTCTATATCAATACAACAATTAACGGGAAAGACTTTTCCGGAAAAACTATTGCAGATGTAGAAGATTATATTAAACAGCAGGTAGACGGATATGAACTTACGATTGTTGAACAGAATAATGACAGAAATACGATAAAAGGTTCTGAGATCGGACTTGAATATGCTGAAAGTTCGGAAATTCAGGATGCTCTGGATGCGCAGAATCCGCTCTTGTGGCCTGCGGGATTTTTTATAAGATCTGAAGAAAATGTATCAATTGGCGTGAATTATGATGAAGCACTGCTGAATGAAAAATTGCAGTCCATCAAAGCTGTTACGAAAGATCAGACGGAGTCCGTGTCCGCTTATCCTAAATATAACGGCACAGAGTATGTGATTGAACCGGAGGTTTACGGTTCGGCTGTAAATACAGAAGTGCTGAAAGAAAAGGCTGTCCAGTATATTACGGAATTCAGGGATACGCTGAATATGATGGATGAAGAATGCTATACGATGCCGAAGTATACGTCCGAATCTGAGGAAGTTCAGAATGCCTGTGATATAATGAATCAGTATATAAAGGCACAGATCACATATACAATGGACGAGGAGGTTGTGGTAGACAAAGAACTCATTTCTCAGTGGCTCAGCTGCGATGATGATATGAATGTTACTTTCAATGAAGATGCTGTAGCAGAATGGATGCGTGAATTTGGCAAGAAATATGATACCGTAGGAACGACAAGAAGCATTACAACTCCGGACGGCAAACAGACGGAGGTATCCGGCGGTACATATGGCTGGATTGTAAATGAGGCAGAGGAAACACAGAATCTGATTGAAAATATCAAAAACGGAGAGACTGTGACCAAAGAACCGGAATACAAGCAGACTGCCGCTTCCCGTTCTGAACAGGACTGGGGAACTACGTACGCCGAGGTAGATATATCCGCGCAGAAGATGTGGTATATCGTGGACGGTTCGGTTGCCCTGACTTCCGATGTTGTGACCGGACTTCCGGCGGATGACAGGGACACTCCGACAGGTGTTTATTCTATTCTTTATACAGAAAGAGACTCTACGCTTAAAGGAGAGATTGATCCGGCTACAGGCAAGCCTTCCTATGAAACACCGGTGGCCTTCTGGATGCCTTTTACCTATCAGGGACATGGCTTCCACGATGCCACATGGCAGGCTCAGTTCGGCGGTGACTGGTACTTGTCACATGGCTCCCACGGATGTGTAAATATGCCGTATGACAAAGCATCACAGCTTTTTGAGATGATAACTGCAGGTACGCCGGTTATTATTCATAATTAAAAATGACTGCAGGAAAATAAAATCTGAGTAGTGAGGAAGCAGAACTCTGCTTCCTCATATATATGTGCGCCGGACAGACGCACATTTCTGAAAAATATGAAGGAGTAAAAAATAATAAAATGACATATGAACTTCTGAAAAAAGATGGAAAGGCCAAACGGGCACGTTTTCATACAGTACACGGCACTATAGAAACGCCGGTTTTTATGAATGTAGGAACTGCCGCAGCAATCAAAGGGGCAGTTTCCACAGATGATCTGCGGCAGATTAAAACCCAGGTCGAGCTTTCCAATACTTATCATCTTCATGTCAGACCGGGAGATGAAGTAATAAAAAAACTTGGAGGACTTCACAGGTTTATGAACTGGGACCGTCCAATACTTACGGATTCAGGCGGCTTTCAGGTGTTTTCTCTTTCGTCACTCAGAAAAATCAAAGAAGAGGGCGTTCATTTCCACTCTCATGTTGACGGAAGAAAGATATTTATGGGACCGGAGGAAAGTATGCAGATACAGTCAAATCTGGCGTCTACGATTGCCATGGCTTTTGACGAGTGCCCCTCCAGTGTGGCGGACAAAAAGTATATGTCGGATTCCGTAGAGCGGACAACACGCTGGCTTGCCCGCTGCAAAAATGAGATGGCCCGGCTTAATTCTCTGCCTGATACGATTAATCCTCACCAGATGCTTTTCGGGATTAACCAGGGCGGTATTTATGAAGATATCCGGATTGCTCATGCACAGCAGATTACAGAGCTTGATCTGGACGGCTATGCAATCGGAGGCCTGGCGGTAGGAGAAAGCCATGAAGAAATGTACCGGATTCTGGATGCGGTAGTCGGCTATCTGCCTGAAAATAAACCTACTTATCTTATGGGAGTAGGAACTCCGGCAAATATACTGGAGGCTGTAGACCGGGGCGTGGACTTTTTTGATTGTGTATATCCCACTCGGAACGGAAGGCACGGACATGTGTACACAAATCACGGGAAATTAAATCTATTTAATGCAAGGTATGAGCTAGATGACAGACCCATCGAGGAAGGATGCGGCTGTCCGGCCTGCCGAAGTTACAGCCGGGCATATATCCGGCATCTGCTCAAGGCGAAAGAGATGCTTGGCATGAGGCTGTGTGTTCTTCATAATCTGTATTTTTATAATACGATGATGGAGGAAATCAGGGACGCAATTGATGCCGGAGAGTATCAGACGTATAAAAAGAAAAAACTTTCCGCAATGGCCGGACCGACAATAATGAGCTGACGGTTTTTTCCAAAAAGATACTTGAACAATAAGAGGATATTGTGTATAGTATTCTTATCGTCTCCCGGCTTTTTGTTTCTGCCGGAGAGAAGATTGGCGGAACACAAATAGTTAGGAGGAAGTTTAATTATGCAAATGGTAGGATTGCTTGCTGTATATGCAATTATTATCGGAGGAATGTGGTTCCTTCTCATGCGTCCTCAGAAGAAGGAGCAGAAGAGACTTCAGGCTATGCTTTCCACAATGGAAGTTGGAGATACAGCCCTGACCACAAGCGGATTTTATGGCGTTATTATTGACATTACAGACGATGATGTAATTGTAGAATTTGGAAATAATAAAAACTGCCGTATTCCGATGCAGAAATCTGCAATTGCTCAGATCGAGAAACCGAACGCGGAATAAGAATCAGAAAATCCTGTAGTTTGATGCTGCAGGATTTTTTGTATAATATATGTATATTTACAGTTTATATAATTTAGAGCGCCCTCTATTTTTTGCCGCAAACACTTGAAACAACAGCTGAAATGCGGTATGATAAAGACTATCAGTATTTTTCATTCGAAGGGATGGGGTAAGATGGAATTAAAAATCGGAGTAATTAAGGGAGACGGCATTGGTCCGGAGATTGTGAACGAGGCGTTGAAAGTGCTGGACCGGGTCGGAGAAGTGTATGGACATACATTTTCTTATACACAGCTTCTGATGGGAGGAGCCTCTATTGATGTAAACGGTGTTCCTCTTACAGAGGAAACTTTAAAGCTGGCAAAAGAAAGTGAAGCGGTTCTGATGGGATCCATCGGAGGAGATGCAAAGACCTCTCCCTGGTATCAGCTGGAACCGTCAAAACGGCCGGAAGCAGGGCTTCTTGCTCTGAGGAAAGGCCTGAATCTTTTCGCTAATCTTCGTCCTGCGGTTCTTTACGACGAACTCAAAGATGCCTGCCCTCTGAAAGAAGAGATAGCCGAACAGGGATTTGACATGATGATTATGAGAGAACTTACAGGAGGTCTTTATTTCGGAAGCAGGAGCACGGAAGAAGTAAACGGTGTACTGACTGCGAGAGATGAGCTTACATACAATGAGAATGAGATACGCAGAATCGCAATAAGAGCATTTGATATTGCCATGAAACGAAGAAAAAAAGTGACCAGTGTAGATAAGGCAAATGTTCTGGATTCCTCCAGACTGTGGAGAAAAGTAGTAGAAGAAGTATCGTCTGATTATCCGGAAGTTACGCTGGAGCATATGCTTGTCGATAACTGTGCGATGCAGCTGGTGAAGGATCCGGCTCAGTTTGATGTGATCCTGACGGAGAATATGTTTGGGGATATTCTTTCTGACGAGGCAAGTATGGTCACCGGTTCTATCGGAATGCTTGCTTCTGCCAGCCTGAATGAGACAAAGTTCGGACTTTACGAGCCCAGCGGCGGATCTGCTCCGGACATTGCGGGAAAAGGAATAGCAAATCCTATTGCTACAATTCTGTCGGCTGCAATGATGCTGAGGTATTCTTTTGATCTGGACAAAGAAGCAGACGCTATTGAAAAGGCAGTGGAAGACGTTCTGAAAGATGGATACCGTACGATTGATATTATGTCAGAGGGAAAAACTCAGATCGGCACAGCTGAGATGGGCGACAGAATCTGCGCGTATATTCAATAAAGTGAATCTGAAAAAAATTCAGTCAGAAAGTGAGGAGATTTGATTTGATAAGCGATACAGTTACAAAAGGCGTCCAGCAGGCGCCGCACAGATCTTTGTTTAATGCACTGGGTATGACACAGGAGGAGCTTAACCGGCCTCTGATCGGTGTTGTCAGCTCCTACAGTGAGATTATTCCCGGACATATGAATCTGGATAAAATTACAGAGGCGGTAAAAATGGGGGTTGCCATGGCAGGAGGAACTCCGGTTATGGTTCCGGCAATTGCGGTGTGCGACGGCATCGCTATGGGCCATATCGGTATGAAATATTCGCTGGTAACAAGGGATTTGATTGCCGACTCAACAGAGGCTCTGGCGCTGGCTCATCAGTTTGACGGCCTTGTTATGATACCGAACTGTGACAAAAATGTCCCGGGACTGCTGATGGCAGCGGCGCGGGTGAACATTCCGACAATCTTTGTCAGCGGGGGTCCTATGCTTGCAGGACATGTAAAAGGACAGAAAACCAGCCTTTCCAGTATGTTTGAGGCAGTAGGCTCCTATGCGGCAGGAAAGATTTCAGACGAAGAGCTCTGTGAATTTGAAAATAAAGCCTGCCCTACATGCGGTTCCTGCTCAGGTATGTATACGGCAAACAGCATGAATTGTCTGACAGAGGCTCTGGGAATGGGACTGAAAGGAAACGGAACCATACCGGCTGTATATTCTGCGCGTCTTCAGCTGGCAAAACATGCCGGTATGCAGGTGATGGAACTGGTGAGAAAGAATATCCGTCCGAGAGACATTATTACAGAAAAGGCAATTCTGAATGCCCTTACAGTTGATATGGCATTGGGATGCTCTACAAACAGCATGCTTCATATCCCGGCCATTGCCCATGAAATCGGCATGGATTTTGAAATTGACTTTGCCAACAGTATCAGCGAAAAAACTCCGAATCTCTGTCATCTGGCTCCGGCCGGACATACATATATCGAGGATCTCAATGAGGCAGGCGGCGTATATGCGGTTATGAATGAGCTGAATAAAAAAGGATTGCTCTACACAGAGTGCATGACAGTTACCGGAAAGACAATCGGCGAAAATATAGAAGGATGCGACAATAAGAATCCGGAAGTAATCCGTCCGATCGATAATCCATATTCTGCTACCGGTGGTCTTGCAGTTCTGAAAGGAAACCTGGCTCCGGACGGAAGTGTAGTAAAGAGATCTGCGGTCTGTGATGAAATGCTGGTGCATGAAGGCCCTGCCAGAATATTTGAAAGCGACGAAGATGCCACAGAGGCGATCAAGAGTGGAAAGATTAATCCGGGTGATGTAATCGTGATCCGATATGAGGGACCGAAAGGCGGCCCGGGCATGAGAGAGATGCTCAATCCTACATCTGCAATTGCAGGGTACGGTCTCGGATCTTCTGTAGCTCTGATTACGGATGGAAGATTCAGCGGCGCTTCCAGAGGAGCATCCATTGGCCATGTATCTCCGGAAGCAGCTGTAGGCGGACCGATCGCACTGGTGGAAGAAGGGGATATAATTAAAATTAATATTCCTGAACTGAAGCTGGAACTTGATATTTCAGACGAGGAAATGGCAGCCAGAAGAGAAAAATGGCAGCCCAGAGAGCCGAAGGTTAAGACCGGTTATCTGGCCAGATATGCGTCTATGGTTACATCAGGCAACCGGGGGGCAATTCTGGAAATACCAAAGACAGAGGAAACAAAATAACCAGGGAGGAAGGCGCCATGCAGTTAAATGGAGCAGAAATAGTAATAGAGTGCCTGAAGGAGCAGGGAGTAGATACTGTATTCGGATATCCGGGCGGAGCTATTCTTAATGTTTATGATGAATTATATAAACACAGAGAAGAGATACGTCACATTCTTACATCCCATGAACAGGGAGCTTCTCATGCTGCCGACGGCTATGCGCGCGCAACTGGGAAAGTCGGTGTATGCCTGGCAACCAGCGGACCGGGAGCAACTAACCTGGTCACAGGAATAGCCACGGCTTACATGGATTCCATTCCGATTGTAGCGATTACATGTAACGTGGGAGTATCTCTTCTTGGAAAAGACAGCTTCCAGGAAATTGATATTACAGGCATTACATTGCCGATCACAAAATATAATTTCATAGTCAAGGATGTATCTGATCTTGCAGATACAATCCGGAAAGCATTCCGGATTGCAAAAAGCGGCCGTCCTGGTCCGGTTCTGATTGATATTCCGAAAGATGTAACTGCCAATGTAACTGAGTACGAATATAAGGAGGCAGAACAGCCTGCATGTGCCGGAGTACAGATCAGCCGCGAGGAGCTTGAGAGCGCACTCTCCATGATACGTGCTTCCAGACGTCCGGTGGTCTTCGTCGGAGGAGGCGCAGTCCTTTCCGATGCCAGCGATGAATTATTTGAATTTGTGGAAAAGGTGGATGCACCGGTAACAGATACCCTTATGGGAAAAGGTGCTTTTCCGGGTACGGATCCGCGTTACACGGGTATGCTGGGAATGCACGGCACAAAAGCTTCAAATTACAGTGTCAGCGAGTGTGATCTTCTGATTGTTGTGGGCGCAAGATTCAGCGACCGTGTGACAGGAAATACAGAGACATTTGCTAAAAACGCGAAAATTCTTCAGATTGATATTGATCCTGCGGAAATGAATAAAAATATTATTATCACCCAGGGAATCGAAGGAGATATTAAAAATGTGCTGAAACTGCTGAATGAGAATCTGGATCAGCAGGAACACAGAGAATGGCTTGAAAAGGTAGAAGATTATAAGGAAAAATATCCTCTGAAATATCATCCGGAAGGACTGACAGGTCCGTTTATAGTAGAAGAAATTTACCGCCAGACAAAGGGAGAGTCTCTTATAGTAACTGAAGTAGGACAGCATCAGATGTGGGCGGCCCAGTACTATAAGTATACAAAGCCCCATACCCTTCTTACATCCGGCGGCCTCGGGACAATGGGGTATGGTCTGGGAGCGGCGCTTGGCGCAAAGACCGGATGCCCGGATAAAACAGTCATCAATATTGCAGGAGACGGATGTTTCCGCATGAATATGAACGAGATTGCCACGGCGGTCAGACACAATATTCCGGTTATTCAGGTTGTGGTAAATAATCATGTGCTTGGTATGGTGCGTCAGTGGCAGGATCTGTTTTATGATGAAAGATATTCCGCAACTGTGCTCAGAGACGCGGTTGATTTTGTAAAGCTGGCCGAGGCAATGGGTGCCGTCGGAATCCGCGCGACAAGTCAGCAGGAATTCAGAGCGGCTCTGGAAGAGGCTCTGACGCTGAACAAACCGGTAGTTATTGACTGTCAGATTGACAGTGATGATAAGGTATGGCCCATGGTTGCTCCGGGAGCATCTATCAGCGATGCATTTGACGAAGAAGATATGGCGAGATAAATCCCGCTGTATATATATAATTGAGGAGGTAGTTAAAATGAGCAGAGTGTATAATTTTTCAGCGGGCCCCGCAGTTCTTCCGGAAGAGGTGCTCAAGGAAGCGGCCGCAGAAATGCTGGATTACAACGGGACAGGGATGTCTGTGATGGAGATGAGCCACCGTTCAAAAGCTTTTGAAGAGATCATTACAACGGCAGAACAGGATCTGAGAGATCTGATGAATATCCCTGACAATTATAAAGTGCTTTTCCTTCAGGGAGGAGCTTCCCAGCAGTTCGCAATGATTCCCATGAATCTGATGAGAAACAGGGTTGCTGATTATATTATTACAGGACAGTGGGCAAAAAAAGCGGCAAAAGAGGCAGAAAAATATGGTAAAGTCAACAGAATAGCATCTTCTGAGGACCGTACGTTTTCCTATATTCCGGACTGCAAAGATCTGCCTGTTTCCGAGGATGCAGACTATGTTTACATCTGTGAGAACAATACAATTTATGGGACAAAATTCAAAACTCTTCCGAATACAAAAGGAAAGACTCTGGTAGCGGATGTTTCCTCCTGCTTCCTGTCTGAACCAGTAGATGTGTCCAGATATGGACTTATCTATGGCGGTGTGCAGAAGAATATCGGACCGGCAGGTGTTGTTATTGTAATCATCCGGGAAGATCTGATTACGGAGGATGTACTTCCGGGCACGCCTACCATGCTCACATATAAAACACATGCGGATGCGAAGTCACTGTATAATACACCGCCGGCATACGGCATTTATATCTGCGGTAAAGTGTTCAAGTGGATCAAGTCTCTGGGCGGACTTGAAACAATGAAAGAGAGAAATGAAAAGAAGGCAAAAGTTCTCTATGATTTCCTCGATCAGAGCAAACTGTTTAAGGGAACAGTTGAAAAGGAGGACCGCTCTCTTATGAATGTGCCTTTTATTACAGGAGATGCCGATCTGGACGCAAAATTTGTCAAAGAGGCAAAGGCTGCCGGGCTTGAAAATCTGAAAGGGCACCGGACAGTAGGCGGTATGAGAGCCAGCATATACAATGCAATGCCTTATGAAGGCGTTGTTGCGCTGGTAGACTTTATGAAAAAATTTGAAGAGGAGAATCTGTAAAATGTTTAAGTATCATTGCCTGAATCCGATCTCTCATGCAGGACTGGAACAGCTGGATGAAAATTATGTAAACACAGATGAGGCAAAAGAAGCGGACGCCATATTGGTGCGCAGCGCCAAAATGCATGATATGGAATTCGGTCGGAATCTGAAGCTTATTGCCCGCGCCGGCGCCGGAGTGAATAATATTCCTCTGGACAGATGTGCGGAAGAGGGAATTGTCGTATTTAATACACCGGGAGCAAATGCAAACGGTGTAAAGGAAATTGTAATTGCAGGAATGCTTCTGGCAGCAAGAGATATCATCGGCGGTATTAACTGGGTACAGGAATATGAGGAAGACGGTGATATCGCGAAGATTACCGAGAAAAAGAAAAAGGCCTTTGCCGGAACTGAGATTCAGGGCAAAAAACTCGGTGTAATCGGCCTTGGCGCTATCGGAGTTCTGGTGGCAAACGCAGCCGTAAATCTTGGGATGGACGTGTACGGATATGATCCTTATCTGTCGGTGGATGCGGCGTGGAAACTTTCCAGACACATTCATCATGCAAAAACGGTAGATGAGCTTTATAATCAGTGCGATTATATTACAATTCATGTGCCGGCTACGGAAGATACGAAAGGCATGATTGACAAAAACGCGATCGGTCTTATGAAGAAAGGCGTTGTAATTCTCAATTTTGCCAGAGATATTCTTGTGAATCAGGAGGACATTGTGGATGCTCTTGTTTCCGGAAAAGTGCGCTGTTATGTGACAGATTTCCCGACGAAAGAAATTGTGGGTGTTAAAGGGTCCATCGTTATTCCGCACCTGGGTGCATCTACGGAAGAATCTGAGGATAACTGCGCGAAAATGGCGGCATCCGAGCTGAGAGATTTCCTTGAGAATGGAAATATTCACCATTCCGTTAATTATCCGGACTGCGATATGGGCAAAAAGAGCAGTGCTGCAAGAATTACCGTACTTCACAGGAATGTCCCGAAGATGCTCGGACAGTTTACGGGAATCCTGGCAGAAGAAGGGATTAATATTTCCCTGATGACAAATAAAAGCCGTAATGAATATGCTTATACAATGATTGACGTTGACGCAGCTGTACCGGCTGAAGTGGAAAATAAAATTTCTGAAGTGGACGGCGTGCTTCGGGTTAGAATTCTTTAAAAAAGGATACCTGTCGGTAAGGAGAACCAGACCGGCAGGTATATTTTTGATTGATTCACGGGAACATGCAGCAGAAGTGCAGTATAATAAAGTTTTTCGTCCGGTGTGATACGGCAGGCGGAAAGCTTTGAGAAAACTCCCGTGGAAGGTTGTATTGACAAAAAGTGTATAAATGTATACAATTATACAGACGTAGTTTTGTCAATGCATTTATACATGTGTATCAGAGCTATATGCTTTTGCGGCGGGAGGGCATCAGATGGAAGAACATCAGGATTATTCTCTTGGAAGCCGTGTTTTCCAGAAAATCCGGGAAGACATTCTAAACGGCAGATACAAGGAACATGATGAACTCAGAGAAAACACTCTGGGGAAAGAGCTGGGCGTAAGCCGGACTCCGGTGAGAGAGGCGCTGCGTCAGCTGGAGCTTGAGGGGCTGGTAACAATCATACCGAACCGTGGAGCTTATGTGACCGGTATATCCCGCAAGGATATATGGGATATTTATGCAATGCGTTCTATGCTGGAAGGACTTTGTGCCAGATGGGCATCAGAGCATATTACGGATGAGCAGCTGGACAAGCTGGAAGAGGCAATTCTTTTATCTGAGTTTCAGATAAAAAAAGAGTCCGGATTCAATGCATCCCAGGTCGCTGTTCTGGATGGGCAGTTTCATGCGATACTTTATGAAGCGTCCGGAAGCAGAATTTTAAGCCATGTTCTGACGGATTTCCATAATTATGTAAAGATGGCCCGCGTGTCATCTGTCGTATCCGAGGAAAGAGCCCGAAAGTCAATTCGGGAGCATCGCCAGATACTCCGGGCGATCCGGGAACGTGACGCGGATATGGCGGAGCAGCTGGCAAACGAACATATTATGCATGTGATGCAGAATCTGAAAAAACAGGGCTATAACGAAAATTAGGAGGAGACAGCAAAATGGAAAAAATTAAGATGACAACACCTCTTGTAGAGATGGATGGAGATGAAATGACAAGAATTCTCTGGAAAATGATCAAAGAGAATCTTCTTGAACCGTACATTGACCTGAAGACGGAGTATTATGATCTCGGTCTTGAGCATAGAAATGAAACAAACGATCAGGTAACGGTTGATTCCGCTATGGCTACAAAGAAGTATAAAGTGGCTGTAAAATGCGCGACGATCACTCCGAATGCCGCACGTATGGATGAGTATGATCTGAAAGAAATGTGGAAAAGCCCGAACGGCACAATCCGTGCTATTCTTGACGGAACAGTATTCCGTGCTCCTATTGTAGTAAAAGGCATTGAGCCCTGCGTCAAAAACTGGAAGAAACCGATCACAATTGCAAGACATGCTTATGGTGATGTATATAAGGGATCGGAGATGAAGATACCGGGTGCCGGAAAAGTGGAGCTTGTTTATACTGCAGAGGACGGTTCTCAGACAAAAGAGCTGGTTCACAAGTTTGACGGACCGGGAATTGTTCAGGGAATGCACAATCTGAATAAATCCATTGAAAGCTTTGCAAGAAGCTGCTTTACATATGCCCTGGATACTCATCAGGATCTCTGGTTCGCGACAAAAGACACAATCTCCAAGAAGTATGATCATACATTTAAAGATATTTTCCAGGAGATTTATGACGCGGAATTTGCGGACAAATTTGAAGCTGCAGGAATCGAATACTTCTATACTCTGATTGACGACGCGGTTGCCCGCGTAATGAAATCAGAAGGAGGATATATCTGGGCATGCAAGAATTATGACGGCGATGTAATGAGCGATATGGTTTCTTCTGCTTTCGGTTCTCTCGCAATGATGACCTCTGTCCTTGTTTCTCCGGAAGGATATTATGAGTATGAAGCAGCCCACGGAACAGTACAGCGTCACTATTATAAACACCTGAAAGGAGAGGAAACATCCACAAATTCCGTTGCAACAATATTCGCATGGACAGGCGCGCTCAGAAAACGGGGAGAACTGGACGGTATTCAGGAACTGTGCGATTTTGCGGACCGCCTGGAAAAAGCCACAATCGATACAATTGAGTCAGGAGAGATGACAAAAGACCTGGCACTGATCACAACCATAGAAAATCCGACCGTATTAAACAGCGAAGGATTCATCAAAGCGATCGCAAAGAGACTGTAAATTTGAATTTATCTGCGGCATGCGATTGAAAAAAAGTCCGAAAATACTTTGATACAGAGTAAACAGAAATCGTATTCGGGAAGCGGCTGGGGAGATTTTGATCTCTGTTCCGCAGAATAAGTAAAACAACAAAACCCTGGATACAGGCTAAAAACAGGATTTTCAATGGAAACTCACGTTCCGCTCGGACAGTTCCATTGAAAATCCT
>DWZZ01000205.1 GCA_019117305.1 Candidatus Mediterraneibacter merdigallinarum | reverse complement strand
TAGACCCTGCAAGAAAGCTTAGCTGGCACTCAGTGTATGAACAGGTGGGACGAAGGAAGTTGGGACACGATCCCTGTAGACACGGAAGGTTCACCATCATAGCAAAACAGAGGGGAAATAGCCTTTATAATCGTCAAGCAAAGGATGCTTTATGAAGTGCACCCATCTATAGCTATTCAGTACAAGATACTATGACTGTTCATCACTTTTGGCTCTGTTTATATGAGGTAACAAGTTAGAAAAAGCCTGAAAAATCAATGTTTTTAGGCTTGACATTATAGGAAGGATGTTCACTGATCTTACAGACAATATGGCTGCCGTCCGCCTGAACTCTCAGGTTATACCACTTTCCCGTATCAACCACGGCAGTTCCTTCTGCCAGAACCGTCTTCTCGCCGTCTGCCACTTTTCCTACTTCAAAAAGATTATCCCCTGCCGTAAGCTGATAATAGTAGTAGTTATTTTCATCCTTATATCGGAACACAACGGCACCGCTTTTTCCCTTTTCCTTAATCTGCATATGAGTTGTATAATCAAAATCCGTATATTCTTTATCATATACAAAAAAACGGGACCCGGAGTCATACTTCAGAAAATGATTCCAGCTCGTCAGTTCCGCGCCCCAGTTGTCAATTGCCGCTTCGCCTATTGCAACAGACCACTCTCCGCCGTTCCAGCCCTCCGGCTTTTCTCCTTCATCCACCGTACTGAAAATATCTCTGTGACCGTTTACAGGATCCGGATATTCTTCCGCTTTTACCGTTCCCGGGATCAGCTGCAGAATCGTAACAGTCATAGTGAGAACCAAAATCCCGCATATTATTTTTGAAAATATTTTTTTCATTATTTTCCACACCCACTCCTTTTCTTCTGTTCGTTTACATTGCTGCCGGTATAGTTAAAAAATATCTGTGCAACGGCTTTCCCTCCTCGTCTCTGCGAACTGACCCTCTTAACTTTCTTTTACTTAATCGATTAGGTAATGATTTTTGTTTATTATATCCTTAATATTCAGAATAGTCAACTCATCTTTATGCAATTTTGATATTTCCATATTTTTACATATAATTTTGCGATATTTTCGTGTCTTTATCTATATATTTTTTATGCATTCTGTCACATTTTAAATACTCAGCCGCTTCTATCAGTGTCATTCAAACGATTAAGTATAAAAAAATCTCAATGAAGGATCATGCTGATCCTTCATTGAGATTTTCTATTTCTGCAGCTGAAACTATTTTTGCGCCTGAGGGCATTGATTTACCGAGTCTCTTATTACCAGTTCGCAAGGCAGCAAAACAGCTCCGCCCTTATTCTGCGGATGAACCCGGTGTGTTTTAATCTGTCCCAGAACAAGTTCCGCGCTTTTTCTTCCTATAGCCCCCAGCGGAGGAGCCACGCTGGACAGAGCGGGCATAAGTCCGTTGCACATTTCCAGATTGTCAAATCCCGTCAGAGCAATATCTCTGCCGGGAATGACTCCTTTTTCATAGAATCGTCGGTAAATACCGGACGCCATCATATCATTAAAAGCAAATACAGCGGTCACGCCTGCTTCCAGAAAACGATCTGCATGCTGATAACCGCTTTCCTGTTCCCATGAGCCATATAGAATAATGTCCTTTTCATACGTCAGCCCGTGATGCTCCAGCGCTTTCTGGCAGCCCTGAAGTCTGAGCCTTGTATTTCTGCTGGTTTCCGGTCCGGCAGCGACACCGATCCGGGTATGTCCTTTTGAAATCAAATATTCGGTCATCCGGTACGCGGCATCTTCATCATCTGACATTACCGATGCATACAGCGGATCATTGGAGAAACAATAGGCGTATACAAAGGGAATGCTCAAAAGCGCCGGTTTATAGTCAATTCTGCGGCAGTGGTATCCGATGTAAATGATTCCTTCCACCTGTTTTGCCGTCATGCCGCGAACTGCCTTATCAAATAGTTCCCTGTGTTCGGGAGTATCCGCAAAATCATTTTTATATTTTTTATACAGCCTCAGATTCGAAAGGATGATTTCGTATCCATTCTCCTCACAGAAAGACTCTATTCCGTCCACAATTTCCGGCGTATTAAAAACCGTCAGGTCTTCTGTAATTACACCAATACTGTCCGTCTTTTGTTTTTTCAGATTTTTCGCAAATGCGTTCGGCTGATAATGAAGACTTTGCGCCAGTTCCAGGATTTCTCTGGTTTTGGCCGGCCCTGCCGCACCCGGCTTTCTGTTAAGTACATTTGATACTGTAGCCGTTGAGACACCGGCAAGTCTGGCTATATCCTTTGCTGTTGCCATATTTATTCTCCTTCTCGTTCCCTGTCCGTGAATTCTATCATTCCTGTATAATACAAACTATACCTTATCCATTAACAAAAAGCAAATTCTGTTAATATTATTTTGATTTTCCTTGTTTTCAGCATATCAGCCACGTATTTAATCGTTTAATCTGATTATCTGATCGAAAATAATGTTTAAAATTTCCAGTGTCTTAAAACTATCTTTTCTATCCGCATCCACACTTTGCATATTCTGAAATACTATCAATTTTCATCATCTTCAACGTATTCGAGTATATCTCCCGGCTGGCAGTCCAGCACACGGCATATGGCATCCAGCGTGGTAAATCTTACAGCCTTCGCCTTATTATTTTTCAAAATAGACAGGTTCGCCATAGTAATGTCTATTTTATTTGCCAGCTCTGTTACACTCATTTTCCTCTTTGCCATCATAACATCCAGATTTACTACAATTGCCATCTCTTCTCCCCCCTATATTGTCAGATCATTCTCTTTCTTGCAGCGAACCGCCTCTGCAAAAACAAGTCCCAGTACATGACTGAATATCCCTGCAATAAAAAAAGTAAGAATGATAATAAATGCGGCCGGGGTGGGAAGTACGAACATCTTCACAAGAAATATCCCCGCAATAAAAAACGCAGCCTTTCCCATCGTTTTAAGACTTTTTATATTGCTGTCAACAAAACAGTCTTTCCCGGCAACCGTCCGCATCATATTTTTCAGCTGATATACAATCGTCAGGCCGCACAAACCGGACAGCAGCAATATAACAAGCATAAAAATATAATGCTCCGCAGTCTCCTTAAACAGATATTTCCCAATAAGTTTCAACGTGTACGGCAGAGAAATTACAACAATAATACCGCTGTAAAACATAAAATTTAACAGATATTTTGTAAATACGACTAACCTGTTCTGATTCATAATGCCATCTCCTTCCAAATTCTGTATCTGACTGCATTATATGCGCCACATTATTATTTGTAAATAATTTATTTATTGTTTTTCGATATGCAGTAATTTTCGAACCAGCCAGCAAAAAAAGCCGGTATAATATGTTCCTGTCTGCCTGACAGGGGACATATCATACCGGCCGGCTTATTTACCCCGCTTTTTAACACATCTCTGCAATCTCATACAGCAATCTTTCTGAAGCTTCCCATCCAAGACACGGATCGGTAATGGATTTACCGTAGATATGTTCGGACACATCCTGGCGTCCCGGTTCAATATAACTTTCAATCATCACTCCCTTAACCAGACTGCGGATCTCAGATGAGAGCTTGCGGTTATGAAGCACTTCCTTTACAATACGCACCTGTTCCTCATACTGCTTATTGGAATTGGAGTGATTGGAATCAACGAGAACCGCCTGATTCTGAAGGCCCATTTTCTCGTACATTTCAAGCAGGCACTTGATATCTTCATAGTGATAATTCGGCTGGCTGACACCGCGCTTATTTACTCCGCCCCGCAGAATCGCATGGGCAAGCGGATTGCCGGAAGTCTCCACTTCGCAGCCTGCATAGGCATAATGCTGGGGGTGCTGTGCCGCATAAATGGAGTTCAGCATAACAGAGAAGTCGCCGCTGGTAGGATTCTTCATTCCTGTAGGCACATCAAAACCACTGGCTGTCTGACGGTGGTGCTGATCCTCAACGGAACGTGCTCCGATAGCCACATAAGAGAGCAGATCCTCCACATACCCCCAGTTTTCAGGATACAGCATTTCATCTGCTGCCGGAAGACCGAACTCCTCAATGGAGCGCATCTGCAGACGGCGGATGGCAATCAGTCCCGCCACCAGGTCCGGACGCTCCTCCGGGTTCGGCTGGAACGCGATTCCCTTGTATCCGTCTCCATTGGTACGGGGCTTGTAAGTGTAAATACGGGGCACGATCTCGATCCGGTCCTTAACCTTCTCTGACACACGGCTCAAACGGCTGATATAGTCGCAGACAGCATCTTCATTATCCGCCGAGCAGGGTCCGATAACCACGAGAAACTTATCTGATTTTCCTGTAAAAATATCACGCAGTGCCTGATCTTTCCGGCGCTTGATCTCTTTGCCGCGCTCCGATAACGGATACTGCTCACGGATCTCGGCCGGCGTCGGCAGTTTCTTTAAATATGAAAAACTCATTGCAAAACAATCCTTTCTGTTCCCACCGGGGGAAAATATGTATTCCCGAAGCCGCCTGTCTCCGCGGAAACAGACGGCACAAGCTCTGTATATATCCGGATCTCCCGTGCACATACAGATGGGTCCTTCTAAATCTAAAACCCAGAAAATAATATATCCTGTCACGGCCGTATGTCAACTGATTCTGCAGTACCTTTGATGAAAAATTTGTAAAATTGAAGAGTTTTATCAATATTTTCCCTGAATTTTACACAATCTCATACGGTTTTCCTAACCTTCTTAAACATTCTGCCTTCCGAAAGCAGCAGTCCTGACAGAGTAAGAATCGTTCCGGCACCGGTCATCCAGGTAAACGGCTCATGTAGAATCAGCACAGAAGCAGCTACTGTAATTACGGGAACCAGATAAATATAAACACTTGTCCGGACTGCGCCAAGCAGCTTTACTGAAAAATTCCACGTAACAAAACAAAGCGCGCAGGCTCCCAGTCCCAGGAAGAGAAAATTCAGCAGATAAACCGGATTTCCAAGCCGGGTCAGATCCGGACTGAAATCAAACAGGAACAGCGCCGGTATCATAAACAGAATTCCATAGAAAAAAATCCGTCTGGTTGTCAGAATGGTATTGTAGCCAAAACCGCTGATCTTCCTTGTCAGAATTGAATAACATGCCCATAAAAACGCAGCTAGAAGAGACAGCAGATCGCCTGCGGGATTCAGCTGTAAAGCCGCTCCGCTAAAACTGATCAGCCCGATCCCGGCCATGGCAACTGCAAACCCGACAAAAAAATTCGCCCGCAGTTTTCCCTCCTGTTTCAGAAACACATGGGATAAAATCCCGGTAAAAAACGGGGCCACTGATATAATCACCCCTACATTGGAAGCCATTGTATAAGTCAGGGCAATATTTTCCAGCAGATAATAAAGGCACACTCCGCTTAACCCTGCAGATGCAAAGGCAAGTTCCTGCCTGAGCGTGGTTCCCTTCATCCGTCGGGGGCAGGCTGCCGCCAGAGCAGCCAGCCCTATAACAAAACGGAAAAACAGAATTTCCACCGGCTGAAAATCTCTCAGCAGCACTTTTGTAGATATAAATGTAGTTCCCCAGATAAAAATTGTAAGCAGGGCCGCCAAGTGCCCCGCTGCTTTATTCTGCTTCATATTGTCCATTTCCTCTGTAATCTTCGATTCTTTTATCACCAAACGCTTCCGCCGTATTTCCGAATAATTCCTCAGACCGGCAGAAGCTTCACAGCCCGCTTCGTATTCGGGTAATATTCAATTAATACACTTCCGGCTGTCTCCAGTCTTTCATAATCCTGCCCCGATATCTCCACCCGGATCTTTTCCCCCTGTGAATTTATGCCCAGCAGATAATAATGATGTGAGAAAATGCCGGTATGCGCCTGCGTCCCGCTCAGCTGTATGTCTGTCAATGTAGCTGTCTGCAGGCCGGCCGCAAGATCAGACACTATGTCTTTCGAAAACCAGAGTGCAGCAGCCATACATACAATAACGACCGCCGCCCCCACAGCTTTCCCTGAAAAGGACAGAGCGGTTCTGTTCCTTAAAATCCTCATGATCACAAAGATACACGCAATCCATATGACCGCGGCATTGCAGAGTTCATCCAGAAGGACAAGATTCCCTGTCTCTGGCAGCAGCAGACCGGCCGCTATGACTGCCAGCACAAGAATACAGAGAATGATCTCATATTTTTTTATTTTTCTTTCCGATCTGCCCATGATGATATCATCCTTTCCCTGCATACTTTTATCTAAACAGTCGGATATTCCGGTTATACTTTTTTAAAAGTAATCTCTGGTGATCCTGATATTAAAGCAGTTAAATCCCCTTGCAAAACAAATCATATAAGACTCAGGTATATACCGGAAGACAAGTTTAAACCAGCCATGATGCTCCGGAGCTGAATTTTCCTCAGACAATACCACACTGCTTTTAAATATATGAAATATCTCCTCTTTTACGAATGCCAGCGCATCTGATCCTGTTAAGTACTTACCTGACTTCATATAAAGTTCCTGTCCCTCCCTGTCCTTCCATCAGACTTATAATACCATTTCTCCATGAATATTCCTTTGCATAATCAATGCACGCTTTTCCAAAACTGTCCTTTTCATAGTTATTTGAACCGTGATCTATTAAATATTTATATACCGGCATAGCCGTCTCTGTCGGCAGCTTTACAACGGTAATCGCATATTTAAGCGGAATTGCGCCATATTTGTCTTTTTCGTTTATGTCCACCCCCGCCTCGACCAGCAGCTGAGTTACTTTTAACATGTACTGTGGATCAGGTCTCAACACAGAGAAGTAAAATATATGCAGCGCATTTCTTTGATCTTTTGGACTTTTAAAGTTAACATCCGCCCCCTCAGATATTAAAAATCGAATCATCTTTATTTTTTCATCTGTATTATGGTCATTGACAAACACTAATTGAAACAAACTTAATCCTGTATATTTATTGAACAGATTTGGATCTCCTGTATAAAACTTCAAAAAATCCGAATAAGTTCCATCTCTTACCGCATCAAAAATATCTGTAATCCTCATAAATCTCCCTCCTCAAATCATTCAATCTTTCTCAATAACTTTATCGTCCGTTTCCTGCAGATACCTTTCTGCATCAAAGTGTGCTTCAATGATATTTTTCAGGAATTCAGTTTCTACAACTCTGTCATCCTCATACAGTACAATTTCCGCCCCTTTTTTCTGCAGCTCCTCAATGAGCTCGTTCATATGCTGCAGTCCGTCTATGTTTTCCAGGCTGCATATATCAATATAGCCATTATTACTTAAGCATTCTCTTATTTCGGAAAGGGAGCGACTCAGCATTTTTCTGATCAGAGGAATATATTTCTTTTCATTTCCATCTTTAGAGACTTTAAACTTTATTTCACTCATAATGTATTCTCCCGGTCTGCTTTCCACTGTTCCATCTTCTTTCTTGTCTTCTCATTCCACCATGCTTTTTCGTCAACCTTTTTCAAATATGACGGCATTCTCTCGATACATTTCTGCCGCAATTCTCCTGCATCTTCTATAAGATCCGCAAGAACCCCGCTCTCCTTCTCCGGTTCTTTTTCTTTCAGATACTCTGTGTAGACCTCCCCGAATATACCGCTGAGTTCTTTCGTCTTTGTCCTGTCTGCCTGTCCCGGAAAAATATGATGACAGGACCAGAGATATGCGTTAAGTTCCCGGATTTTCTGAACACTGACCTGAACTCCAAGGTCAATTTTTACCACATCACCGGTCGCGTAAAGGAAAATCACCGGTGTCGTGTCCCGGTTCATTATATTGCCGGTTACTTCAGCCCCGCCTAAGATCACAAGTTCTTTCGGAACATATCTTCCATTAATCCGGAGCCAGTGCACACTTTCAGCAAAATCTGTCCACCGCAGTGATTCTGTCTCCAACTCAGTGATCGTCTCAAAATTTTCGTGTTCGATCAGCTCCTCCTGCTCCTTTTTTGTAAGCCGCCTGTTCAGAGCGGGCAGACTATGGTATATTGTTCTGTAATATTTGAGCAGACGCGGCAGCGTCAGGACTGCGCCCGCCAATGCAAGAACACACGCCGCCAGCGATGGAATATTCTCCGGGTGCGACAATATTCCGGCGAAGACTGCGAGCGCCATCAGACCCCATGCACACAGGGCCAGGTTTTTCTTAATGGGGTATCCTCTCCGCCATTCTGTTTTTCTCAACTGCTTCATTACTTTCCCTTTAAGTCAGACTATATCTTCTCTTCCTCTTTCATGACTTCTATACTTACAAACAGGCGGTCAGGTAAAAATCCCGCCGAAAGAAAATATATAAAAGTGGCACATGCGACAAGAATTATTATCTTTGTATTTAAGATCACACCTGGATGAAAGCAAAACCATAGAGCAATTCCGTACAATCCCCCTTGAAAGATCAATTCAGCAACAGCACACAAAAAATATACTTTACGTTCCTGATCTGGTTTTTTGCAGAGAATTTTTATCGTGCAAGTTTCATTACGGGCACCCAGACATTTTTTTAACTTTAATTCTTTTCCAGCTCTCCATATATTATAAACAGCAAAAACTACGAGCAGCAAAGTAAGAATAAAAAACGGGCCTTTCACTCTTCCTTCTATATTTACCTGCTGTGATATCCATCTTGCCCCAGTGCAGAACAATATTGTTAAAACCGGACTCCAAAATATAGAAAGCGAATTTATTCCGCCTCTTCTTTGTAATACTGCGGCCTGCTGTTCAGTCAGAATATATGCTTTCTTTTTGAAAAAGCATATAAAAATACCTGCAAAGACCGAATACCAGTGCGGCAGCCAGTCAACAGCGTACACATTTTCTTTATACCTTATCAACTTATAGCGGAAATTATTTGTCGCGCATAAAGCATTCTTCCAATCCATTCTCTCCGGCATTATTTTCCCTCTGACAGCTTCGCAATTTTATCTATCTCAAAGAGTATAGGACTTTGATAATCCGTCGTTTCGTCAGCAAAACACCGCGCTATGCTGTTCCAGTGAATATCAGGAAGTTCATTGACATTATCGCAGGATATAATCTGTAACATAACGTCATATATTTTTTTGATTATTCCCGAATACTGTAACTGCGTATTATAATCGGAACGGAGTATCTGTATGACTTTTTCACAATGCCGTTTTATCTCTTCCATATGCTCTTCCCCATCATACCTTTATCTATTACGATAAATAATATCTTTTCCACATGTCCTGGTCAGTTCAGACAAAATTTCTTTTTCATACCCTTTTTCCACATAAAAATAGCAGCCAGACTTATTTTCTGATCTTAAGTTACTTCCTGTATATGTTACCGTCACCGATCCGATAAAGTGAATACAGCAGAGCTGATCGCTGAATTCTATAGAATTCAACTGTCCTGTAGGTATTTTATACACTGCATTGCCCCCATTCAGGCTGCTGATCTGCCGATATATAATAGTTACCACATCCGGCTCTATACCTATCTCCGCCTGTACTATCTCATAGTGTGCTCTTGCAGAAGGTCTCTGATTATAAGTTAGCACAATAAAAACGACAAGACAAATTCCTCCCACTATGCCGATACTGACTCCCTCAAAGAGAATCATGACAATAGATGCAAGTAAATAAACAGCAAGAAAA
>DWZZ01000204.1 GCA_019117305.1 Candidatus Mediterraneibacter merdigallinarum | reverse complement strand
GTTTGGTTAGAGCGCACGGCTGGGGGCCGTGAGGTCGCAGGTTCGAATCCTGTCACCCCGATAGATAATTTTGCAGGAGGGATCAGGCCGGCAGTCATTTACCGGAGTCTGGTTCCTTTTATTTTATTCAGATCGGCATGTTTCAGCGGAGGGGAAGCAGATGAAAAGCAGAACAGTGCAGCCCATCAGGCGGCAGAGCAAAAAGTCAGGCCGCAATAAAAACAGAAAAAGTTCGCATAATTTTGGCGATACACAGCCAATGCGCCCGATCCGGGACGAACAGCGTCCGGACCTGTCAGATACACAGCCTATGCGTCCCATAGGAATACGGGCCGGTTACAGAGAATATCAAAAAGTGATCGACCGGAGAAGAGAAGTGCTGAAAGCGCCGAAGCCGGTGCCGGATAAAAGGTATTCCCGGCGGGAAAAGCCTGCGAAGAGCTGGACGCCGGGAGCTCTCCGCAGGGCATTGGGAAAAAGTATTGCAAAGGGAGAATATTTCGATTTTGATATGTTATTCGTAATTGTTTTCCTTATGTGTTTTGGTCTTGTAATGCTGTACAGTGCCAGCGCTTATGAAGCTCAGGTTGATGTACAGCTTCAGGACGATATGTACTATTTCTCAAAACAGGCTCTGATTGGAGTGGCCGGAGTTGTGGTAATGTTTCTCGTTTCAAGAGTTGACTATCATATATATGGAGCCTTTGCTTTCGAGATATATGTGATTTCCATGATTTTAATGGCGCTGGTCCGGTCACCTCTTGGCGTAACTTTAAATGGAGCAAGAAGATGGATTCGTCTTCCGGGTAATCTTACTCTTCAGCCGGCTGAGGTTACAAAGATTGCGGTGATTTTATTTATTTCCTATGAATTGTGCCGCCTGGGGAAAAAGGCAAGTAAAACGCCGGGAATAATCCGGGTGCTTGCTTTCGGAGCCATAGCGGCGGGCGGAGTCATGTATTTGACCGATAATCTCAGTACAGCAATTATTGTTATGGCAATTACATGTATTCTGATTTTTGTTATTCATCCGAAAACCAGACCGTTTCTGATCATAATCGGCGTAACAGTGGCCGTAGCGGCAGTATTGATTGCCATTCTGGCGGCGACTGCAGCCGACAGCGACAACTTCAGAATTCAGAGAATTATTTCATGGCTGAATCCGGAAGCTACGGCAGATGATGGAAGTTTTCAGGTGCTGCAGGGGCTTTATGCCATTGGAAGCGGAGGATTTTTCGGAAAAGGTCTGGGGAACAGTACGCAGAAACTGGGAGTAATACCGGAGGCTCAGAATGATATGATCCTGGTGGTTATCTGCGAAGAGCTTGGAATATTTGGCGCAATTATAATTTTTATTCTCTTCGGTCTTTTGCTTTATCGCCTGATGTTTATTGCGAAGAATGCGCCTGATCTCTATGGTTCACTGATTGCTACGGGAATATTTGCCCATATTGCGCTGCAGGTCGTTTTTAACGTGGCTGTGGTTACGGGGCTTTTCCCCACTACCGGTATTACGCTGCCCTTTATCAGCTACGGAGGAACAGCAATTTTGTTCCTGATGGCGGAGATGGGGATCGCTCTGGGAATCTCGAGGAGAATAAAACTGGAGGGAGAATAGGAAAAAGACTTTTCTTCTTCGGGAAAGTATGGTATATTTTAATGTGGTATTCAAAACTACTTATACTGGAAATGCAAAATATACTTTACGGTTTCGGAGGAGTTGTTATGAGTTATAGAATAATTGTTGACAGCTGTGGAGAACTTACGGATGAGATGAAGAAAAGCGGCATGTATAAGTCTGCGCCTTTAAGTATGGAGGTAAATGGTACACATGTTGCAGATGACAATACGTTTGATCAGGCCCGCTTTCTGAGGCTGCTTGCAGAAAGCCCTCATTGTCCCAGGTCTTCCTGTCCTTCTCCGGAAGAATATATGTCACTTTATGACTGCGGCGCTGACCGGGTATATGTGGTGACATTGTCCTCTGAACTGAGCGGATCATATAACAGCGCAGAACTGGGAAGAAAACTTTTCGAGGAAGAGCACAGCGATAAAAAGATTTATGTGTTCAATTCACGGTCTGCATCTGTCGGTGAGACACTTATTGCAATGAAGATCCGGGAATGTGAAGAGCGTGGCATGGATTTTGAAGAAGTAAAAGAATGTGTTGAGTCATACATCAAGGGGCAGAACACATATTTTGTCCTTGAAAATCTCGACACACTGCGGAAAAACGGGCGGCTGACCGGAATTAAATCTTTGGTTGCGAGCGCGCTTAATATAAAGCCCGTTATGGGCTCTACGCCTGCCGGAGCAATCTGTCAGCTGGGGCAGGCCAGAGGAATAAAAAGAGCGCTGGATAAGATGACAGATCATATTGTTCAGAATGCGGAATCACCGGAGGAGAAAGTGCTGGGAATCGCTCATTGTAATTGCCCGGAACGGGCAGAAAAAGTCAGGGAGATATTGCTTGGAAAGCTGAAGGTAAAATCAAGTTTTATTGTAAATACAGCCGGAATCAGTACGATGTACGCGAATGATGGAGGAATTATTGTTGTACTCTGACGCAGGTTGTGTTAAACTGTCAATAGTGTGACGAAGGGAGCGATACAAATGAGTCAGGAAAAAGTAGATCGTTATAAACAGGACAAAGCGAATAGAAAACAGATTATGCGCAAGCAGAAAATGAAGGGGGTTGTCCGTAAAGCGGTCGTTTCACTTGCAGCACTTGCGCTGGTAGGATGGCTGGGATATTCAGCCTGGGAGACATATAATTCCAATAGGGTACGGCCTGTTGCTGAAGTAAATTACGATTCGGTTTCAAATTATCTGAATACCCTGTCCGCATCAGAGACAGAGTAAAAAAACGGATACAGCAGAGATTTTTATTTGCCGTACAGGAAAAATATCAAGAACAAAATAATGGCAGACACTACATATGGGGTGCAGGGATTTTCTTGCACCCCATATGTTTGTTTGGGGCTGAAAAGGGCAATTCCCGGGGTTTTTTCAGGATTAAAAAAAATAAAAAGGGGGTTGAAAAAGGGAGGACTGTGGTTTAAAATGGAGTCAAGTGGTAACAAGTGGTGGAAAGTGGTATAAAGTGGGGAGCGATGTGGAGGCTCACATTAAGAGAAAGGGTTCCGAATGTTATTAGGAGAGTTTAACCATAGCATTGATGAAAAGGGCAGACTGATCATCCCGGCAAAATTAAGAGATGATCTGGGCGACAGTTTTGTAATATGCAACGGACTGGAAGGCTGCCTTTTTGTTTACTCTCAGGAAGAATGGACCAAATTTGTCTCTGAACTTGAAACCTTACCACGAATGAACAAGGATGCCAGAATTTTTAAGCGCTATTTTTTTGGCAGTGCTTCTGAGGGCAGTTTTGACAAGCAGGGGAGAGTGCTCGTCCCGCCTTCACTCCGCAAAGCGGCACATCTGGAAAAAGACGTAGTCCTGGTGGGAGTTCAGGACAGGGTTGAAATCTGGGATAAAGCTCTCTGGGAGGAGAGAAGCCAGGTGAGCGAGGAAGATCTGGATGCGATCGCAGAGCGTATGGAATCTATTGGAATCCGTATTTAGCAGGGAGGAAGATTATGGCATTCGAACACACAACAGTTCTGCTGCATGAAACAGTGGACGGGCTTAATGTAAGACCTGACGGCATTTATGTGGATGCCACACTTGGAGGAGGAGGACATGCCTCTGAAGTGTGCAGGCGGTTAAGCGGTACGGGGAGATTAATAGGTATAGACCAGGACGCCGACGCCATAGAGGCTGCCGGGAAACGCCTGGAAGGCTTCGGGGAGAAGGTCACGATAATCAGGAGCAATTACCGTGATATGAAGCCAGAGCTCCACAAGCTGGGCATTGATGGTGTGGATGGTATTACACTGGATCTGGGAGTTTCTTCTTATCAGCTGGATACAGCAGACAGAGGATTTTCCTACCGCATGGACGCACCACTTGACATGCGGATGGATCAGAGGCAGAAAATGACGGCAAGGGATATCATCAATGGATACAGCGAAGCGGAACTTTTTCGTGTGATTCGCGACTACGGAGAAGACAGATTTGCAAAAAATATTGCAAAACATATTGTCGCGGAGCGCGAGAAGAAACCAATTGAAACGACAGGACAGCTGAATGAAATCATACGGCATGCCATACCGATGAAAATTCAGAAAACCGGTGGCCATCCGTCCAAACGGACATTTCAGGCAATACGGATTGAGCTGAATCATGAATTGGAAGTGCTTCGGGATTCGCTGGATGAAATGATCGATATGCTTCATCCGGGGGGGAGGATCTGTGTCATAACATTTCATTCCCTGGAAGACAGGATTGTAAAGAGTGCATTTCGCAGAAATGAAAATCCCTGTACCTGTCCAAGTCACTTTCCGGTTTGTGTCTGTGGAAAAGTATCAAAGGGGAAAGTGATTACGAGGAAACCGATTCTTCCGTCAGAGGAGGAAATGGAATCCAATCCTCGTTCAAAAAGTGCAAAATTACGTATTTTTGAACGGGCAGAAGCAACAACATAAAGGGAGTATTTAAAACATAGTCAACATATGCGGCAGCGGCGGCACAGGAGAATTTGCATGTATGGAATAGGACTTTTGTGCTGCCGCAGCTACAGCGCATATCGTACAGCGCGGGGCATGTGAGACGTTGCTCCGACGGGAAGGGGAGAGCCCGGAGGAACAGGATAAAAAGGAAAGGAGCTTTAGCAGATATGGCATCAGGCAGATATAGTAGAAACAGACGGCATTATACAGCAGGCGCAGGTCAGGAACGGTTCTATGTATATGGCAATGCAGTGCGCAGAGCTGAGGCGGTTCCGGTACGGAATCCGCAGTCACGTCCGCCGCAGCCGAAACGGACAAGCCGCCAGGTGAGAAAGAACAGAAACCGAGCAATGAGTATCAGTCCGGCTTATGCAGTATTTCTTGCGGCAGCCGCTGTCTGTGCAGTGATACTCTGCATGATGTACCTGAAGCTTCAGTCTGATGTGATGAACCATTCTAAAAATATAACGGCACTTCAGTCAGAACTTGCAGACTTGACAGAAGCAAATGATACGGCATATAATGCAGCTGTGGATTCCGTTAATCTGCAGGAAATTAAAGATAAAGCCATGAATGAGATGGGGATGGTTTATGCGTCAGAGGGTACTGTAATCGAATATGACAGCCCTACCGGCAGTTATGTAAAACAGTACAGTAATATCCCGGAAGACGGGATTCTTGCACAGTCAAAGGATGTATCAGAATAGGAATTAAGGTATGGCTGGAAGAAGAAAAAGAAAAAAAAGCAGATTTGAATTTTTGACAAAAAAATTTCCAATCAGAATGCAACGGAAGCTGGTAATGCTATTTATGGCAGTTATACTGGCTTTTGTTGTTCTTGTCGGACGTATTGTCTGGATTAATGTTACAAAAGGAAGCTCATATACCAGGATTGTACTGGATCAGCAGAATTACAACAGCCGGGTGATTGCATACCAGCGGGGAGATATAGTTGACCGGAACGGTACACGGCTGGCTACCAGCGAGAGAGTGTATAATGTAATTCTTGATGTAGTAGTAATGACGGACAGGGATGAATACATTGAGCCTACAAAAGAAGTACTCAAAGAGTGTTTTGGAATAGAGGGCAGTACAGTAGATGCGCTGATTGAGGAAAAACCGGACAGCCAGTATGAAATCCTGGCCCGGGGAGTCGATTATGAAACAGCCCAGAAATTCAACAAAATTGATGACGATGATAAAAACTATCCGAATGTACGGGGAGTGTGGCTGGAAGAAGATTTTGAACGGACATATCCCTATGGAAGTCTTGCCAGTGATGTAATCGGCTTTACTTATTCGGGAAATCAGGGAGCAACCGGAATTGAAAGCGCCTACAACAGTGTACTTAACGGTACGGATGGAAGAGAGTACGGCTATTTTGATTCTGAATCATCGATGGAGCGGACGGTAAAAGCCGCCAAGGATGGAAATACGGTTGTTTCTACTATAGATGTTACTTTACAGGGGATTGTGGAGGATTGTATAAAGGAGTTCAACGACGAACTCGCTGAAGACGGAGAGCTGGGCAGCAAAAATACGGCAGTTATTATTGCGGATCCGAACACCGGAGAGATTCTTGCCGAAGCGTCCTATCCGGGGTACGATCTGAATAATCCGTGGGATCTTTCTTCACTTTATACAGAAAAAGAAATCAAGGCGATGTCAGAAGAGGAACAGCTGGAAGCCCTTAACAGTCTGTGGCGCAATTTCTGTGTGAGTGATGCGTATGAGCCGGGCTCTACTATTAAACCATTTACAGTTGCTACAGGTCTGGAATCTGGAGCTCTTACCGGAGACGAAAACTATTATTGCGGCGGTTCGCTGCAGGTAGAAGACTATACAATCCGATGCAGTATGAGATCAGGACACGGTGCAGAGACTACCCAGGATGCAGTGGCCTACTCCTGTAATGTGGCTCTGATGGAAATGGCGGAGAAAATCGGCGCGGAGGACTTCAGCAGATATCAGCATATATTCGGATTCGGCGAATATACAGGGATTGATCTTCCGGGAGAGGCTGCCACAGAAGCGCTTCTTTACACAGCGGATAATATGGGCGAAGTTGAGCTGGCTACCAATTCTTTCGGACAGGGATTTAATGTAACCATGACTCAGATGGTAGCGGCCTTTTCTTCCCTGGTTAACGGCGGATATTATTATGAACCCCATGTGGTAAAACAGATTCAGGATGAAAATGGAAATGTCATAGAAACAAAGGATCCGGTTCTGCTGCGCAAGACTATTTCCGCTGAGACATCGGAAAAGATAAAAGAATATCTGGGGGCTGTAATGGATTACGGTACAGGTAAGAGCGCACAGGTAGAAGGATACGATATAGGCGCGAAGACAGGAACTGCCGAGAAACTTCCGAGAGGAAACGGAAAATATCTTTTGTCTTATCTGGGATGTGCTCCTCAGAATAATCCGGAGGTTGTAATCTATGTGGTAGTTGATGAACCGAATACAGAAGCTCAGGATGACAGTTCTCTTGTACGCAGACTCGCAAAAAGTATTATGGAGGAAGCGTTCCCTTATCTGGGAATTACTACGATTGAGGCTGAAGAAAAAGCAGCGGCTGAAGCCGCCGCGGCAGAGAGCAGTATTACCGGAGATGAAGAGTATACGGATTATAATGAGGACTATGACGATACTTATGATAAGCCGGACGGAGAATATATCGACGAAGATTATAACCCGGATCTGGATGACTGGACACAGGGAGAGTGAGAAAACCCTCGGACAGTCCTGCGGATTTTGGTGAAAAACAGGCTGAAGTTTTTTGGAATAACCCTGCAGAAGATGTAATAAGCTTTAACAACATCTTTTGCAGGGTTGTTTTATATGAAGAATAAAACATACAATAAGAAAAAAATACTTGTTGTTTTTTTGTGTGCCACAATAATGATTTTCGGCCTTATCGGACGTCTTATCTATCTGATGGTTTTTGACGCAGAATATTATCAGGAGCTGGCTGAAGACCTTCATGAAAGAGAAAGAGAGATCAAGGCTGCAAGAGGGGAGATTGTGGACAGGAACGGAGTTGTCCTTGCAACAAACAGGACTGTCTGCACGATTTCTGTAATCCACAGCCAGATAGAAGATCCGGAGACAGTCATCCGTGTACTTTCCGATGAACTCAAGATGGATGAGGCGGATGTGAGAGAAAGAGTGGAAAAAGTATCCTCCATGGAAAAAATTAAAACAAATGTTGAAAAAGACACAGGCGACAAAATACGGGAATATGATCTGGCCGGCGTTAAGGTGGACGAGGATTATAAAAGATATTATCCATATGATGAGCTGGCTTCAAAAGTGCTGGGATTTACAGGGGGAGACAACCAGGGGATTATCGGTCTTGAAGTAAAATATGAAGAATATCTCAAAGGAACCAACGGAACGATTCTGACGGTAACAGACGCCCGGGGAATTGAACTGGAGGGCGTGGCTGAGGACCGCATTGAACCGGTTGCGGGAGAAACTCTAAAAATCAGTCTGGACTATAATATACAGGAATACTGTGAACAGGCCGCTCTGAAAGTTCTGGAAGAAAAGCAGGCGGACAGCGTGTCTGTCCTTCTTATGAATCCGCAGAATGGGGAAATTTATGCCATGGTAAATGTGCCGGAGTTTAATCTTAACGAACCTTTTGAGCTGAATACAGGAGAGGAAGCCTCTCTTTCGGATGAAGAGCTTCAGGATGCACTGAACCAGATGTGGAGAAACGGCTGCATCAACGACACTTATGAGCCCGGTTCCACTTTTAAGATTATTACTTCCGCAGCATGTCTGGAAGAAGGAGTGGTAAGTCTTGACGATACATTTGTGTGTCCGGGTTACCGGATTGTTGAGGACCGGAAGATCCGATGTCATAAGGTGGGCGGACATGGAACAGAAACTTTTGTGGAAGGAATACAGAATTCATGTAATCCGGTCTTTATGGATATCGGCCTGAGGCTGGGAAGTGAACGGTTTTACGATTATTTTGAACAATTCGGACTTCTGCAGCTGACAGGAGTGGACCTTCCCGGTGAAGCGGGTACAATTATGCATAAAAAGGAAGATATTGGAACAGTTGAGCTTGCTACAATGACATTTGGCCAGTCTTTTCAGATTACACCTATTCAGCTGGCAACTACAGTGAGTTCCATAGTAAACGGCGGAAACCGGGTGACGCCGCATCTGGGTATGGCAGTACTGGACGGAGAAGGCAATGTGATCGAAGAGTTTGAATACAAAACAGAAAAAGGGATTGTTTCAGAAGAAACATCTGAGACAATGCAGATGCTGCTGGAAAGTGTTGTTTCAGAAGGGTCCGGAAAAAATGCTTATATAGACGGCTACTCGATCGGAGGAAAAACAGCTACATCCCAGACTCTGCCCCGAAGCGCAAATAAATATATCGCTTCTTTCCTGGGATTTGCTCCGGCGGATGATCCCCGGATCCTTGGTATGGTTGTGATTCATAATCCCCAGGGAGTCTATTACGGAGGCACGATAGCGGCGCCGGTTCTGAGAACAATTTATGACAATGTCCTTCCGTATCTCGGGATTGAAAAAAATTAAGCGATAGGTTATACTGTATAAGATGTTCTGGAAGAGAAGTTTTCTTCCGTGGAAACAAAAGAGAGGAAGAGGTGGATTTATGAGCAGCCATATTGTGATTCCGGTGCTGATATCATTTGCAGTCAGTCTTGTACTCGGCCCGGTTGTCATTCCGTTCCTGAGAAAACTGAAAATGAAGCAGACGGAGAGAACAGACGGGGTACAGTCCCATCTGAAAAAAGCGGGAACTCCTACAATGGGGGGGATTATTATTCTGATTTCCGTTATTGTGACGTCGCTTTTTTATGTGAAAGATTATCCGGCTATAATACCGGTTTTATTTCTGACCGTGGCCTTTGGGCTGATCGGCTTTCTGGACGACTATCTTAAAGTTGTGCTGAAACGGTCGGATGGTCTGATGCCTATGCAGAAGATGGCTCTTCAGATTGTAGTAACGGCAGTGTTTGCCTTTTATCTTGTAGAAGTGGCAGATGTACCGCTTACGATGCTTGTACCCTTCTCGGACGGATATTATCTTGATATTGGCTGGCTGGCTGTTCCGGTTCTTTTCTTTGCCGTAATCGGTACAGTGAATGGTACGAATTTTACAGACGGTCTTGATGGCCTGGCTTCCAGTGTCACCGTACTGGTAGCAACTTTTTTTACTGTTGTTGCCGTTGGAACAAAAAGCGGCGTGGAACCCATTACCTGCGCGGTAGTGGGCGCGCTTTTAGGCTTTTTGCTCTTTAATGTGTATCCGGCCAGTGTGTTTATGGGAGACACAGGTTCTCTCGCTCTGGGAGGCTTTGTGGCAGGAACGGCATATATGATGCAGATGCCGTTGTTTATTATCATTGTCGGTTTTATTTATCTTGTAGAAGTGGCGTCTGTTATTATTCAGGTCACATATTTTAAAAAGACAGGCGGAAAGCGGATTTTTAAAATGGCGCCGATCCATCATCATTTTGAATTATGCGGATGGTCTGAGACGCGGGTTGTAGCTGTATTTTCAATCATAACTGCTCTTCTCTGTCTGATTGCTCTGATGGGGGTGTAGGATAAATGGATTTAAACGAAAAAAAAGTACTTGTATTTGGCGCCGGCATAAGCGGCGAGGCGGCGGCCGGCCTGCTGCTTCGCCAGGGAGCGCGGGTTATTCTTTACGATGGAAATAAAAATCTTGATCTGCAGTCTGTAAAAAGCAGGATTGCAGACAGTGTCCGGGATATGACGGACAGGCCGGAAGAAA
>DWZZ01000203.1 GCA_019117305.1 Candidatus Mediterraneibacter merdigallinarum | reverse complement strand
TCAGATCCTTCTGAACCGGCGGATCCTTCCGATCCCTCAGATCCTTCTGAACCGACAGGCTCCTCTGAGCCCGCAGATACATCGGGGCCGGACACAACGGATACTGTCACCGCTTCATCTGACAGTGCCGTACAGACCGGTGACAACACCAGCGTGATCATACCAATTGTATTTATGTTTGCTTCATCAGCCGCAGTTGTATGGCTGACTGTTAAGAGGAATCGTTTCCGGCAGGAGAAATAAAACAGCTTCCTGTCAGCTGCATAGACCAGCACACTGAAAAAGGCCCTTCTTTTTCCTCTTCTTATGATACAATAGAGGACAAAGGAGGGCCTTTGTAATGAAAAAAGACAATTTACCCCATAACCATCATCAGATATTTGAAAATAAATCCGAAGCGATTCCAAAAACCAAAGATTTCCAGACAGTGGCAGATATCTTTAAACAGCTGGGAGACGGAAGTCGCATCCGCATTTTCTGGCTTCTCTGCCACTGCGAAGAGTGTGTCATCAATCTCTCTTCTCTGGTGGACATGAGCAGCCCCGCTGTATCCCATCATCTGAGGCAGCTGAAAATTGCCGGCCTGATTGTCAGCCGGCGTCACGGAAAAGAGGTTTACTACAAAGCGGCGGAAACAGAGCAGGCGCAATTGCTGCATCATATAATTGAGCAGATGATCCGGATCACCTGCCCCTCAGCCGAGGAAGAACCCCCCGGTTCCTCCGGCATGTCCCGCCAGGAAGAACTGATCTGCACCATCCACGATCAGCTCACCAGCCATCTGGACAGACGCTATACAATCGAAGAGTTGTCCCGGCAGTATCTGATTAACACAGCTTCTTTAAAAAAAGTTTTCAAAGAAGTATACGGCCTGCCCATTGCCGCCTATATGAAGGAATTCCGCATACAAAAAGCAATGGAACTGCTGGAGCAGACAGCGGAAAGCATTTCCGCAATTGCCTCAAAAGTAGGATATGAAACACAGGGGAAATTTACAAATGCGTTTAAGGACTGCGTACAGATGACTCCCAGCTGTTACCGGAAGCAGTGCCGGGCACGGCAGAACCTACATTCAGGCAGACAGGAAAACCCTCGCGACGGCAAGACAGATTCGCGGAAATATCCATAAAAAAAGTCCGGATACCCGGACTTTTTTATAACTGTCTGTTTTCATGTATGCACCGGACGACGCTTTTTTCTACTCTGTCCGAAGCGCTGTTACCGGATCGCTTTTTGCTGCCTTTCTGGATGGAATCAGCCCTCCGATCAGGGTCAGCAATACACTGAGAAGAATCAGGACAACGGCCGGTACAACAGGCAGTACGGCGCTGATATCCGTGGTTCCCGCCAGATGATGAATCAGCATATTTCCCGGGATCAGGATCAGCAAAGTCAGCCCTATACCGATCAGGCCGGCACAGAGGCCGATAATAAACGTCTCCGCGTTAAACACCTGGGATATATTATGCCTCGACGCTCCGATCGCCCGCAGAATACCGATCTCCTTTTTCCGCTCCAGAACACTGATATAAGTAATGACCCCGATCATAATTGAGGATACAATCAGCGAAATCGCCACAAACGCAATCAGCACATAACTGATCGTATCTATAATCTCTGTCACAGAAGACATCAGAGACCCCACTATATCTGTATAAGTAATCACCTGCTCTTCTTTTCCTTCACTTTCCATCCGGCTGTTATATTCATCCAGAATCCGTACAACTTCTTCCTTGCTTTCAAAATCCTTTGGATAAATATCAATGCCGCCGGGCTCGGAAAAGTCAATATAGCCCAGTGTTCTAAGATTATTTTCATATGTGGCATTCTGTCCGGAGTTCATGGACATCATAAGCTCTGCCAGCTCTTCTCCGCTCATATTCATCTGAAATGCTCCGGCGAAAGCATCCGCATCGATATTCACGGCATTCTGAAGACTGTCTCCCACCTGTCCCATAGCCTGCTGCATCGCTCCCTCCATGCCTGACGAAAGCTGATTCATGGCCTGCTGCACAGCAGAAGAAATCTGTTCTTCCAGAGCATCCGTCACCTGTGTGCCGAAAGATGACGCTGCGCCTCCCATATAGTCCTCCAGAGCTTTCGCTATCTGGCTCTCCAGCTGACTGGTATCTACAGAGGATTCCAGGCCCTCAGCCAGCAGCTGCCGGGCCTGATCTGTATTCAGATAAGCCATAAAATACTGGCCCATTTTACCGGGGTCGGGCGCTCCTGTACTCCGGGCATACGCCTGATAACCTGCTGCCAGCTCTGACGCCAGAGTCTCCAGCTGTGACGCTGAAACGCTGAAGTCCACGTTTGCCAGAATATCCGATCCCCACTGTTCCAGAATTGCCCGGGCTTCATCGGTTTCCAGATATTCCGCCAGATACCTGCTAAACTGCTCCGGATCCTGATAGGCGTCCTCATATCCCATATTCTGGACATGCTCTGCATACCCTGTCAGAATATCCCGGAACAGCTGCCGGATCTGGTCTGTGGTAATCTGAATGCCCCCTCCGGACTGAATAAGCTCTCTGATATTCTCCGAAAGAATTTCCTGCCCTTCCGGAGTCCGCAGAAAGGCCGCGAACGCATCGCCTAAACCGGAATAGTCTGCCTCCGGATGTTCTTTTGCATATTCCTGATATCCTGCAAGCAGGCCGGTCGCTATATCACCGAATGTTTCTGAAGATATGGAAATATCCAGATTATCCATAATATCTCCCAGATTCACTGTACCCATATCCGGCATCGTCAGCCGGATTCCGCTCAAATCCACCACGCCGGAAAGATCTATGGAGTTTCCGGCCCGGCTGAAAGCAGAAGAAAAGTCAAATGCCCCTGCCATATTTTCTGACAAAGCACTTTCATCAAAGCCGAAAGCTTCCGCCAGAGCCTCTTCATCCACTGTAATGAGAGAATCCATATCGAAATCATTTTCACTGTGCTCTTCTCCGAAAGGTTCCCCGGCAAATACGTTAATATCCGGACTGGCAAGCTGCTGTCTGACGATCTCACTCTCTGCCGCCTTCTGCGCCACATATGTGGTCAGGGATGCCGGATACCCGATTCCTGAAGAAAGCACCAGTCCGTTTGCATCCTCGGAAGGCTGTACAACACCTACGATCTTAAGATCTTCGCCCGCTTCAACCACATTCTTCATATAGGCATCATCCTGGGTTTTATCTCTCCAGACCTGATACTGACTGTCATATTCATAACAATCTGAACTGTTTACCAGTTTGAATGTAATACCGAGAAAATCTTCATAATCATAGGCACCCATATTTTCCGGCACATCCACATTTTCTTCGTCAGCAAACTGCTGTATCATCTTATCCAGCTCCGCAGAATCTCTAAGGCCAAGTGTATACAGCATAAAATCACTGACCCCGCCTCCGGCGGTGAGGACAAGAACGTATTCATTATAATTTTCCGGCCAGCGGCCTGCCTTCACATCATATTGTCCCTGGTACAGATTTTCATTTTCCGGCATCTCATAAAACACATCTGTACTCATCATCATAGACATAATACTGTTTGACGAGGTCGATGAACCCAGTCCCAGTGTTTCAAAAGAAGCGTCCGGATGAACCTGCCGTACATCGTCTGCATCCTGCCGGTATATCTGCGGCGATGTATTATAGGAATACTCCACTGCATTCGTATATTTTTCGATTCCGCTGTCCGGACTGTCCAGATATTTTTTCAGAGAAGTAAGGTCATTGGAATCCATTGTGGAAAACATACTGGTCAGCATCTGTAGCACTTCCACTTCTCCGGCTGCGCCGCCTTCCTCTGTTCCGCCTGCTCCGTCTGTTATCATAGAACTCAGATCCAGCCCCGTGCTCTGAATCTGCAGGGGATATTCGGCCATTGTCTCTTCCTCAATTGACTTGATATAGTCGTTTACTCCTGCAGACAGAGACAGAATCAGCGCAATACCGATAATGCCGATAGACCCGGCAAAAGAAGTCAGAAGGGTCCTGGCTTTTTTGGTTTTCAGATTATTAAAGCTCAGAGAAAGAGCCGTAAGAAAGGACATGGATGATTTTCCCATGTTCCTGTGTTCCGGCTCTTCCATCCTGTCTTCATCGATTTCGAAAGGATCTGTGTCTGAGCGGATTCTGCCGTCTCTTAAATTCACAATCCTGGTTGCATACTTTTCTGCCAGTTCCGGATTATGGGTTACCATAACGACCAGCCGGTCTCTCGCCACTTCCCGCAGCAGATCCATTACCTGTATGCTTGTATCGCTGTCCAGGGCGCCGGTAGGCTCATCTGCCAGCAGAATATCCGGATCATTAACCAGGGCACGGGCAATCGCCACTCTCTGCATCTGTCCGCCGGACATCTGATTCGGCTTCTTGTGTATCTGATTGCCAAGCCCTACTTTATCGAGAGCCTCTTTTGCCCGTCTGCGGCGCTCGGTCTTTCCGATTCCCGATATGGTCAGGGCCAGCTCTACATTGGCCAGCACCGTCTGATGAGGAATCAGATTATAACTCTGAAATACAAAACCAATAGTATGGTTCCGGTAAGAATCCCAGTCCCGGTCTTTATACTTTTTCGTGGAAATTCCGTTAATGATCAGATCACCGCTGTCATATCGGTCCAGTCCGCCGATAATATTAAGAAGCGTGGTCTTTCCTGAGCCGCTGGGGCCCAGGATAGCCACGAATTCATTGTCTCTGAGGTTCAGGCTGACATCGTCCAGCGCTTTCTGGACCAGGCTGCCTGTTCTGTACTCCTTACGGATATGTCTAATTTGCAGCATTCATGTCCTCCTCCAGAACGCCCATTGTCTGTCTGATAGTATTCATGTCGTTTTCTGAAACTTTGTCAACTCTTGTTTTTGCCAGCACTTTTTCCAGCGCGGCCACATCTTTTTTCATCTGCTTCTTCCGGCCTTTCTCCATCTGTTTATCCTGAACTTTCAGGATCTGACGGGCTTCGGCGGCTTTTTTCTGTGCTTCGCCGATCAGCTCCAGCGCATCCCGCCTCAGCTGATCCTGGCCGGCGTATTCCTGAGCGTCATGGATGGCCTGCTGAATTTCCATGTCGGACATTCTGTCATCCGCGGTGATCGTAATAGACTGGGCCTTTCCCGTATCCAGATCTTTGGCTGAAACTTTCAGAATACCGTTAACGTCAATGTCGAAGGTTACCTCAATCTGAGGCACGCCTGCCATTGCCTTGCGTATTCCTTTCAGCCGGAATCTTCCGATAGTTTTGTTATCCCTTGCCATAGGACGTTCCCCCTGAAGAACATGGATATCCACACTGCTCTGATAGGGCGCGGCTGTAGTAAATACTCTGGAATAACGTGTAGGAATTGTAGAATTTCTCTTGATCAGGCAGGTGGACACTCCCCCCACTGTCTCTATGGAAAGACTTAAAGGCGTCACATCCATCAGAAGCAGACTCTGGCCTGTCCCCGCTGCCGTAAGGGCATTTCCCTGAAGTGCGCTGCCCAGTATCGCCGCTCCTTTGGCAACGCATTCATCCGGATTAATATTTCTGGATGGTTCTTTTCCCGTAAGCGCCCGCACTTTATCCTGCACGGCCGGGATACGGGTGGAACCTCCTACAAGCAGAACCCGGCCCAGCTGAGAAGGCGTAATGCCCGCATCACTTAACGCGTTCTGTACCGGAGTCTGCGTACGCTCAATCAGATCCTGCACCAGCTCATTGAACACCGCCCGGGTAAGCGTCATTTCCAGATGTACCGGTTCTCCTTTCACCTGAGTCAGATATGGAAGGTTAATATTAGAAGTGGAAGCCGTAGATAATTCTTTCTTCGTCTGTTCCGCCGCTTCCCGGATCCGCTGCATAGCGGCGAAATCCTTCGACACGTCCACCCTTTTCTGAGCCTTGAAATTGCGTACAATCCAGTCCACAATCCGGCCGTCAAAATCATCGCCGCCCAGATGATTGTCTCCCGCTGTAGACAGTACTTCGATCACTCCTTCTCCGATCTCAATAATAGAAACGTCAAAAGTACCTCCGCCCAGGTCATACACCATGACCTTCTGCGGTTCTCCGTGATCCAGTCCGTAAGACATAGCCGCACTGGTCGGTTCATTAATGATTCTCTTTACATTCAATCCCGCAATTCTGCCTGCGTCTTTTGTAGCCTGACGCTGAATATCATTAAAATAAGCCGGAACCGTGATCACCGCATCGGTCACCGGCTCTCCTAAAAATTCTTCCGCATCTTTCTTCAGCTGCATAAGAATCATGGCACTGATAGTCTGGGCGTTGTAGGATTTTCCATCAATACGTACAGACCAGTCCGTTCCCATGTGACGTTTTACAGAACTGATCGTTCGATCCGGATTTGTTACGGCCTGCCTTCTGGCCGCCGCCCCTACAAGCCGTTCGCCTTTTTTCGTAAATGCCACTACGCTGGGCGTTGTCTGTCCTCCTGTACTGCATGGAATAATCACCGGCGTTTCATTTTCCACCACAGAAACACAGCTGTTTGTGGTTCCCAGATCTATTCCGATTACTTTTCCCATTGTAAACTGCTCTCCTTACCGTCTGTTTTCAGAATATATAAAGCGGATTCCGGGAATCCGCTCTTCCTGCTTCCAGCAGCCGCAGACCATTTTGCCGTCTGCGGCAGGGAAACATTATACTATCTTAAAATTATAATATGGGAAAAATTACGCCGCAAGCATAGTTTTCAGAATTGACATAAAATTCATACTTTTAATAAAATTTTTACTATTGCAAATTCAGCTCCTCTTCTAATAATTCTGAATATGTTCCCACGCCTCTTCGTCAAATTCCCGGTCTTTATAATAGTATTTCCGGTCATCTTCGGTAATCTTACGAATTACTCTACATGGATTGCCTGCGGCAATCACCCAGTCGGGAATATCTTTTGTAACCACACTGCCCGCGCCGATTACGGTATTGCTGCCGATATGCACGCCCGGAAGAATTACCGTATTCCCTCCGATCCAGACATTATCTCCGATCGTCACGCCGATTCCGTACTCATAAAGAGAATTCCTGGAATCCGGATGAACCGGATGGCCTGCCGTATAAATAGATACATTCGGAGCCAGTTGACAGTTATCACCGATTTTTACTTTTGCCACGTCAATAATCGTACAATTATAGTTTGCAAAAAAATTCTCTCCCACCTCAATATGAAAACCATAGTCACAGTAAAACGGAGGATTGATAAAAGCCTTATGGGACTTCCCGAGAAGCTGCTCCACAATTTCCCCGATCCTTTCAAAATCCGATGGATCCGCCGTATTAAGCTCTCTGAGAATTTTCCTCGTTTTTTTCTGTTCCTCCATTACTGTTTCATCTGAAATGTATGCCATTTCTCTGTCCCGTCTCTCAATATTGTTCACAGCTTGTTCCCTCCGTTCCAAAATAATTCCAGCGTCAGGCCGTCACGCCTGTACTGCTATTATATTACCTGGGATGACATAAATCTTGTACAATGATTTCCTGTTTTTTGCACAATTATGCTAAGAATCCGGCTCTATATTTTCCTTGACATCTTCCATCTCATTCTGCAAAATAAGGGTAAGGTATATGGAAATATTGAGAGATTTTATGTATGTAAGAGAGGGAAATTAACTATGGTAAAAAATACGATTCGTCCGAATCATATGAATGTTTACTGGCATGACTACACAGGAGGTTCAAAAGATCTTCTGCTTCTGGAGGCCGGACTGACAGAAAAATCCATTCTGGTCGGCAGAATCGGTCTGATGCTTTTATCCTGCGGGACGGGAGCCTGGAGGGTCAGAAGCGCCATGAATTCCGTGGCCGGGCAGCTGGGACTTACCTGTACGGTTACTGTCGGACTGATGTCTCTGGACTATACAAGTTATGACGGAAAAAAGTCCAACTCTCAGTCATTGTCGCTGGGAAATACGGGCGTAAATACATCCAAACTGAATCAACTGGAACGTTTTGTAAAAAACTTTTCTAAAGAAGGCGTCCATATGACTCTTGAGGAAGTCCATTCCCGCCTGGATGAAATTGACAAGATCCAGGGCCTGTATACGCCGGCCATGCTTGGCCTTGCTTCTGCTCTGGCATGCGGAGCTTTTACCTTCCTCCTGGGAGGCGGACTGGTGGAAATGATCTGTGCTTTCATCGGCGCAGGCGTGGGAAATTATCTCAGATGCAAACTGATTCAGAAGCGCTTTACACTCTTCCTGTGTATCTCTTCTTCAGTTGCTCTGGCCTGTCTTGCCTATGTAGCTTCACTGCGGGCGGCGGAAATGCTCTTTTCTTTCCCGGTAAGTCATGAGGCAGGATATATATGCGCCATGCTCTTTATCATTCCGGGATTTCCGTTTATTACAAGCGGCATCGACCTGGCAAAACTGGATATGCGTTCCGGCCTGGAGAGGCTTGCCTACGCAGTAATGATCGTAGCCGTAGCCACAGCCACAGCCTGGGTTATGTCCCTGATTTTAAATCTGGAGCCGGCAGACTTTCCGGCGCTGGGCATCCCGCCTGTACTGCTTTTTGTCCTGCGGCTGATCGCCAGCTTCTGCGGAGTGTTCGGATTCTCGATCATGTTTAACAGCCCCGTTCCCCTGGCCGCCACCGCTGCGGTCATAGGAGCCATCGCAAATACTCTGCGCCTGGAACTGGTGAATCTCACCTCATGTCCGGCGGCAGGAGCGGCATTTATCGGAGCCCTGACAGCAGGACTGCTGGCATCACTCTTTTACCGCCGCCTGGGCTATCCCCGGATCTCGGTTACCGTTCCTTCTATTGTAATCATGGTTCCGGGAATGTATCTGTACCGCGCGGTTTATAATCTGGGCGAACTTTCCCTGAGTCCTTCCGCATCCTGGCTGGCATCAGCGCTGCTGATTATTATGGCACTTCCGCTTGGACTGGTCTTCGCAAGAATCATAACGGATAAGTCATTCCGGCATTGTAATTAAGCCGCTGAGGACAGTGCGCATCCGATTATAATGATAAATATAACTATACAGTAAGAGCCGGATCTCATTTGCAGATCCGGCTCTGAATTTTTGCCCGAAAAATCCGGCTTTTATTTTGTCATAAAACAAATATAAACATTTCTCGCTGTGGATTTACTATAGTATCAGGAGTATGATATAATCTTTTCAATTCACGACCTCACAAGGA
>DWZZ01000202.1 GCA_019117305.1 Candidatus Mediterraneibacter merdigallinarum | reverse complement strand
AGAAATACTGTTCCTTTATGCCGGTAGAAATTTTCCTTTCAAAAGCCAACGCAGAAAAAGAATATGAGACCATTGATGAATCCGAGCTCCTGGATACAGATGAAGTAGTTGAGCATATTACGGAGGAGCCGAAAGAAGGAGAAGAAGGGGAACCGAAAAAGAAAGTCAAAATTGTAAAACGTCCGGTTTCCATCAGTGACACACATCCGCTCTGGGCAAAGAATCCCAGTGAATGCACGAAAGACGAATACATTGCCTTCTACCGCAAGGTATTTATGGACTACAAAGAGCCACTGTTCTGGATCCACCTGAATATGGACTATCCGTTTAATCTGAAAGGGATCCTTTATTTCCCGAAGATTAACACGGAGTATGATTCCATTGAGGGAACGATCAAACTGTACAATAACCAGGTGTTTATTGCGGACAATATTAAAGAAGTAATTCCGGAGTTCCTTATGGTATTAAAAGGTGTGATCGATTGCCCGGATCTGCCGCTGAATGTATCAAGAAGCGCACTTCAGAACGATGGATTTGTAAATAAAGTAGCAGATTATATTTCCAAAAAAGTAGCGGATAAGCTGACCGGAATGTTCAAAACAGACCGGGAGAATTATGAAAAATACTGGGACGATATCAGTCCGTTTATCAAATTCGGCTGCCTGAAGGATGAAAAATTCGGCGAGAAGATGAAAGACTCCATGCTCTATAAGAATCTGGAACACAAATATCTGACCCTCGAAGATGTTATTAATGAAAATGCTCCGGCAAAAGAAGAAAAGGCTCAGGACGGAGAATCAGAAGCAGCTGACAGCCAGGATACAGAAAACCTGAATACAGATACCGCGGATACGGACACAGCCGATTCTTCCTCTGCAGATACACAGACAGACGAGGAAAAGAAAGAAGAAGAAAAGACAAGGATTTACTATGTGACAGACGAAATTCAGCAGAGCCAGTATATCAATATGTTCAAGGCTCAGGGCCAGGATGCGATTATTCTGTCACACAACATTGACGCTGCATTTGTCACATATCTGGAAGAGAAACATTCGGATATCCAGTTCCTGCGAATTGATGCGGATGTGCATGATTCTCTGAAGGATGAGGTGGCAGAGGATGAAAAAGAATCCTTCCAGAAAACGGCAGACAGCCTTGTTGAGATATTCAGAAAAGAGCTCAATGATGACAAGCTGGATGTAAAAGTTGAGAAGCTGAAAGACGATAAAGTAGCTTCTATGGCTGTATTGTCCGAGCACAGCAGGCGTATGAGCGAAATGATGAAAATGTATGGCATGACCGGCATGGATCCGTCAATGTACGGCGGCCAGGTAACTCTGGTGCTCAATGCGAACCATCCGCTGGTTCAGTTTGTGACAGAGCACAAACGCAGCAAAAATGTGCCGATCATCTGTAAACAGCTCTATGATCTCGCCATGCTGGCGCATAAGCCGCTCAATCCGGACGAAATGACAGCATTTGTACAGAGAAGCAATGAGATCATGATGCTTCTGACAAAATAAAACCGGAAATCCCGGAAAATATTCAGGATATTCTGGATAGAATGGGACGGAGACGCAGGGTGCGGGAACCTGTCTCCGTTCCGGAATTGAAGAAAAAAATAAAGGCCTCAGGATCTGATTAAAAGCAGAGCCAGAGATGAAAAACTCGCTTCGCTCAGACAATTTCATCTCTGACTCTAACATCAGCTTCTGAGGCCTTTGTTTTTTCTAACAATTCCTCCAAGTCACCAGGTTCCCGCACCCTGCGTCTCCTGTATATTCTATCCGGGAAAAGTTCCTGAATTTTTCCCGGTTTTCCAAAGTGGAAGTTTCTTTCACAAGTTCTCATAAAACAAAATCAAAACGGAACTTTTCAACTATAACTGATCAGATCCGGAGCGTCCGCACAGCCTGGATCACTCGCTGTTTTTGTTATGAAAGCTCCCCATTTGGTCTCTTCCGGCGTCCCTCCTCGATCACACAAATCCGAATTTTAATGTTATTTTGCGGAAAATGTGTTACACTTTTGTGTACGGGGATTTACAGGAGGAGATATAAGTGGAAGCGTATACGAGTTTTGCATCAGTTTATGATACGTTTATGGATAATGTACCCTACAGCGAATGGGCACAATATATACGGGGCCTGCTTCTGGAATCCGGCACGGAGGACGGGATTGTTCTGGACCTGGGGTGCGGGACAGGCTCGCTTACGGAGCTTCTGGCCGGTTATGGATATGATATGATCGGCGTAGACAATTCAGAGGATATGCTGGAGCTGGCAATGGAAAAGCGGCTGAAGTCCGGTCATGATATTCTGTATCTTCTTCAGGACATGCGGGAATTTGAATTGTACGGCACCGTCCGGGCAGTGGTAAGTGTCTGTGATTCTTTAAATTACATCACGGATCCGGAAGATCTGGTTCAGGTATTCCGCCTGGTCAATAATTATCTTGATCCCGGCGGGGTGTTTATTTTTGATTTTAATACAGACTATAAATACAGGGAG
>DWZZ01000019.1 GCA_019117305.1 Candidatus Mediterraneibacter merdigallinarum | reverse complement strand
TGCTTTTGATAAAAAAGGCGTGCCGCTCCACCAAATCTCCATATTTCTGTGCTACACTGCCCATCAGGGAGGTGCGCGGGATGCCGAAAACGATTTTGATTATTGAAGATGAGAAGCCCATCCAGAATATTATCCGGGCATTTCTGGAGGACGCCGGATACCGGGCTGTGTCCGCGGATGACGGCGCGGAGGGAATCGACAGATTCCGCGAGTGCCGTCCGGATCTGGTTCTGCTTGATATATTACTGCCGAAGATAAACGGCTTTGCCGTGTGCGAAATGATCCGGAAAGAAAGCAGTACGCCTGTTATTATGCTTACGGCGCTGGATGACGATTTCAGCCAGATGAAAGGCTTCGACGCTCTGGCGGACGACTATATAACAAAGCCTTTTTCCATGCCTCTGGTTGTGCGGCGGATTGAAGCGGTGCTACGCCGTATGGAGAAAGGCGGCGCCAGAGAGGAAGATACACAGCTGCGTTATCGGGATATTGTAATGGATCCGGATAATTATGATGTATCTGTCGGCGGAGAAAATGTTTCTCTGACAGCCCGTGAGTTTGAGATTCTCCGGCTTCTGATGGAAAATCAGGGCCGGGTATTCTCAAGAGAAAGTCTGCTTGACAGCATCTGGGGATATGATTATTTCGGAGATGAAAAGATCGTAAACACGCATATAAAAAACATCCGCAGGAAACTGGGCGGGGATTATATTGAGACGGTCAGAGGGGTGGGGTACAGAATTGAGAAAGAGAATCCGTGAAAGCATTCAGGCGAAAACGTTTATTGCCATGCTGGCTCTTCTGGCCGGCTGCTGTATTATTATTTACGGGATGGTTCTGATTTTTCTGCCGAAAAGCTACCGGACTGAGATGGAAGGCCAGGTGACGGAAGACTTCTATGAGCTGACGGAGACGCTGGAGGCGGAGGGATGGGAGGAAAGTTCTGACAGGATTCTGGAATTTTCCATGAAGAATAACGCCTCGGTCAGGATTGATGATGAAAGCGGGGAAAATGTGTTCGGAGTCAACTTCGCGGATGATGAGGCAGGGGAAACGCCTGCAAAATCCCTGAGCTGTTCAGCGTCCTTTGCGGAAAATGGACAGACGTACCGGATTTTCGCGGAGGTTTCTCTTGTGCCGGTATCTCAGTCTTATGGCATACTGCTGAACCTCATTCCTCTTATCGCAGCCATCATCCTTCTCATCTCTGTAATGGGCGCCTTTGTCTGTTCCCGTTATTTCTCCAGGCCGCTGATCCGTATATGCAGCGTTGCCAGGCGGATGACAGGCCTGGACATGACATGGAAATGTGAAGTGAAGCGGTCCGATGAGATCGGCGTTCTGGCGGCCAGTCTGAATGAAATGTCCGACAGGCTGGCGGAGGCGCTGGACAGTCTGCAGTCGGCGAATGAGAAACTGCAGCAGGACATTGAAAAAGAGCGGGAACAGGAAAAGCAGCGGATTGATTTTTTTACCGCAGTGTCCCATGAACTGAAAACTCCCATAGCCATTATGAAAGGGGAACTGGAGGGGATGATCTGCCAGGTCGGCGAATACAGAGACAGGGACCGGTATCTGCGCCACTGCATGAAGACGGTAAATGATATGGAAGAGATTGTGAAAGAAATTCTGTTCGCCGCAAGAATGGGCGGCAGTGATTTTCAGCTGACCCGGACAGATCTGAATATCAGCAGGATGCTCCGGAAAAGCTGTCAGAAGATAAAGGGGCGGATCGAGGACAGACAGATGCGGCTGCGCATGGAGATCGAGCAGGATTTTCATTATGAGGGGGACGGGCGCCTGCTGGAAAAGGTTTTCACCAATGTGCTTGGAAATGCCGCGGCCTATTCCGGAGAAGGGGCTGTAATTACAGTGTCCCTGAAGAATGGCGTTTTCTGTGTTGAGAATACGGATGCCCGCATAGAGGAAGAGGATCTGAAAAATATATTTATGCCTTTTTACCGGGTAGAGCAGTCCCGCAGCCGGAACAGCGGCGGCAGCGGCCTGGGGCTCTATATTACAAAAACAATACTTGACCATCACGGGATTTCATATAAAATGGAAAATACAGAAAAGGGCGTGCGGTTTGCGGCGGCTTTCTGAGACGTCAGAAACCGGCATGGCAGGATCAGACCGGGAGCAGAACCCTTCGGTTCGGTTCCCGGTATTTCTATGTCTGAAAAATTTTTTCAAAAAAAGTGAACCATATGAAAGGTGACGGCGAATATTTCCTGCCTGTATAAAGGAATAAAGTTCAGACAGCTCCACCGAAAATACTTCCGGACTTCATCAAGGCTCCACTTTCCTCCTCTATCATCGTCCTATCAAATACAGGAGGTTACAGACGATGAATTTACTGAAACGGGCGGGGCTGTATACTCTGCGGAGCAGAGGGCGTACATTGCTTCTCTTTGCGGTACTGCTTCTTGCGGCTACATTTGTGCTGAGCGGTCTCTCTGCAATGGAGGCTTCGGAAAATACTTCCGCTAAGCTGAGAGGAACAACGGGAGCAAGTTTTACGGTGGAACGGAATCTTTCTACCGGCAGTATGAACAGCATGGGCGGAGGCATGTCTGTGATTCAGCAGGAATTTGTGACGGACGCCATGCTTGATGAGATCCGGAAAGTGGAGGGAATCAAAGGATATACCGCCAAAGAAATCGGCTATTATAATCTGACGGATCTGTCCGGAAATCCGTACAGGATGATTTACGATACGTCCCTGTGGGATGACACGGATCTGGATTACCAGGCAAATGTGATCGGCTCTTTTTTTACCGAATATGACGAGCTTTTTCTGAGTCAGGCATTCCAGCTTACGCAGGGACGGCACATTACAGACCAGGATGAGGACGGCATTATAATCAGTGAGGATCTGGCGGAAAAGCACGGTCTTTCCCTGGGAGACCGGGTGCTGATCTACCGCCCGGACTGGGTGACCGGAGCGGTAAATGCCGGAGATAAAAGTGTGGAGGCGGAGATTGTAGGAATGTTCCGGATTCTTGCCTCCCAGGAAGACCGGAGCAGTATGGCTCCTTACAATATCTATGAAAATTATATATTTGCGCCTATGTGTGTGACCAAATCTCTTATAGACTGGGTGGATGATGAAGCTGAGCGGGAGGGGTATGAGTATGCGGATTTCTATGTGGATGACCCGGAACAGCTGGAGAGCATTATCCGTAGCGTTCAGGAAATTGACAGTATTAACTGGAATAACTTCAATGTGACAGTCAATGACGAAGTATATGAGCGCACCGCAGGTTCTATATCAAATACAACAATTCTGATCCGGACTCTGATTATTGTTATTATAGTGATAAGCGCAGGAGTTGTGGCTCTGTTTCTTTCCTTCTGGCTGAAAAGCCGTCTGCGGGAGACAGGCATCCTGCTGGCCATGGGAATTCCGAAAACAGCGCTGGTGCTTCAGCACATGGCAGAGACGGCTCTGACAGCAGTTCCCGCTTTTGGCGCGGCGTGGTTTATGAGCAGATGGTCTGCCGGATGGATTGCCGGTCTGTTTGAATCAGGTATCGCAGCCGGGACTGCAGTTGTATCAGAGTGGGACTTTGCGAGGGTATGCGCCGGCGGCGCGCTTATTCTGTCAGCGGCGGTTCTTCTTTCCTGCATCCCTGTTTTCAGATATAAACCCAGAGAAATTCTTTCCATGATGGAATGAGAGGAGGCACAGGATGAACTGGATCAGGCGGGCAGTTCTGTATAATGCCCGGAAAAAAGGGAAAACCCTTTTGCTTTTTTTACTCTTGCTGGTAATTGGAATATTGCTTCTGATTTGTTTTTCTGTCCAAAGAGCTACAAAAACAGCTGCTTTGAATGTGCGTCAGTCCCTGAAGGGCGCTTTTTCCATAGATGCCGGAGCATCCGGAGGGCAGCTGACGGAAGGGGTGCTGCAGGCAATCCGGCAGCTCCCGGGAATCACAGGATACAACGGACGCTCCGCCTCCTATGCAGAATATCTGCGTGAGGACGGGACACCGCTGCAGATCAGGACAGAGGGCGCCTTTCAGGTTGTGGAAGGCTTCGAACATGCGGGAAAAGTGGTAGCAGATTCGTTTACGGAGAAGGATGAATTTTTTACAGAAAAGGGATTTGAAATTGAGGAGGGGAGTCCTGTAACTGAAGGGGGAAAATATGCGGCAGTGATCCATCGCTGGCTGGCGGAGGAAAATGATCTGCAGATCGGCGATACCATACTGCTGAGTCTGAACGAACAGATGGTATCAGATGATGTAATGACCGGGGAAGGCATTGCGGGTAAGTCTGTGCAGGTAGAGATCAAGGGAATTTTTGAAAGCACAGAACCACAGGAGGATGAGGTGCTTCTTTCTCATGTGCTTTATGAAAATACCATTTTTATTGACGTTCAGAGTTATTGCGAACTGTTTCCGGAAGGGGGAGATGCTTATTTTGAATCTGCGGATTTTCAGGTTGACGATCCGGAAAAACTGGATGCGCTTATTCAGCAGATCCGGGAGCTGGAAGGAGCTTCCTGGGATCAGTGTACTTTTACGAAGCATGCGGTGGACTATGAAAATGCCAGGAAATCTCTGGAGGCTCTGGAACAGATCGTTGTTATCCTGTCTCTGGCTGTTCTGGCTGTCAGTGCCGCTCTGCTGATCCTGATCCTTGCTATGTGGATGCGGGGCCGGGTACATGAAACCGGTGTTTACCTGGCAATGGGAATCGGCAGATGGAATATACTGCTTCAGCATCTGGCAGAGGTATGCCTGACCGCGGTCTGCGCGTTTGCCGTTGCGGCTGTCTGCAGCAGGAACATCACCGGATTCGCCGGGGAATATCTGCTGAAACAGGCTGCTGCCCCGGAATATGAGGCGGCCCGGCTAAGCGGAAATGAACAGACGGAACAGACAGAGGATCCCGTTGAACTGACGCAGATACAGGTCGGGGTAAACGGACAGGATATTCTGTTTGTGTACGGCGCCGGAACTGTGCTGATTATTTTCTCTGTGACCGCCGCGGGGATTCCCGTTCTGCGGCTGAAGCCGAAAGAAATACTGACAAAGATGAATTAAGGAGGATCATACCCATGTGTATTTTGGAACTAAAGAATGTTCAATATTCCTACAATAATAAGAAACGGATTCTGAAGGGAGTCAGCGCGCAGATGGAACAGGGAAAGCTGTATGCCATTCTGGGTCCTTCCGGATGCGGCAAGACTACACTGCTGTCTCTGCTGGGAGGTCTGGACAGTCCCGGAGTCGGACAGATTCTGTATAAAGGGCAGGATATTGCCGGAACGGGACTTGCCGATCACCGGAAAAATCATGTGGCTTTTATTTTTCAGAGCTACAATCTGATTGATTATCTGACGCCCCGGGAGAATGTGGCGCTGACATCAAAACTGCCGCCCCTGCCGATCCTGGAGCGCCTGGGTCTGACAGAAGAAGAGACCCGGCGCAATGTGCTGAAACTTTCCGGCGGACAGCAGCAGAGGGTGGCCATCGCCCGGGCCCTGG
>DWZZ01000201.1 GCA_019117305.1 Candidatus Mediterraneibacter merdigallinarum | reverse complement strand
CAAGTTCCTTTCTGGAACAGGAATAATAGTACATCCCGTTCTTTCTCTCAACCCTTTCAAGCACTTTGACATCGATAATATCGCCATACCCCGCTTTCCCGCGCAGCGATTCCGTATATGTCTTCTTCCAGTTCCCAATATAGACAAATGCAGGGATACCAACACCGCAAAGATCAAGCCAGACACCGGTATCTACCGACCCCCCGTCAACCATCCTTGTCTGTATTTTAAGGATTTTCCCTTTCACGATTACCGGTGTGTCGGCCTCCAGATACTGCTGGATGGCTGCTTCAATCTCCGGCCGCTTCTCCATCCTTGCCTCCTGATGGCTGACATAGACGATCTTCTTTGCACTGTCAATCGAAGTTACTTTCACACAATATATGTCCTCCAGTTTTTGAGCACGATACCGGAGATCATATGGTCGTCCGCTGATCTGGTCCGATGGCATAATAACTGTGATATCATCATCTACAAGGGAAAGGTCCCCGGTTATGGAGTCCACCTTTTCAAATCCCATCATCAAATACGTTCCCTGCTCATATGCTGACGCATACTTTTTCATATGCCCGGCATCGGCTTTTGCCATAGGACGATGATTGTTCATGTTGACTAAAAACATATCGGTTATATTCTGAAAATCCATAAAGTCCTCCTTCTAAATAAATATACTGATCAGTTTTGTGATCCCGAATACAAATCCTGTTAACAGCCCCGGTATCGTGATAATCAGTGCGATGACCGCAAATCTGCGCAGCTTTTTGTTCAATCTGGCTGTTACAGCAATAAAAATGCCGCAAAGCATTGAGATAAGTCCGATAATCAACGACCACGCCTTGATTTCCACCAGATGCTTGTAAAAAACATTTGCAATGCTTCTGATAATCCTCTCCGTAATCGGCCCCGTTATTTCGATCTCATCATCTGTTTCCAACTCCTCAAACCCGTTCTCCCAGCTCTCATTGATGCTGTCCTGCAGCGCATCATAGATATCTTCTTCCTGTCCGGAACTGTCCTTTGCATATACCGGCGTTGCCTCTCCTGAGGACGTTAAGATCACTAATGCGATAATCCCTGCAATTAATATCCTCCACATAGTTACTCCTCCTGCACAACACTCAGCAGCTCCTCCAGAGAAAAAGCATCCGATGTCTCCTCTTCCCTCGTCCCGCTGTTCTCTTCATCCGTCTTTCCTTCTGAATTTCCCCGAGTTTCAGTCGTATTGCAGACAGAAAGCCTGTTCTCCATCACAGCAAAGATATCCTCGTCTTTCGTCGGATGGATTATGGCTGCTAAAATCCTACGGTCAGATCGATCCAGGATGCTTTCCGTTCTGGCATATGCCTCCTTCTCTTCAATAAGTGATATTACAGCTGCCGTATCATCAGCAACAGCGTAAAGAATCCCGAGCTGGAGCTGCTTAATCTGCTCAATCATCTTCCGGTACTCCCGTTCCATTTCCAGACTCCCGTTTTCCTGTACTCTTTCCCGGTATCTATCAATCCGGAAAACACAAACACTTATCTTGTGCCCGCCGTCCAGGAGCTTTGCCAGGATCTGTGTGAAATACGTCCGCCCCGGAAGTCCAGTACCGGGATCCATGTACCAGTTCCGCTCCGTTTTGGAAAGCTGAAAAAACAGTGCGATCAGCCGCGCGATTCTTATGATCTCCCGTTCCGGGATACGTTCTCTTATTCTGGACTCAACGATCCAGATGGTTCTTATAAACCTTTTTCGCACCCGAAGAGGTATTACAAGATGGGTCCTTACTGCTGCACGCTGCTGGGGAAACGAAAAAAAGTCCCTGGAGGTTACGTCCTCCAGTGTGTCTGCCTGTCTCCGCAAGAACTCCCTCTCATCACGGTTTTTTACAGTGGAGGCTATTATTTTCCATCCCTCGTCCTCGCGGGTAAGAAAACTGTGCTCCATACCGTCTGTCTGCTGACCGAGCAGCGCTGCCATTTCCGCGTAAAATTCTCTTCCACTGTTATGATACAGTTCTAATAACTCTGCATATATTTTGTCTGCCGAAATCATTCCTTCTCCTTATCCACTTCCATATTTGCTACCTGCCGGATAATATGATCTTCATATTGGATCGGGGTGCCTTTAAATATCCTGTGCTGAAGATAATACTGCGTTACCCCATACTCGCGCGCCACCTCTGCAAGCGTTCTCTGACCAGAGGCGATCCGCAGATAGCCATACAGGCTGTGCAGATAGCCTACACTGTAATTAGAACGGAATCCAAGTTCATAGCTTGTCCGCTCCAGCATTTTACGATATGCTTGTGACTGCAGCTGCCTGCCATGGATATTAACGCACAGCCAGTCCTCCAATGCTTCTTCATCAGCATTACACACAGCAACACGCTGAAATGCATACCAGGCCAGCTCCGTGCGCATCCATTCATCCAAATGAATCTTCTCCCCCTCAAAAACAATCTCCGGGAGCAGCCTGACACAGCCGTCATCGCAGTAATACACATCACTTAACCGCATTTCCAGGATGTCATGAATTTTTAAAACACTGTGAAGTTGAAATAAATATGCCGGATAAGCTCCTTTATTGAAATCCTTTATATGCTGTCCAAGTCTGTCGAGATCTGCAGTAATCATATCAATTGACGGTGTATCTGCCATAAGATTCTCCTTTCGTGCTTTGTTTCCAGTTACTGTTGAATAAAAGAAATATGCACGCCGTCCGAACCCTCAACTAGATAACTGCAGGTACTGTCAACCATACCGGCGATCACCGATGCACTGAAATATCCTTCCCCGTTTTCACGCGTAACCAGATATAATCGGGCTCCTTTCTGTTCCTCTGCTGCCGCAGCCACCGCCACCTCAGATCCGGTAAGTATCTTACCAACATAAGAAACCGGCTCCTCCTGCGGTGTCTCCTGTACCTGATCCGGCTGACCGGTGGAAATACTGACAGAATTTGAGTTCTGCGGCGGTGCCGCAGACGCTTCCTCCTGTTCCTGTCTTATTTCAGATGTTTCCTCCTGTACAGGAGCTGCCGTCTCGGGTTCAGCCCCCTGGGTTTTCTGGCTTTCAGTATGAGTTTCCCCTTCATTTTCCCGGGGTTGCTCCTCGGCCATACGATCTTCATCTTCCGTCTTCATTTTCTCCTGATCGTCCTGCTCTTCTCCTGGTTTATCATCTGTTTTGCTGACAGTTATCCTGCCCGATGTATCAGACTCTTCTGTGCTGGTATTGTGTGAAATAACCGGCGGTGTTTCCTCCCTTGAAGCCCGATAATCTGCAATCAGAAATAATCCAAACAAGATGATTACGGCTAGAAAAATCATTCCGCCCAATACTGCTGCAGCTTTAAGGAATGTACTCCTTTTCCCTGTTTTTATATGCTTTTTCGGTTGAATCTCCTCTGTCTTTTTCTCTTGTTCAGATAATTCGTCTGGGTAAAATTCCTGGGTATCAAAGAGTCGTTCTCCGGATCCAAAACCAAGGAGATCGGAAATATCCTCATCCACCATCTCCTCGACATTGCTATTGTCTTCCTTCCGGTCGCTCCGTATCTCCTGCGGTGCGGCGGCTTGCGGAAGCGGTTTTTCACGTTCCGGAAGCGGCCGTTCCCGGCTGTGGGTTTTCTTCTTACCGAAAGGCCTCCACCTTTTCTTTTGATGGAGTGAAAGATATTTCTGGAACTCATCTTCCGTCGCCAAGATAGCTTTTACATTTTCAGATAAATGACGTGCTAGATATATATTTTCTATTATTTTTATTGATTTTGCAACGTACCGATATTTCTGAATGACTTCAGTATCCGAGTCAGATTCTTCAATATAATCAATAAATCCCTGCATTTTGGGCTCGTCCACCACTTCCAGAGTTTCCATGATGTCTGCTGCCGTTGTAATCTGGTAATACTCCCGGCAGAGCTTCCTCGTCCTCGGATACAGGATCAGGTTCATGATGTTTGCAGCCGTGGCATCCTCCTCATATAATGCGTTCAGAATCCCCGCCGTATAAAGGATCTTCATATACTGGTTAGCCCGGTGTGATTTGTTCAACGATACAATAATAAGCAGGTTATAATCATCCATCAGTTCTGCCAGTTCTTCAGCCGTATATGGATAACTGCTCTGCATGGATTCCTGAAGAAGTACAATCCGAAATTCCGGATGCTCTGCGATATACTGTCTGATCCCGGCTTTCCGGTAACGGCTCACACATACCGCTTCATACCCGGCCTCCTCCGCTTTTTCGGTCAGAGCATTTCTGATATCGTCCTCTCCTTTTCCTGCAAGCCCGCATAGTATGTAAAGTTTTTCCCTGCTTTCCGCCATAACCATGCGCCTCCTACTGTTCGATTGTAGCCAGAACCGTACATTCTGATATCTTCCAGCCGTCTGTGTATGTCAATACGAGTTTGAGGAGCTGATGGTTTCGGAAATCGCCCATTCCGGACAAAGAATACTCAACATCAGCAACCGCTTCCAGCATCGGACTTTCCGACACTTTGTAATAACAGGTAATGCTGTCCAGCTTTGATGTCATCTGTATCGGGGCCTCATCAGCTTCCTCCGGGTCCTGCATCGGTACTAAAGTCTCATAAGCTTCCGGTGTCATATACTCTTCTGCCCCGTCATAAAACTGACGTTCACTGGTATCATATGTATAAATCACATCCGCAAATTGCCGTATCGTTTCTTCCGGAGACAGGATTTCCTGTTCTTCCGCAACAGGGCTCTGTTCCTGCTCCTCTTCCGGCTGCATCACCGCACTGATCACAAATGCAGCCGGTATCACTAAAAGCACTGCAACAATAGCTACAAACACGAAAACCATTCGCTTTTTACTCATAACATCCTCCTTTTATCTCATTACATCCGTCCAAAACTGACAAAATGTTCTCTATAATAACCCGTAAAATCCGAGAACTGACATTTCGTTCCACCTGCGTGGAAAAACTCATTATTACCCGTGTATACACCTACATGGGTAATATATGCTCCTGCATCATACGTTCCTGTAAAAAAGATCAAATCCCCTGGTCTGGCTTCGCTTTCCGGTATATGTTTACAGGCATTATACTGGGCTTGCGCATTCCGGGGAATTGTGATCCCGGCAGCCTGGTATATTTTTTTTGACATCGCAGAACAGTCGATCCCGGCTTTTGTTTCCCCGCCAAAACGATATGGGACGTCTTCATACTCCTTCATTACTGCATACATGGCTTCATATCCTTCTCCAGCAACAGCCGTGTCAAAATTCATATGCGAATATACATGCTCCACATACTTCACATCACCATAGCTGCTCCATCCATATCTGGATGCCATGGAGGAGGAATACTTCCTTGCCAGCTCATCCGAGTGTTTCCCGCCATTTTCGGCTATAAACGATATGTACCCTCCGCCGAAATTGTAAGCCTGGATAACCGTTTCCCGGTCTACTCCCGCCGCTTCACCGGATCGGACCAATGATGCCAGATATTTCACACCCTGGCGGATGCTCACCTCCGGATCATCGATCGCGTTAGGCGACATCCCGGCACTTTCCGAACACTGCATGATATCCGGGGTCTGCTCGGCATTTCCTCCTGACTCCTGCATAATCATCGCAAGAATCAGCTCTACATATTCCGGTATTCCATACTCTTCTGCATAATGCTCTACCAGAGATCTCCATTGTTCCACCATGGGCGGTACATTGGCAGTCCCATATTCATTGCCTTCAAACTCACAGCCAGTAAACTGGAAAGCTGACAGGATGACCACAAACAACACGCAGATTTTTCTCTTAAGTTTCAAGTTTCATCCTCCCTAAAAAAGATCCCGGTTCTGGCGTTCGATAATTGCACGGACTTTATCCGATACGGATGCCCGTGCCGTGGCATAATTCTCTGTTCCCGGCTCATAGTCAGGGTTATTGCTCAGCTTTTTCATGATCTCATCTGTAAGCTTCTCCGTTTGGAGTTCCGTACGCTTTGCAAGTTCCTGATGTTTTGTCAGTACAGTTCCTTCCAATTCTCTGGCAGCCAGAATATATTTTTCTGTTTCAATATTGGCCTGCTGAAGCGCCTGTACTGCCGTACTGTTACGGAGCCCGCCGCCCGGGGTTAAAATCTGTTGAATCGCAGCTGCACTGTCTTTTTCGATCTGCACCTGTACCTTTTGTTCCGCAGTGCGAATTGCTGTCTGTGGTATAAATTCGCCAGCACCCTGACTTTCCTCTGTCACGATTTCCCGTTCCACCTGCTGAGTCTGATGGATAACAGGCTGATCGTACGGTACAACTGCTTCGCCGCCTGCTGTCGGGGTTGGCGTCGTCGCCGGTACGGGAGCAGACGGAGCTGCCGGCGGAATGTCAGATCCCACAGGCGGTGAAACATTGCCATTGCCCACAAAGCGATTTCCTATCGACCTTGCAAAACGCCCGCCTGCAATTCCTGCACTGACTGCTGTACTGCCGATCGCTGATCCTGCAGTCACACCTGCTACAGCCCCCATCTGCATTGCTCCTGTTCCTAAAAATACACTACCGCCGCCAAGCAACACACCGCCGGCTGCCGCGCCGGCGACAGCAGCTCCTCCCTTAACTGCATTTGCGATTGCTCTCTGGCGGTACAGCTTCTCCATCTGCGCATTTGATAACACGCCCCTGAATTCCGGCTGTTCAAAATTGTCAATATTGGCACGCTTACACAGGATTCTCGCCCTCGCTTCATCAAACTGTGTCGGAACAGCTCCCCGATCGCTTCCCCGAAGCTCTTTCTCCTGCTGGCGGAGCTGGTTCAGTTTTCTGGTCTGGTTCTCAATTTTCTCTGCTGTTTCCGCAGCACCAAGCGCCGCATCCGCTCTTTTCTTCTCAAGATCTCTGTATTCATCACTGCCTTTTTCATAATCCAGCATCTTACGCGCCGCCTGTTTTTCCTGATTCTGATAAGCAGCCTTCTTTACCCGGAGATCATCTATTTTCTGCTGCATAGTATCCATTGTCTTATTGAGATCCCTGAGCGCCTCGTTCCGTGAGAGCGGTACACCTGTGCTTTCCGGAGCTTCAGACATATCCTCCTCTGCAGGCTCCTCACCGGGTTCGCCCGCCTCTAAGCCCGCGTTTTCCGGAATTTGCGTATCATCAGCGATTTCGTCCATACCTGCCAGTTCATTCCGGCTGCCATCCTGCAGCATATCATCGTCAAGATCCGCTGCTTCCGGCGCACCACTGCCCTCCATTTCCGCAGAGTCTCTGGGTCCCCCAGAAGCCTGTTCCATACGCTCTCTTTCTTCCATGTCACTGACAGCTCTGTTGTCTGATCCACTGCGGTCATATCCGCCCAGCAGTGCTTCTCTTTCTTCCTCATCCACTTCTGCCATTTCCCCGTGCGCATGGCTCTTCTCAAGGTCCGAACGAATCCCAGATATTCTCTGCACGGCTCCTTTCGCCTTTCCGGCTATCATCCGTCCCATAGCAAAAAGACCCATTGCAGACAGGAACCCTCCCCGCTCATTACTCTGGATACCCAGAAGGCTTTTAATGCGATTTCTCGCCGGGATGATCAGCATACACATGATCATCTGAATCACCGCAATCCCCTGAATCACGTCCCCCAGCATCATGCTGGTAAGGAGCGGCACCATCAGAAGAATCGCGTCTAAAAGCGGGGTAATAACGTCCGAAAAGACACTCATAATCCAGTTCCCGAGCAGATCCCTTTTGGGGGAGTGCAGCAGACACAAAACCGGGAAAGCGACAAAGGCAACCAGGACATCAATTGCCAGTGCGATATAGACTATCGCAAAATACATCGTAAGCAGGACCGTTCCCAAATACATCACAGCATCAACAAAGCGGCCGGTCTGTTCTGCGTTTGTAAGGAATGCTTCCGACAAAGAGAGTGTCGCTCCGCCTGTAACCATCTGTCCGGTCACCTCTTTGATCCCATAGAGCGCCACATCCCTGACATAGAGCGCCACATCAAACAGGAACGGCATCAGCATAAGAATGCTGAATTTCATAGCAGTCGAGAAGATACTTGACTTAATCTGTTCCCTGCTCTGGGCCGTCTGCCCTGTCCAAAGGCTTTTTGCAAGGATTGCTACAAACATGATGCCGAGAAATACAAAAGCCATACTTCTTAACAGGGAATAACAAACGGCAGCTGTAACTCCATACGGATTCCCGGATCGAAGCTCAAAGCCAAATATATTTACCGAATTGGGCTTTCCGCTTCCAACTCTTCCATATATAATGCCGTCAAGACTCGTTCCAAGGATGTTTTCGAGAAGAGCGATCAGGCTGCTTGCTATATTTCGCAGCAGTTCGGAAAAATACTTCTCAACCATCCCCGGCTCATCCGGTTCAATATCCTGTTCTTCTTCGGTAGTATCAACCCCGTTCGAGTATATAGAATCATCCGCGCCTTCCAGCCAGGGAGATCCTTGCGAGAACCGGTCTTCATTTGCTTCATCTACCTCATTTGTCAGGTCATCCGTCGCGTACACCACTGTTGTACATGGCATCATAAGCGTAAAACAGAGTAAAAAAAGGCAGACTTTCCCCAAAACTGTCCATTTTCTCATAGGCAGCCCCCTTACGCGTACATCTCTTGGATCACGCGGGGATCCGTTTCTACAAATACGGCTTCAGCTTTCTTAAGATAATCAATCTTTACAAAACAGACCTTCCCGTTGTCTACAATGCAGACTTCCCCTTTCCGGCTTCCGGATTCATCCGAAGGATCGCCTCCTAATTCCAGGACTCTCTCCGTCTGCCCGCTTGTCAGGTTGAGTGCTTCCTGCACCCATTTCCGGTCACTGTACGACTGCTTAAACACAAACTTTGCCGCAGCCTGTTTCAATAGTGCTTCCGTTTCCCTGCAGCAGTCGTAATCTTTGAGAGCCTGCGTTGCCGTCCATAATGACACAAGACGTTTCCGGCTTGTCCTTGCCACATAATCCAGACTCGCCACCTGTGATTTCACAGCAAAGTTCTGATGCACCTCATCCACGATCACTCCAAGGGCCTGCGTCTTTTTCGGGTTGGTGGCATTCGCCTTGATAAACTGCTCATTAAGAAAACTCAGGCAGATCTGTCTGGCAATAGGCC
>DWZZ01000200.1 GCA_019117305.1 Candidatus Mediterraneibacter merdigallinarum | reverse complement strand
CCACCTGTATCTTTTGCCTTTAAGCCGATCAAAATACAATCTATCACAATTAATAATAGCAAAAATATGACAACACAACAACCCACAAATCCTAATTCTTCTCCAATTATTGCAAAAATAAAGTCTGTCTGCGGTTCGGATACAAAATTTCCGTTTTTAACAGAAGTTGTCTCATCATTGTTATATCCTTTTCCTGAAAGCTGGCCGGAACCGATGGCCATTACAGAATTCAGCTGCTGATAAGCCCCGTCGTCAGCATATTCCTCCGGATCAAGCCATGCAAGAATTCTTTTCTGCTGATAATCTTCAAGAAACGGCTGATTCGGCTGGACGGCTATGGCGAGCAGAATAATAACAGCCGGAACAATAACAGCGATTACCGGAACAATGTATCTGTATGTGAGCCCGCCAAGAAAAATCAAAGCACAGAACAAAGCTGCTATACAGATTGTCGTGGACAGATTCGGCTGTTCATAAATCAAAATCAGCGATGGAAGAATAAGCGCGACAGCCTGCAGAAGCGTCATTGGTCTGTTGATTTTTTCCTTACGGTCCATCAGAAACCTGGCAAAAAAGAGTATCATCAGTATTTTTGTCAGATCAGACGGCTGGAACTGGGTAAATCCCAGATTCAGCCACCTTTTGGCCCCGTTTGCCTCTGTACCGAATATCGGCACCGCAATAAGCATAATCAGATTTAGTCCATATAACGGCCAGTACAGTCCCAAAACCCACTTATAATCAATCAGAGAAATAATTAACATAGCTGCCAGTCCCAGCACAACTCCCATCATCTGACGTCCTGTGAGATCCGGTCTTGCGCTTCTCACCATAAACACTCCGATAATTGATAAAATAGTCACCAGGATTACAAGGCTGAAACGGTAATCTTTTATATTGTAATGAAGCTTGATATTTTTAAGAAAAGATTTCAATTTTTTTCTCCTGTATATCTTATATGTATATCTGTACGTGTTATCTCAATATTAAAATCATCCGGTGTGACTTCCATGTACTTTGAAACTGTATAATACAGATCTTTTGAGAGTCTGTCCACAGCATCCGGAGTACACTGTATCCTGTCTGACACAAGAAGGTTCTTCAGCCGCTCTTTTGCGACAAATACTGAAGGCGAATTCATAATGTGCCTCCCTGATTTCTGTGAAAGAAACCGGAAATTTTACCGAAAAGACCTTCCGGCTGTGAAAAATCATAAACCGGAATCTCTTCCCCTGTCAGTCTCCGGCATACCCGGTCGTATGCCGCGCCTGCCTGACTCCCTTCCCCCACAACCGGCTCTCCCTGGTTTGTGGCAATAACAACCTGTTTATCATCAGGAATCACTCCCAGCAGCTCAATCGCCAGAATTTCCGTAACGTCATCTACAGACATCATGTCTCCACGCCTGACCATATCGATACGAATCCGGTTGATCAGAAGCTGATTTTTCTTAATACCTGATGTCTCCAGGAGACCTATAATCCGATCGGCGTCACGTATCGCCGATACCTCCGGTGTCGTAACAACAATGGAACGCTCCGCTCCAGCTATAGCATTCTGGAATCCCTGTTCAATTCCTGCCGGACAGTCAAGAAGGACAAAATCATATTCATCTCTGAGGTCATCCACCAGTTTTTTCATCTGTTCCGGCGAAACACTGCTCTTATCTTTTGTCTGGGCAGATGGCAGCAGATACAGCTCCGGGAAACGCTTATCTCTGACCAGCGCCTGCTTCAGCCGGCAATTCCCGTTTATCACATCAACCAGATTATATACAATTCTGTTTTCCAGGCCCATCACAACATCAAGATTCCTCAGGCCCAGATCCGTATCAATAACAAGCACCTTTTTCCCCAGTCCTGACAGACCGATTCCTATGTTTGCTGTCGTTGTCGTCTTGCCGACACCGCCTTTTCCTGATGTAATGACGATTACTTCTCCCATGCTGCTTTTTCCTCCTACACATATTATAAGTACAAGCCCGGCCAGTCTGGAAAACACTGGGATGAATCAGAGACTTTTCCTTAAAGTCTCATACACCCGGCAGTTTCATCCACAAGCGGATCCAGATAAATACGTTTTCCATCCACCACCGCTATCTGAGGACCCTTTATTGTAAGGCTCTCCTGATAAATGATCTGACGTTTTGCTTCAATATCACCGATGCAAAGCTTTTTTGGCTGCATGGCAAGTGCGGCGACAAAAGCATTTCTGTCTCCGGACGCGCCCGCATGAGCCGAACCATAAAGAACACCGATGATAACAATATTCCCCTCTGCAATCACTCTGGCTCCCGGTTCCACATCTCCGAGAACAACAATGCTGGCATCAGACTCCAGAACCTGTCTTTTTGCAAGTGTTCCTCTGTAAAACAGTCCCTCCCGTTTCTGTATATCTGAAAGTGTCTGTTCCACAACGCTTCTGTACATCGCTTCCATTTTCTCGTCACGACTTATAATGCAAAGAATATTAATATCTGTATTATCACTGATTATTTTCAGCACATGTTCTTCTTCTGTACGGCTTAATATTCTTCCGCTGAAACTCAGCGCCATTTGTGCATTCTTGAAAAATCCGGCAGAGGCATGAAACTTTTCTGCAAGAGTATCCGCCAGGACGCCAAATTCTGCGTCCGGGCTGAGCTGGATATCTATTCCATACCTGCAGCTTCGGATTGTAACCAGCCTGTCCACTTATCATCACCATTCCTTTTTAATCACCTGCAAGTGCATCTCCCAGATGTGCCGCAGATCCGGTAATCAGATCGTCTGCGGAGTCGGGATCAAAATAAATACTTGCTATATCTCTTCCGATTTCCGCCGCATAGGAAGAACTGTAGCCATAAGCCATTCTGACCGCAACAGCAATCTCCGGAGAATCGGTGGGTGCATAACCGACAAACAACGCATGGTCTGCATGGACGCTACTCTGCTGTGCCGTACCGGTCTTTCCGGCCATATCAAAATCAAGCCCGGAAAATGTAGATGAATTTTCTACCATTCTCCGCATTCCCTCATGTACCAGATCCCATGTGGACGAATCGACTTCATCCATTGTACTCACAACTTCTGCCTGGTAATCTTTAATCAGATTGCCGTTAGAATCTGTTGTCTTGTCAATCAGTGTCAGATCATATACCGTTCCGCTGTTTGCCACGGCTGTTACATAACGGTTTAACTGGCTGACAGTAAAGTTGTTTGTACCCTGGCCGATGGCTGACTGAACAGCATATTCATCAGAAATCTCCGGTTCCGACTCAGGGATCTCTACTCCTGACGTTTCTGACAGCCCGAACATCGTTGCATATTTAGCCAGCTTCTCTATACCTGTCTCACTGTCGTAGTTTCCACTTGCATCCATACCAAGACTATATCCTACGTTGTAGAAAAACTCATTACATGAATTCTGAATACCTCCGACTACATTAAGATAACCGTGACCGCTGGGATAAATCCAGCAGTGCGGACTCGGAGTAACTTCTGTAAAAGTACCGTCGCAATAAAATGACGTATTGGCGTTAATTACTCCCTCCGTCAGTCCCGCCACAGCAGAAACCATCTTGAAAGTAGAACCCGGAGCTGTTTTTTCCTGTGTCGCTCTATTGTAGAAGGTATTGGCCAGTCCGGTATTGAGCTGATTATAATAGGCTGAATCCATTGTATTAGCCAGTCGGTTATTATCATATCCGGGATAGGAAACGCAGGCCAGCACATCACCGGAATTAGGATCCGTTATCACAAGACCTCCCGAACAGGGCTCAAGAGCCAGCTGTCCGGGTGTGATCTCAAGATTCCGAATTTTATCCAGAAGCCATGAATAGGAATCAACACTTCCGCTTCTCAAACCATTATAAGCTGCTTCATCCATCGGAAGCACTTCCTGTTCGTATGCGATCGAACAGATCTGAGCGCCTGTGACACTTCCTGATTTTATAAGATATTCATAGAGAAGTTTGTCGAAACCACTGTCCTCATTCAAATATTCTTCCAAATATGTCAGTATTTCATCAAAAATCTCTGTTGAGCTCGAATAAGAGCTGTTTCCAAGCTTGGATGTGTCTATCCAGTTCTGCGTAATTGCATAATTCAGAAAATCATGAAGACTGACATCGCCTTCTGTATTCCAGGAAATATACATTTCATCTGAAGAATTAATCTCTCCGGTAAGAATAATTCCTGTATTTGCAGTAAGTACTGTGTCATAAATGTAATCCATGTAAGCCTGCATTTCATCTGATAAATCATTATAAACCGCGGCGTCTGCGCTCTGCAGTTCTGACATGATCTGCGGCAGTACAGATGATTTTTTCTCCTGGAAGATCGCATAAACTTCCTTCTCCGAAGTCTTTGCATCATCGCTGCTGAAATGATCCATATCTATAATCCTGTTAGCAATAAAGGAATTATACGCATCGCTGACAGGAATGATAATATCACTCGCATCTTTTTCTGTGGATGGGTCATATTCCAGAATATTCCGAAGTTTGGATGTTACGATGCCGGCAAGTTTTTCTTCCAGCAATTTATATGCATTGATCTGAAGATCTTTATCAATTGTAAGGTATACATCATTTCCGGCTTTCGGATTTGTTGTGCTGACAGTTTCAGTTACTTTACCCAGGTTGTCCACATAAAAGGTTGTCTCTCCCTTTTCGCCCTGAAGGATGCTGTCCATTGTCTGTTCGATACCGGATTTTCCCACAATATCAGACAAAGAATATCGTTTCTTCTCTTCCGCGCTCAGATTGTCATATTCTTCCTGGGAAATCTGTCCTGTATATCCTATAATAGAGGCAAAATACTCTCCATCAGTATATCTGCGCAGCGAATCTTCCTCAATATCCACACCTGTCAGTGAACTTTGGTTTTCCATAATGGCCGCCGCAGTTTCATTACTGACATCAAAAGCAAGAGTAGTCGTCATAAACTGCTGAAAACTGTTCAGCCCCATTGCATAACGCATATTGATCATTTTCAGGATATACTCCGGACTTTCATTTTCATCATCCAGACCATATCGTTCTGAACAAAGATAATGAATAATTTCCGCTGCCGAATTGTTACGCTGCTCCTCTGTCAAGTCGTCAATATACGCTTCCCCGTACACGTCGGCCACAAATCTCAGACGCAGTGTTTCATTCGTTTCCGCAAACTGATAATTGCCATAAGAATCCAGAATAATGCCGAAACTGTCTATTACGGAATCCCCGTGGGACTCAACAATTGTAAGTACCTGATCCAGGATATTATTAAGAATTTTATTTTTTTCTTTGGTTCCTGTATCTGACGGAACGGTATCTTCTATTGTAACAGAATAGGCCAGCTCATTGTACGCCAGCAGATTTCCGTTGCGGTCATAAATATTCCCGCGGGTTGCGGCAATATCCCGTGTTTTTCTGATCTGCAGCTCATAATTTTCAAGATAATCCTCCCCTCTGACAATCTGCAGATAAAAAAGACGTCCCAGAAGGATAGCAGATGTCAGAAGAAATACTACGATCAGCGTAACAAGTCTGCTTCGTATAATATACTCTCCTGCCTCTTTTATGCGGTCAATAATTTCTCTAAACAAATTTACTTGCACTCCTTTTTTCTTCTGCTTCGAGCTTCTGATTGATAAACAGAATAAGTGGATAGAATCCCAAAGTAATAACAATTGTATAAATCAGCTCGGGCACAATAATTCTGTTCAGATAATACAGAAAATCAAAATCGCTTCTCAGCAGGAACATAAGAAAATAAATTACAATTCCGTACAGAAATTCACTGATCGTAATCAGGAAAAGCGGGAGCTTGATATCCTCATCAAAATACACCTGTCGGAACAGGCCGTTTATAAATCCGATCAGTAAATATATCATGGCATAAAATCCGATCATATCTCCGAACTGAATATCTGTCAGAAGACCGGCTGCAATTCCTGTATACATTCCCTCCCGGGATCCCCGCATAAACCCGATCGAAGATGTGACAATGATCAGCAGATTCGGTTTAATTCCTGCGATTTCCAGGAACGGTAAAACTGTACATTGGATCAGATATGCAGCCAAAATCAGAACCGCTGTAATAATAATTCTTTTAATTTTTTTTGACTTCATCATAATCCCCGACTCCCCTTCTGGTGCTCATGTTTCGTTTTGTCCCGTGAGTTCAGCCTTTGTTGTAGTTATAACAAGCACCTCCTGAAGATTTTTGAAATCAACTGCAGGAGTAATATAGCCGGACCGGGTAAGATTGTTGGAATCCACATTTATCTCACTTACATATCCGATCAGAATACCCTGAAGGTATTTGTCACTGATATAAGACGTTACAATCTGATCGCCTACATTTACTACATTATCATTATTTTCCATCTGTTCAAACCGGATCTGCCCGTCGCTCATCAGAGAAAGATCCCCGCTTACAATACAGGTATCTGAGGTGGACAGGGCCATACCGCTTATATTACTGGAATCATCAATAATGGAACGGACTTTCGCCCACGTAGGCCCTACATCAACTACAATGCCCACAAGGCCGCTCTGCGCCATTACATTCATATCTATCTCAATGCCGTCCCGACTTCCTTTGTCAATGGTAAAGGAATTGAACCAGTTTCCGGAATCTTTCCCTATAACATGAGCTCCGGTTGTTTCATAATCTGCATAATTCTGATCCAGCTGATAAAGCTCCTGAAGCCGCTCCAGCTCTGACTGTTCTGCCTGAAGATAATTGTTCTCTGTTATCAGATTATTAACCTGCTCCTGAAGCTGTTCGTTTTCTGTTCGAAGCTGCTCCATAGTGTCAAAATTATCTGTCATATCTCCAAGCCAGCTGCCAATCTGGTTAATGCCCTGCTGAAGAGGTATAACCGTAACATTGGCCAGTGCTTTAAACGGTCCTCCCACTCTGTCTGAAAATGAAGACAGAAGCATCATGAGAATACAAAATGCTGAAAGTCCCAGCAATATATATCTGTTCGTAACGGATGTATGATTTTTCTTTTTCATATTATCTCAACCACCTGTAATTATCGTCCAACATAGAATAAAGAAGCCGTCTGTAATAAGCCTTGTCAGAAATAATCTTCTGAAGGCCTCTGACAGCGCACAGTTCAGCCTGCGGGGAACTTATAACAGAAAGTCCGATGCTCTCCTGAAGATATGTAGAGAGCCCTTTCATATTTGACAAGCCTCCTGTAAGATAAATTCCTTTCGCCTCTATCGCTCTTCTTACATCAGGAGGAGTCCGCTCGATCATTGTGCGAATCGCATGGACACATTCTTCAATCGGGTCTTTCATAGCTGCCCTCACCAGACTGATCGGAATCTCAGTCTGACCGGGCACTCCGGTAATCAGATCCCGGCCCGATACAGTAATAGCAGTGTCTGTTTTCTGATCGAATACTCCGAATTCCTTACGAAGCCTCTCAGCCGTCATTCTCCCGATCAGGAACTCAAGATTATGCCGTACAAGAGAAACAATTGCATCATCAAAACTGTCCCCGCCGATCTTGACCAGCCTGTTCAGCACGATACCGCCTGATGACAATACAGACAGTTCTGTTGTGCCACCGCCGAAATTAGCGATAAACGCTCCTTTTTCCTCCATAATGTCGATGCCGCATCCCAGTGCGTCGGCCAGCCCCCGCTCAACAATCCTGACAGATTTTGCCCGTGCCTCAGAATGAAAGACAAGGTCAAAAAAAGCTTTTTTTTCGACCTCTGTTACATCTGTGGGAACCGCGATCACATATTCCGACCCTCTTACAAATTGCCTTCCCGTTTTCAAAAGATTGCCCAGCAGATACTGCATATCGTCAAAATGGGCAATCACACCGTTTTTCATAGGAAAAACCACCTGTATATTGTCGGGAGACTTCTCATACATCTCATACGCCTGATCCCCCAGCGAGAAAATGTATTTCCTGTCTTTCATGGCAATTACATTTTTCTCGCACCATATTTCATTTTTTCTCTTATCAAACACTTTTATTTCATAAGTTCCCAAATCCAGTCCATAAACATTCCTGGCCATCT